>JAIOYL010000180.1 GCA_021741195.1 Sneathiella sp. | reverse complement strand
CATCTGCACCGCCGCGAGCGGATTCTCGAGTGAGGCCTCATCGCCAGCATCCGTATAACGATCCTTGGCAAGCCACTCCTTCTCCGAGCCCCAATAGGTGTCGATTTCCGGATGCCAGATGTCTTCGCGGCCAAAGCCAAAGCCGAAAGTCTTCAGGCCCATGGATTCATAGGCGACATTGCCGGCGAGGATGATGAGGTCGGCCCAGCTGATCCTGTTGCCATATTTCTTCTTGATCGGCCACAGTAGGCGGCGGGCTTTGTCGAGGCTGACATTATCGGGCCAAGAATCAAGCGGGGCGAACCGCTGATTGCCGGTACCGCCACCGCCACGGCCGTCGGCAAGGCGAAAAGAGCCGGCGGCGAGCCACGCCATGCGGACCATCAAGCCACCATAATGCTCCCAGTCCGCTGGCCACCATTTCTGACTGTCGGTCAACAAAGCGTGAAGGTCTTTCTTGAGCGCTTCCACGTCGAGTTTCTTGACCTCATTGCGATAATTGAAATCTTTACCCAACGGGTTGGTTTTGGTATCGTGCTGATGTAGAATGTCAAGGTTGAGAGCGTTAGGCCACCATTCCATGTTTGACATTCCAATTGATGTGGCGCCGCCATGCATCACCGGACATTTGCCGACAGTGCTTTCATCTTTTTTTCCCATATTGCTCTCCGATCAAGGCTTCATTAGGAAAAGGTGCAATTCGACTCTTTACCTGGTCAAAGATAACACGGGATTTCCTCATGCCCTAACCTTTGTGAACAAATCAACAATGAACAGAACAGCGAGAATGCTACCCAATGCGCCTCTTGGCCAGAAACGCCGTTCCCCGTCAGCGCTTATAGGCCTAGTTGAGGGAATTGCCTAAGAGAGGGTTTATGGTTCATGGTAGCTTTTAAGGAGCGAAAATGAGACAAAAAGCCGGAAAGAAAAATGACATCAATACCGGAGATTTGATAAATGGTGCTCAGGGGTGGATTCGAACCACTGATAAGTTGATAATACTTCATTTATTTGCCATTTCCAAAAAACCTGCCATTCAAACTGGACCGGTCAGATGGGGCTGATCACGGTGCTTCCGTCGCGATGAAAGCTGCGTTCTATCTATATTTCCTACCTACCGGCGGCGAAAGCTCAGACGTAATTGCTTTTCGGTTTCTATGACTGCGAACAGAGCAATACCCACCCCGACTATCAGCAAGCCATCTAACAAAGGTACCGCCTCGGTCGCGAACACATTCTGCAACGGCGGCAAATAGGTAATGGCGAACTGGGCGATGGTGACGACGACAACCGTTGCCCATACGACTTTCGTGCCCCGCATCGCCTTCCACGTGAGCGATGTGCCATAAATGTTTCGAATGAAAAAGAGATGAAATATTTCCATTACCACCAGCGTATTGACGGCCATGGTACGGGCAAGTTCTATCGAGTAGCCCCGATCCATCGCGTAATTATAGATACCGAACACCCCGCAAATAAACAACACAGAAACCAATACCATGTGCCACGCTAATTCTCCGGTAAGGAGAGGCTGATTTCTTGGGCGAGGCTGTCGGCGCATAGTGTCGATCTCTGTGGGTTCAAAAGCCAAAGCCACACCAAGCGTGACGGCAGTTATCAGGTTGATCCAGAGTATCTGAATAGGGGTGATTGGCAACGTCATGCCAAAAAGCAGTGCGACAATGATCGTCATAGCCTCGCCGCCACTCGTTGGCAATAGCCAACTAATGACCTTCTTGATGTTGTCATACACAGTGCGTCCCTCGCGCACAGCGGCAACAATCGTTGCGAAATTATCGTCGGCAAGAACCAATTCGGCCGCTTCCTTGGCCGCATCGCTGCCTTTCATTCCCATGGCGATGCCCGCGTCGGCGCGCTTGAGCGCGGGTGCGTCGTTTACGCCATCTCCAGTCATGGCAACAGTCATACCATGCGACTGGAGCGCCATCACGAGCCTGAGTTTGTGTTGAGGACTCGTGCGGGCGAAAACATCGGTATCTAGAACGGCGGCAGCCAGCTCTGCGTCATTCATACCGTCAAGGTCGGCTCCGGTCAGTACTGTGTCAGGGTTTTGCAAACCGACCTGCCTGGCAATGGCAGCGGCTGTTCCCTTGTGGTCACCGGTTATCATCTTCACGCGTATACCTGCGCCACGGCATTCCGTTATGGCCTGGACCGCCTCAGGGCGAGGCGGGTCGATCAGCCCGACCAGCCCAATTAACGTCAATGTCCCTTTGACATCGGTAAACTCAAGGACTGTATGTTCCGGCGGCACCGAGCGGACAGCAAAAGCCAGAACACGCTGGCCCTGGGCGGCGAGCATTTCGACTTGCTCGCGCCAATACCGATCGTCAAGCGGTTCAGTATCACCCGAGAAGGTGAACTGCTCATTACACATAGAGACGATCTGTTCCGGCGCGCCTTTCACGGAAATAAATGCGTGGGCTTCATGGTTATGATTCAGGGTCGCCATGAAGCGGTGTTCGGCGTCGAAAGGGATGCTGTCGGTACGCGTCCAAGCGGCCTCTTCATTGCTGGTATTCATACCTAATTTACCGGCCAACGCCAGCAAAGCGCCTTCCATCGGATCGCCTTCGGTGGTCCACACGCCATCACACTCAAGCAGCGCCGCATCATTGCACAGCACTGCTGAGCGACCGACTTTCTCAAGGATTGCAATTTCGCGCGGAGAAACGACGGTATCATTTAGCTTGATGGCTCCGTTTGGTTCGTATCCTACGCCCTCAAGAGCAAATACGCGGGCCTGCGTCGCAACAGAGGTGACCATCATCTCATTGCGGGTAAGAGTACCTGTTTTATCTGTGCAAATTACCGATACCGAGCCCAGCGTCTCGATAGCGGGCAAACGCCGCACGATTGCATTGTGCCGAGCCATAGCCTGCACACCGACCGCAAGGGTGATAGTCAGGACAGCGGGCAATCCTTCGGGAATGGCGGCGACCGAAAGCCCAACAACCGCCATGAACATTTCCGAGAATTCAAAATGCTCGACGAAATACCCAAAGATCAACAGTGCTGTAGCAAGCAGAAGAATCAAAACTGTTAGCCATCTGGCGAACACGTTCATCTGCGTCAACAAAGGCGTCGTCAGCGTTTCAACACGGGAAAGCATGCCACTAATGTGTCCGATCTCTGTATCGGATCCTGTCGCGACAACGATGCCCATCCCTATCCCGCTAGTCACCAATGTGCCACTATATGCGATGCCCGCCCGGTCCCCAAGTGCTGCATCTGGCGCGACGGCGTGAATGTGCTTTTCAACAGGAACAGATTCTCCGGTAAGTATCGCTTCCTGAATCTGAAGTCCGCGGACCTGAATGAGGCGCAAGTCAGCGGGCACTTTATCTCCCGCTTCAAGCAGCACAATGTCACCCGGTACCAAATCCAGGGCATCTATGCTTTGGCGGCGCCCGTTTCGTAAGACGGACGCACGCGGGGCCAACATTTGGCGTATGGCGTCCATCGCCTTTTCCGCCTTCCCCTCCTGAATGAAACCAATGACGGCATTTACCACGACAACGGCCAAAATGACGAAAGTATCGATCAAGTGACCCAGAGTTGCAGTGATGACGGACGATCCCAATAGGACGTATATTAGAATATTGTGGAAGTGCAGAAGAAACCGTAAGACAGCACTGCGTCCTACTGGTTCTGGCAAGCGGTTTGGGCCATAAGTTTCAAGTCGGGCCGTTGCCTCACTCTCGCTAAGGCCGCTTTCCGTGGTTCTTAAAGACTCAAGGACGGCATCTACCGTTAATTGGTGAGTGTTGACGCCTGCTTTTATTTTCAAATCCTGATTCACCTTTGTCTACTCAAGACTTTCCAAGAAAATCGTAGAAAACCCTGTTTTCTGTCCATCATGGCGGTTTTTGGAACAGATGACTTGATGATTTAATCGATGGTTTCGTTATCTGCTAGTTGATGGTAAATGGTCGGATTGCAGTATTGCAAGCTATGCGATTCTATAAGCGGTGTAATCATACACACTTTAATAGTAAGTCTCGGTATTTCCCAACGCAAGTTTTTCAATATTGAAGAAGAAAGTAGGCTCCCGAAACGGGTCCACCACAGCGGTTAAGTGCGGGGATAGATTGAAAAAAAGCAATATCTCTTTACTGCCTGCAGCGTCGTTCTGACGCGTTCCAGGGTTGGTATGATCATCTCCGTCTTAGGTGATGCAAGCGAATCTACGAGGCTCCCTCAGAACTTTAGGGGGGGGATATGCGACACTTTGGCGACATCCGGACGTGGCCGCCACTAGAAAGGGGAAGCTTCAGAGCAGGCCAGGGCGGATTAGAATGGAGCGACGGTCCTTGAGTTCGGGCCCTGAAGTTCTAGGATTTATTGAAGCGGTCTTTGGGGCTTGCCGCTAGAATGCCCTGAGATATGAATGTCGGTTTATACCAACCTGAAACTTTCTTTTGACAGCACCCAATACGACGATTTTTTTGTTAGGGTCGGGTCAATGTCCATTCCACGATCCTACGCAGGATTTTTCCCAGAGCCATATCGAAGGCGACAATGATCGAGGCCATATCCGTTCCCGTGCTCGTGATAGCCGCTTCGAAGCTTTTGGATGCGCCGATCTCCTTTCTGGACTGGTCAATCAGCATCACGTCTAAACGGACCCGGATTATTGGTTCATCAGCGTCATGAAAGTATTCGGCCTGGAATTCCCGAAGCTCGCCATTAAGTATGTAGTCAGGGCGGAGATTAACCGCATCTCGTCCAACGACCGCGATGTGGTCACTATTTATGAAGCTTTCAATGAGCAGCGTTTGGATCATCTGCGGGGCTCGCTCCGTCCAGCTTGCATCGGCAAAGTATTTCAACTCCGTCGGTTTGGGCCGCAACGCAATACGCTTACTGTCGAGACCGCCCGCAGCAATAGGTTCTGCGATCACGAGTTTCCAGTCAACGTGCGGCAGATCATGGGCAAACGTGCTTTTAGGTGTCAAATTGTAAAGGTTCGTCGGCCCCTTCTCTCCGGAAATTGAGATGGTACTGCATCCAGCCAACATGAGCAGTAACGTTGCGACTAAAGTGGATTTGAAGTTTCCAGGTTTCATCATTTTGCCTTGAATTCTGCATCCGGCGTGCCGAATAGAATTCCGGACGGATCATTTTCGATACGATCTGCGATGCGAGTCATTTTCGCAACCAGTTGCCGGGATTCGGCAAGAAAATGTCTAAATTCCACAACCGCCGCCTCGCCATCGTTCCCGATCAGATTGTCAACACCAGCCAGAGCGCCACGGGCAGTCGAAAGACTAGCTTCCAAGTTTTGAACCAGAGGTTTTGTCTCGCTCGCGATCTGGCGAATTAAACGAACAGATTCCACAACATCAGCGCTGCTACGGTCCAGAGAATCGATAATGTTTTCGATCTTATCGGTGCGCGAGGCAATACTTCCAGTTATCTGGGCGACATCCGCCAGGATCCCCGCCGCAAGGCGCTGGTTCTCTGCATTCAGGAGTTCAGCCGCCCGATCAGCCAATTCCTTGCTGCTTGCAACCAGATCCGGAGCACCAAGAGCCAGTTTCTCGAGTTGTGACGGCTCGGAGGGGATAATTGGGTACTGGCTGTCTCTGTCAGCGGTTAGAATTTCGGCGCCGGGTTGCGCACCTTCGATATTAATATAGGAAACGCCGGTTATTCCTTGTAACTCCAGCCGCGCACGGTCACCCTTACGGATAGGTACAGCGGCGTCTATTTCAACCAGAACCCTTACACGTTCGGGATTTTCAGGATCAACATTAATATGTTCCGCCGAGCCGACATTGATACCCCGATACCTTACATCACCGGCTGGCGATAGGCCATTGACCGAGTTTTCAAAATATATTTCGTAGAATGCTGTTTCCCGGTCAAACTCCACCTTTGCAAGCCAGGCGACGAACGCGAACAAAGAGAGCATGCTGATCAGGACAAAGCTTCCAACAAGAATGTGTTTCGCCTTGAGTTCCATCGTTCTCCCATTTATGCCGACGCGTTATCGTCCTGCTTTTTGTAATCCGGCGGAACGCGCCCGTGGCCCATGGAAATATTCCACGACCCAAGGGTGGCGCTCGTTCAACATTTGTTTCATATCGCCGACCACGACCACCCGTTTGTCCGCAAGAACCGCGATACGGTCGCAGATAGCATTCAAGCTGTCAAGATCGTGGGTCACCATGAAGACAGTGAAACCCAGGGTCTTGCGTAACCTCTTAATCAAGGCGTCAAAGCGCGCGGCCCCAATCGGATCTAGGCCCGAGGTCGGCTCGTCCAGAAACAGTATTTCCGGATCAAGCGCCAAGGCACGCGCCAAACCGGCGCGCTTACGCATACCCCCCGATAACTCCGAAGGATAGAGCCGCCCGGCCTCCGGTGGCAGGCCAACCAACCCGATCTTGATCATCGCAATCTCGTCCATCAGTCGCTGGTTCAAATTCAGATGCTCTTTCAACGGTACCTGAATATTCTGCGCCACAGTCAGTGAGGAGAATAATGCGCCGTCCTGGAACAACACACCCCATCGCGCCTCGAGAGCGGCCCGTTCAGGCGGCTCCAAGTCCAACACGCGCTGACCAAGCACCTCAATACATCCCGCCCTTGGTTTTTGCAGACCAATAATACAGTGAAGCAGGACCGACTTTCCCGCACCGGATCCGCCGACGACACCGAGCACTTCTCCCCGGCGGACTTCCAGGTTCAGACCATCATGAACCACATGGTCCCCGAACTCTGTATGTAAATCCTCGACTCTGATAACCGCATTGCCTGTCATCCTCATACCCCTACCAGTTGGAAGAAAATGGAGAAAACGGCATCGGCCACGATAACCAGA
>JAIOYL010000179.1 GCA_021741195.1 Sneathiella sp. | reverse complement strand
AGAATCTGCTGCCCAATGTCAAGGGCCTCGCCGGACCGTTCGGCTGCCTCAACAACGCCCGCTACGGCATCGCCTGGGGCGCGCTCGGCGCCGCCGAATTCTGCTGGCAGGCGGCGCTTCACTACACCATGGACCGCAAGCAGTTCGGCCGCCCGCTGGCCGCCAACCAGCTGATCCAGAAAAAGCTCGCCGATATGCAGACGGAAATCACCCTCGGGCTGCAAGGCTGCCTGCGTGTCGGGCACCTGAAGGACGAAGGCCGCGCAGCGCCGGAAATGATCTCGCTGATCAAGCGCAACAGCTGCGGCAAGGCCCTCGATATCGCCCGGGTCGCCCGCGACATGCATGGCGGTAATGGCATTTCGGATGAATA
Source organism: Sneathiella sp. (assembly GCA_021741195.1). Taxonomy (GTDB): domain Bacteria; phylum Pseudomonadota; class Alphaproteobacteria; order Sneathiellales; family Sneathiellaceae; genus Sneathiella. The sequence goes on along the minus strand of JAIOYL010000179.1, from coordinate 6,537 downwards.
TCACGTCATCCGCCATGTCATGAATCTGGAGGCCGTCAATACCTATGAGGGCACCCATGACGTCCATGCGCTGATCCTGGGCCGCGCCCAGACCGGCATTCAGTCCTTTACGGGAGCCTGAACAGAGGCCAATATCATCCCATCAAGAAACCAGAACAGCATCAAGCTGCGGGAGGAATAAGAAATGAAAATTGCGGGCAAGAATATCGTCATCACCGGCGGGGCGAGCGGCATCGGCAAGGCGCTGGCGGAGCGTGTCCATGCGGAAGGCGCGAAATCGATCACCGTCGCCGACCTGCAGGAAGGACCGCTTGAGCAAGTCGCGAAGTCCGTGAACGGCCTTGCGGTTCCCTGCAATGTCGCCAAGGAAGCGGATATCCAGAATGTCGTGGCGAAATCGGAGGAAGCCTTCGGCCCCATCGATATCTTCGTCTCCAACGCCGGGATCGCCCGCCATGGCTGGGAGGAAACCCCCAACGATGTCTGGCAGCTCAACTGGGATATCCATGTGATGGCCCATGTCTATGCGGCCCGCGCGGTGGTGGACAAGATGATCGCCAACGGCGGCGGCTATCTGGTCAACACCGCCTCCGCCGCCGGTCTGCTCTCCCAGGTCGACAGCGCCACCTACGCCACCACCAAGCATGCGGCCGTCGCCTTCGCCGAGACCCTGTCCATCCGCTATGGCGACAAGGGGGTGCGCGTCTCCGTCCTCTGCCCGCAGCAGGTCAGGACCGCCATGACCGAGAACAACCTGCAAGGGGTTGCCTCCGTCGATGGTACGATGGAACCGGAGGAGCTCGCCGATTGCGTGGTCAAGACCATGGATGAAGAGAAATTCCTTATCCTGCCGCATCCACAGGTCCGCGAATATATGCAGCGCAAGGCTGGCGATTACGACCGCTGGCTCAAGGGAATGCGGAAATTAAGGGATGCCTACGTAAAGTAACTACGCGCCGCCTTCCAGCATCAGATCGAGATTCTGGACGGCGGCACCCGAGGCCCCCTTGCCAAGATTGTCATAGACGGCGACCAGCACCACCTGCCCGCTTTCCGCATTGCCGAAAACATAGATTTGCAATTGGTCGCTGTTTGCCAGCATATCGGCATCGAGACTGGTGACCTCCTTCGCCTCGGCCAGCGGGATAACCTCGATCCGCGGATAAGCCTCATAAAAAGCGGCGAGCGTCCGATGGATCGTCTCAAGCGTTGGCGCGCCATTCAGATGGCTGAGATCAAGGGCGATCTCCGTCATCATCCCTTGCGGAAAACTGGCAATGCTCGGCACGAAGGCCGGCGGCTTGTTGAGCAGGCCCCGGATATGCATTTCCGGCAGATGCTTGTGCCGCTGCTGCAGGCCGTAAATATGATAGGCGCCCGGCGCGTAAGTCGCCAAGCCCGCATCTTCATATTGTTCGATCATCTGCCGCCCGCCGCCACTATATCCGGACACGGCGGCAACGGACACCGGGTAGCTCGCGGGCAGGATACCGGCGCGGACCAGCGGACTGAGACAGAGGATCGGGCCCGTCGGGTAGCAGCCGGGATTGGACACGCGGCGCGCGGCCCTGATCAAATCCGCCTGCTCCGGCGCATATTCCGGCAGGCCGTAAACCCAGCCGGGATCGACCCGGTGGGCCGTGCTGGTATCGATGATCCGCACGGAATTGGAGCACGCGAAGGACACGCTTTCCCGCGCCGCCGCGTCCGGCAGGCAGAGAATGGAGATATCCGCATCATTGAGCGCCTGCGCCCGTATCAAAGGATCCTTCTTCTCGGCCTCCGTGAGGGTAATCAGCGCGATATCTGAGCGCCCGCCCAGCCGCCCCTGTATCTGCAGCCCCGTCGTCCCCGCCGACCCGTCAATAAAGATATTCTGTACCATCTGTTGCCCTTGCCCATAAATCCATCAAGGTGCCGCCCGTCCGCCGTAAATATCACGGTCCCTACTGGACGGCTAACGTCTTTTTGAAAAACCGGATCGCGATGGGGATATCGCCATACTGGCCGAGGTCGTTATGGCCGGCGCCGTCGATCTTGATAAAGGCGGCGCCCGGGGGCGCGAGGGTGGCGAGCCTCTCCCCTTCGGCGAACGGGATCACCCGGTCCTCCGTACCGTGGATGATCAGGAGCGGCGCGGCAACCTCGCCGATCAGCGCATCGCTCCGGAACGGGTATTTCAGCAGAAAATCGAAGCCCGGCAACCAGCCTACCCGGTGGCGCGCGATGGCGAGCAGCGAGGTGAACGGGGCCTCCAGCGCCACGGCGAAGGGATCGCGCGCCGCCGCCACGGGGATCGCCACCCCGGTGCCGAGCGAATGGGCGAGAATGCCGATGGGCCCGCCCGTCTTCTCGCGAAGGAAATCATAGGACGCGAGGCCGTCACGGATCACACCCGCCTCGCTCGGGCTGCCCGTGCTGCCGCCATAGCCGCGGTATTCGGCGAGAAGCACGCCGAAGCCCGCCTCGGCCAGCATGTGCCCGCGCGGTATCTGGTTGGCCGCCGTCTCGGCATTGCCGTGAAAGACGAGGATGCTGGCCGCTTTATCGCCCGGCGGATGATAGAAGGCGCGCAAGCGCTCGCCATCCTCCGTGGGGATCACCACCGCCTCGAACCCGCCCGCCGCCTCAAACGCGCCGCCCACACCGCCCTGTGGCACCGGAAAAACAAACGCCCCTTGCGCAAAATAAATCCCCGTAAAGGGGATCACGCCAAAGATCATTATAAGGGCGACAAGCCAGAGGAGTATTTTACGGGATAGGGTCATGAGGATGTTTTATAGGAGAATGGGATGAGAGGGAATACTGTCGGTATTGCAAATACAAAAATAAGAATTAAATAATATATATATAACTCCCCAAACACTTCGATTGCACGTTTAGCAGGAAATATCACACTGGAATGTAGCGCCTTGACAGGGCTCTTCATAAGGAGAGGCGATTTTGACCACTGATAGACAAAAAAGAGAAGAAAAATTCTATGTTGAACGAGCGGCAGAACTTCTGAATCAAACTTGGTGCATACAGAAACATACAGAATCTCCGGATTTTTTGATAAAGGATGATCATGGGTGTTTTGGTCTGGAAGTCACAAATATTTTCAAGGGAGACACCACGGAACGTGGAAGTGTTCAAAAGGGTCCCGAAAACCAAAGAGGAAAGAAACTATCAGAGTTTCAAAAAGAATATGAAGAGAAAACAGAAACAAAAATTCACTTGAGAATATATATACAAGAATATTTATGGGAAAAAAATGGAACAATTAAAGATGAATATTTCAGAGAAATTCTCAAAATATTATATGATATGAAGCTACCATCGAAAGATTATGGTTATTCTGAAAACACAAAACTAGATGATGGAACGTTTTTTCAAATAACCAAGGGAGACAGATTACCTTGGAAATTGATAAATGACAGCGGAGGATGGGTCGGCACCGCGCCGGAAGATCAAATTATAAGAGTAATCAATAAAAAAGCTCAAAAACTCTGCAAGTATCGAACAAACAGCGATCAAAGAGATATACGACTTTTGATTGTTGCGGAACGCCTCAAAAACAGCGGCAAACTACTTTTTCAAGAAAATTATGAAATATGCCTCGGAGGTTTTACAAAAGTCTATCTTCTGTCGCACCCGGACCAAATTGTCGAATTATCTCCCCCTCACCGCCCCCTGAACACCGGATCGCGTTTTTCGAGGAACGCCTGTATCCCCTCGGCGTGGTCTTCGGAGGTGATGGCGACGGTGTATTGGTCGATATCCATGTAGCTCACGGCGTGGTTGAGGGCGTTTGCGGCAACGCTCGCGCCCTGCTTGATCATGCGGACGGGGAGCGGCGGCATGGCGGCGATTTTTTTGGCGAACTCCAGCGCGAGTTCGTAGGCGCCGCCGTCCTCCGCCACTTCCTCGATCAGGCCCCAGCTTTGCGCGGTTTCCGCGCTGATCTTGTCGGCGACGATGCAGAGCTGCTTGGTGCGCGCCGGGCCCATTAAATTCACCATGCGCGGCACCGACTGCCAGCTCATGTTCATGCCGTTGCGGATCTCGGGCACCCAGAAGATGGCGTCCCTTGACGCCACGCGCATGTCGCAGGCGACGCTCAAGGCGACGCCGCCGCCGATGCAGTAGCCGTCCACCGCGACGATGGTCATGGGCTGCAGATCCTCCCATGCCTTGCTCATTTTCGGGCCGACCGAGAGGATTTCGCGCCGCTCCATCACGCCCGCGCCGATCCGCTCCTTCACGGCGGGGTCTTTCAGATCGAACCCGACGGTGAAGTTCTTGCCATTCCCGGTGAGGATGATGGCGCTGGTTTCCGTATCGCCCTCGAAGGATTTGGCGACCTCCGTCAGTTCCTTCATCGCGTCGATCGAGAGGGGGTTGACGTCAACGCCCCGGTCGAAGCGCACCGTGGCGATGCGTCCCTCGCGCGTGACTGTTACATACTTGTAGCTCATGGTGTTTCCCCTTATTGTTTTTATCGAACTATGGATCGCAGAAAAGGAACAATAAATGCCCGCCTATATGCTCGCCCGGATCAAGGTCACCGATCCCGAACAATATGAAGTCTATAAATCCCTCGCCCCCATCGCCATTAAAAAATACGGCGGGCGGTATTTAACGCGCGGCGGGGCGATGGAGACGCTGGAAGGACCGGAGGAGACGATGCGCGTCGTTTTGCTCGAATATCCCGACATGGCGGCGGCGAAGGCCTTCTATGACAGCCCGGAATATCGGAAAGCGCGCGATGCCCGGAAAGACGCCGCCGAAGGACAGTTCGTGCTGCTTGAGGGGCTCGACACCCCGCTGTGGTAGCGCGCCGGAGCTAGAACAGCTCGCCGTCGGGAAGGACGGCAAAATAAGCGGCGATATCAGCGTCGCTCACGTCTTGAAGCGTGGCCGGATTCCAGACCGGCGACTGGTCCTTGTCGATGACGGCGGCGCGGGTGCCCTCGTAGAAGTCAACGCCCCTGATCACCCGGTTCACCATGCGGAACTCCATCCGCATGCAGTCATCGAAGGTGAGCTTCGATCCGCGCCTGAGCTCCTCGAACGAGAGCTTCATGCTGGTCGGCGATTTGCTGAGCAGGGTTTCGGCGGTCTTCTCCGCCCAGGGGTCGCCGTCGCCCTGCAGGCTCTCGATGATCTCCTCGACCGAGCCTTTCGAGAAATGGCGGTTGATCTGGTCCATGATCGCGGTGATCGGCGCGTCGCCAGGATCGGAGGTGAAGCGGGCGATAACCTGATCGATCTCCGCGCCTGCATCGCCTTTGAAGTCATGGGCGGTCAGCGCGTCCTTGAGTGCGGGCAGTTTTTGCGATTCGATATAGACCTTGGCGATCCCGGCGAAGACCGCATCCGCCGCCTTCAATCGCGCGCCGGTGAGGCCGAGATACAGCCCGAGTTCGCCCGGGCAGCGCGGCAGGAAATAGGAACCGCCGACATCGGGAAAGAGGCCGATGCCCGATTCCGGCATGGCGAAAAGGGTGCGCTCGGTCGCGATGCGGTGGCTGCCATGAACCGAGACACCAACGCCGCCGCCCATGACGATGCCGTCGATCAGCGCGATATAGGGCTTCGGAAAATGCTTGATGCGGGCATTGAGCAGATATTCATCGCGGTAGAAGCGATACGGGTAATCGCCGCCGCTCTTGCCCTCGTTATAGAGCTTGACGATATCGCCGCCCGCGCAGAAGGCCTTCTCCCCGGCTCCTTCGATCAGCACCGCCCTGACGCCCTCGTCTTTCTCCCATTCGGCCAGTTTCGCATCGAGAAGGAGGCACATTTCGTGGGTGAGCGCGTTCAGCGCCTTCGGACGGTTCAGCGTGACGAGGCCGATCTCGCCCTCGCGCGCAAACAGGATTTCGTCTTCAGTGCTCATGGGTTACTGTCTCCCCTGCCCCTCGGCCAACTTGCGTGAAATGACAACACGCATGATCTCGTTGGTGCCTTCCAGTATCTGGTGCACGCGGGTATCGCGGACGAAGCGTTCCAGCGGGAAATCGCGCAAATAGCCGTAGCCGCCATGAAGCTGCAGCGCCTCGTTGCAGACATTGAAACCGGCATCGGTGGCAAACCTCTTGGCCATGGCGCAATAGAGCGTCGCCTCCGGGTCCTTCGCGTCCAGCTTCGCCGCCGCCTGCCGGATCATCAGCCGCGCCGCCTCCAGCTCCGTCGCCATATCGGCGAGCTTGAACTGCAGCGCCTGAAAGCTGCCGATGGGTTTGCCGAACTGCTTGCGGTCCGCCGTGTAGCCTTGCGCGAGCTCCAGACAGGCGCGCGCCGCCCCGATGGAGCAGGCGCCGATATTGAGCCGCCCGCCATCAATCCCCATCATTGCGATCTTGAATCCGTCGCCCTCCGCACCGATGAGGTTCTCCACCGGCACGCGGCAGTCATCGAACAGGACCTGAGCGGTGGGCTGCGAGTTCCAGCCCATTTTCCTCTCCTGCGCGCCGAAGCTGATCCCGGGCGCGTCTTTCGGCACGGCAATGCAGCTGATCCCGCCCGATCCCTCATCGCCCGTCCGCACCATGG
>JAIOYL010000178.1 GCA_021741195.1 Sneathiella sp. | reverse complement strand
TCCTCGACCTCGATCTCGGCCGGTCTCGGCATGGCGGTCGGGCGTGACCTGCAGGGGCGGCATAACAATGTCATTTCCGTGATCGGCGACGGGGCCTTGAGCGCCGGGATGGCCTATGAGGCGATGAACAACGCGGGCGCCATGGATGCGCGCCAGATCGTCATCCTCAATGACAACGATATGTCCATCGCCCCGCCGGTCGGCGCGATGAGCGCCTATCTGTCGCGGCTTCTCTCGGGCAAGCCCTACCGCAGCCTGCGCGAGCTGGCGAAACAGGTCGCCTCCCTCCTCCCCGATCCGCTCGAGCGCACGGCGCGCCGCGCCGAGGAATTCGCCCGCGGCATGATGACCGGCGGCACCCTGTTCGAGGAGCTGGGGTTTTACTATGTCGGCCCGATCGACGGCCATAACCTTGAACATCTGATCCCGGTCCTGAAAAACGCCCGCGATTCCAAGCACGGCCCGATCCTGATCCATTGCGTGACCCAGAAGGGCAAGGGCTATCCGCCCGCCGAGGCCGCCGCCGACAAGTATCACGGCGTCTCCAAGTTCGATGTGATCACCGGCGCGCAAGCCAAAACGACGCCGAACGCGCCTTCCTATACCAAGGTTTTCGCGCAAAGCCTGATCGAGGAAGCGCGAGGCGATGACAAGATCGTCGCCATCACCGCCGCCATGCCGGACGGTACCGGGCTCGACCTGTTCGAGCGGGAATTCCCCGGCCGCTGCTTTGATGTCGGCATTGCAGAGCAGCATGCGGTCACTTTCGCCGCCGGACTGGCGACGGAAGGGCTGAAACCTTTCGTGGCGATCTATTCCACCTTCCTGCAGCGCGCCTATGACCAGGTGGTCCATGACGTCGCGATCCAGAACCTGCCCGTTCGTTTTGCGCTCGATCGCGCCGGGCTCGTCGGTGCCGACGGGGCAACCCATGCGGGCTCCTTCGATATCACCTATCTCGCGACACTCCCCAACATGATGGTAATGGCGCCGTCAGACGAGGCGGAGTTGAAGCATATGGTGGCGACCGCCGCCGCCTATAACAACGGGCCTTGCGCCTTTCGCTATCCGCGCGGTGAAGGCGTCGGCGTCGAGATGCCGGAAAAGGGCGAAGTGCTTGAAATCGGCAAGGGCCGGATCATCAAGGAGGGCGACAAGGTTGCCATTCTCTCCTTCGGCACCCGGCTGAAGGAAACCATGATCGCGGCGGAAGAGCTGGAAGCCAAGGGCATCTCCACCACCGTCGCCGATGCCCGTTTCTGCAAGCCGCTCGATGAAGACCTGATCCGCACCCTCGCCAGAAAGCATGCCGTGCTGGTCACCGTCGAGGAAGGCGCTGTCGGCGGCTTCGGCAGCCATGTCATGCAATATCTTGCCATGAACGGACTTCTCGACAATGGGCTGAAGGTCCGTCCGCTTTGCATGAAGGATATCTTCGTCGACCAGAACAAAATCGAGGAAATGTATGAAGAGGCCGGGCTCAACCATGGGCAGATCGTTGAGGCAGCGCTTTCCGCACTTGGCGCGGGCAGCGTAAAACGGCAGAATCTTTCGGCCGTATAGGCACAAAAAATGACCCCTTCCCCGCAAAGGCTTGATCTCGAGCTCGTTGCCCGTGATCTCGTGAAAAGCCGGGCGCGGGCGCAAAGCCTGATTGCCGAAGGCCGGGTGTCCGTCGACGGCGCGGTCACCCTGAAACCCACAAAAAAAGTGACGGCAGAGACGGAGATTACCGTCACGACGCCTGATATCGAATGGGTCGGCCGCGGCGCGGTCAAGCTGATGGCGGCCCTTGATCATTTCGCCGTTGACCCGGCGGGCAAGATTGCCGCCGATATCGGCGCCTCAACCGGCGGTTTCTGCCAGGTCCTGCTGGAGCGGGGCATAAAACGCGTCTATGCGGTCGATGTCGGCCATGGCCAGCTCGACCCGTTGATTGAAGGGGACGCCCGCGTGATCAACCTTGAGAAAACCAATGCCCGCGACCTCACGGCGGAGCAAATCCCGGAGCCGCTCGACCTGATCGTCGCCGATGTCAGCTTTATCTCCCTCAAAAAAGCGCTCCCGGCAGCTCTTGCGCTCTGCGCCTCTCCGGCGCATCTCCTCGCCCTCGTCAAGCCGCAATTCGAGGTTGGCAAGGGCAATGTCGGCAAGGGCGGAATCGTCCGCGATGACGCGCTGGTGGAAGCGGTTCCGAGTGATCTGGAAAACTGGATCAACACCCTCCCCGGCTGGACTTCGCTCGGCACGATCCCTAGCCCTATCGTGGGCGCCGACGGTAACCGGGAATTTTTGTTAGGAGCCCGTCATGACGGTTGAACTTGTTATCGGTCATATCGGCGCGAGCGGCGACGGCGTCGCGATAAAAGATGGCGAGCCCTGGTACATCCCCTTCACCGCGCCCGGCGACCGGGTGAATGCAACGGCGGTGGAGAAAAGAGGAAATGGCGTCCTGGCCGAGGTCGACACCCTCCTGGAGGACGGCGCTGAGCGCATTGCCCCCGCCTGCCGTCACTTCGGCACCTGCGGCGGCTGCGCTCTCCAGCATCTTGCCCCGGCCTTCACAGCCGCCTGGAAACGCCAGCGGATTGTCGACTGCCTGTCCATGGCGGGCGTTGAGGACGCCGAGGTTCAGCAGACGGTGACGAGCAACCCCGGAGGCCGCCGCCGCGTCGAGTTCATCGCCGCGAAGCGCAAGAAAGGCGTGATGGCCGGCTTTCACCTCCGCCGCAGCCACCAGATCTTTGATGTTGGCGAATGTCCGCTGATCGATCCCGAACTGATGGCGCTGGTCAAGCCACTCCGGGCGACGCTGCCCGAGCTGCTGCCGCGCAACAGCGAAGCGCGTGTCATGGCGACGGTCACGGAAAACGGCCTTGATCTCCTGATCACCGCGAAGCTGGACCTTGATCTTGCCGTCCGCCAGCGGCTCGGAGATTTTGCGCAAAGTCAGCAGCTTGCCCGCATCTCATGGCGGCAGACGGAACGCGGCCTGGCCGAGGTAATAGCGGCGCGAAAGGAGTCAAAAATCCGCCTCGGCAACGCAGAGGCGGCCCTTCCGCCGGGTGGCTTCCTGCAGGCGACGGAAGCGGGCGAGCGGGCGCTTGCCGAGGCCGCGACGGCTGCCCTTGCCAATGCCCGCAGTATCGCCGATCTTTTTGCAGGCATCGGCACCTTCACCTTCCCGCTCGCGGCGTTCGCCCGCGTTCATGCGGTGGAAGGCGATGCGGAGCTGGTGAATTCCCTGAAGATGGCCGCCAACAAGGCCATCCTTCCCGTCACTTGCGAGACCCGTGATCTCTTCCAGCGGCCGCTGTTCCCGGAGGAGCTGAAAGCCTTCGACGGCCTGTTGTTCGATCCACCGCGCGCAGGCGCAAAGGCGCAGGCCGAGGAAATCGCCAAAAGCAATGTGCCGACGGTGGTGGCAATTTCCTGCAATCCTGTCAGCTTCTCTCGCGATATCGCGATCCTTATCGCGGGAGGCTACAAGCTCGGCCCGGTGCTGCCGGTCGATCAGTTTCTCTGGTCGCCGCATGTCGAGATGGTGGCGGCGCTGACCCGCGGCTAGACAGGCTATTTCGGCAATGAAAAGGGCCTGGACGGCACCGCCTGGACGGTGCCGAAAATAGGCCCGCTCACATAATCGACTTCCATCTTGAAAGCCGCCCGGCCAAGCTCGTCATGATCGATTGACCGCCAGATGCATTTCTTGCCATGCCGCTTCGCCCGCTTGAACAGGGAGTCGATTTCCCATATTTCGAGGCTTTCATGGCCGGCAAGAGTAATAGCGCGGACGGGAAGGTCCCGGATCGCCTCAAACTCCGACCAGGTCGGGGTAACCTCGAACGTGAAGCCGAGGACGAGTGAGCGCAGCGATGTGAATATCTGCCGGTATCGGCTGTTGGGCACCCCCGCCGCAATATCCTGCACATTGAGGAGGAGGTGATGCTCGGTATAGCTCGAAAACGAGGCCAGAATGCGGGCATATTTGCCGCGGCAGAAACTGTTGGCCAATGTCTCGAAATGCACGGACAGGAAAATTATCGGCTTATTGGCCTTCCCGCCAAGCTTTGCGAGCATTTCACCGGTTTCCTTCAGCATGAGGAAATCCATCTCCGCCCGGAGGCGCGGGGACCCCGTAAAGACCGGATCATCCTCTTTCAGGTCAGTCGCGCCACCGTCCGTTTCGCGGTAGCTGACGACTTCATTCATCCCGACAAAGCCCTTGCGCCGGTTGATCAGCGGGCGGAACCGGATGCTGATACCGGGCTTGTTTTCCCGGAATTCGCGGGCCTCCTTGTCCCGGGATTTGATGATCGCCTCACGGAAGCATTTGACCAGTCCCTCAAGGGTGCGGATCCTGTCCAGTCCTTCGAAATCTCCGATTTCCAGCATCGCTGCCTCGACGGAAATCAATTCCCCGCCGGGTAGCTCGCCGAACAGCTTGTTGACGAGATCACGGGAAATCTCCTTCGCCTTGACCAGCGCCTCCTCGCGCGTGACGCCGGCGAAAAGCAGCGCGAAATGCCCCTCATCAAGGGGGACATAAATATCATGGCGGCTGAGTTTCCGGCTGAGATAGGCATCCGTAATTTTCATCACGTTTTTCTTGATGCTGCCCCATTGCGCGCCATATTGCGCCTTCACCTCATCGAGACCGATGATCTGGATACTGCCGGTGATCAGGTTTTCAAGCGCCTCCTGATAGGTCTTGCCATAGGGGCGCAGAAAATTCGTCGCTTCGCCGATTTCATGAAGCTGGACGCCATCCGGCTTTTTTTCAGCCACTGACCTGCCCTGATTGAAGTAATCAGGATTAATCCCCGCGCCCTCTCCGATGTGTTTCGGCATCGTCACCTGTTCTTAAACAAAACTTGAGCATAAACCGCGTATTGCCATAGCCGTACGTCTGGATGTTGGCAGAATAGAGTGTAAAAAGAGTTAAAACCGGGTGATCCCATGCATCCATGCGCCCCCGAAATCGCCTGTTGCACCGGCGCGGCGCGGCCGCTAGATTGCCATCATTACCATCGCCGACCGCCGTAAGGAATGAACAACAGAATGGCCGACAACCTTCATTTTCTGGATACCACCGGCCTCAGTTGCCCGCTGCCGGTACTGAAGGCGAAAAAGGCGATCAAGGCGCTTTCCGAGGGCGAGGCATTGACGGTGATCGCCACCGATCCGGCCTCCGTCATCGACTTCAGGCATTTTTGTAACGTCACCGGATATCTTCTTGAAAAGCATACGGAAACAGAGGGTTTATTCGAGTATGTCATCCGCAAGGTCACCGCGAAATAACGGTGCCTCTAATGGCCCTCGTTGCCTGATTTTTCAACCACCTGTACCGCTCCATTCCCCTCTTTGAACTCCGAGGGCGGCATGAAGGGTTCGGGCTCATCCGCACCTTTGCCTCGGTAGACAGATATCGACGGGAAAGCAAAACCTGTCCCGGCCTGCTCGACAATCCCCTTGATGGCATAGGCGAAATCCTGCTTGATATTGAGCCATTCGCCCCAGACGGTGGTCCTGGTGAAGCAGTAGATCATGATGTCGATACTGCTGCTGTTGAAACTGTCGGTGACCACGAAGGTTGTCGCCTCGTCCGGCTGGGCAAAATCGGCATTGCCGATCAGATACTCGCGGATTTTCTCCGTAATGACCTGCAACTGGGCCACCGTCGTCGAATATTCAACGCCGATCTTCCAGTAGATCCGGCGATAACTCATTTCGCTGAAATTGGTTACGGCTTTATCGGAAAAGACAGCGTTGGGGACAATCGTTGCCGCCTTGTCAAAGCGCCGGATCATGGTCGAGCGGAAGCCGATTTTCTCGACCGTTCCCTCGACGATGCCGTCAACCAGCACCCAGTCCCCCGCCTTGAAGCGCTTCTCGGCGAGGATCAGAAAACCGCTGATCAGGTTCTTGAACAGATCCTGAGCGCCCAGCGCTACCGCGACGCCGACGATGCCGAGACCGGCAATGATCGGTCCAACCTCAATCCCCCAGAGCTGCAGCACCGTGGCCGCGCCCAGACAGACAATCAACCCCTTCATTATCTTGACGAGGAAATTGACCATTTCCGTGGAGAACAGCTCCTCGAGCTTGCCAAGCAGGAAGGTGAGCGGACTGATGGCGCAATAGAGTCCCCAGAAAAGGTTAAAAACAATCAGCGAGCGGATGATCTTGCCGCTGGCGGCCGCGATATTGCTCTCCGCACCAAACCCCGGTATTTCCAGCGCGAAATAAACGCCGATAACCACGGGGATAAAGCGGATCGGGCCTTTCAGCGCCAGAATCAGCTGGTCATCGACCTTGCTTTCCGATTTCTGGGCGATGCGGATAAAGCGATTGATGACGAATTTGGTGAATATGCCGCGGATCAGCAGGGCGAAAGCGAGAATGGCGAGGGCCATTATCAGCGAGCCGAAATCAACGCCCGCATAACCGCTGTGCCAGACTTCCTTGACGATCTCCCATAAATCCAGAATGTTTTTCACAAGTTCCCCATTACAGTTGTTAGCGCAGGACGTCCATAAGTGCATCGATATCCTTATCCGTCGTGTTCCAGGACGTCACCAGGCGGACTTCCCGGTTTTCCCTCGGGCCGCTCGGATAATAGAGAATGTTGGAGACGGCGAGACATTCCATCGCCCCTTCTGGCAGTTTGGCAAACACGATATTGGCCTCGACCGGATGAACCAGACGCGCGCCGGGAATGGAGGAAATCGCGCCCGCCAGCATCGCCGCCATCTTGTTGGCATGGGCCGCCGTCCGGAGCCACAGATCATCGGCGAGATAGGCATCGAGCTGCGCCGAGAGATAGCGCATCTTGGAAAAAAGATGCGCCCCGCGCTTGCGCCGGAACTCCAACTCCCGCGCTTTTTCCATGTTAAAGAAAATGACGGCTTCCACTGCCATCGCGCCGTTCTTGG
>JAIOYL010000177.1 GCA_021741195.1 Sneathiella sp. | reverse complement strand
CCTTGCGGATGGCGGTCGTGGATTGGCGCCATTCCAGGTAGGGCATGCCGATATGGCATCCGAGATTAACGATGCCGGCGGTCTGCGCGGGCAGCGCACCGATTTTCGGCGCCTTCAGTGAAGGGTCCTTGCGGACATTCAATTTACTGCCCGGCTTCATGTTTACCTTGAAATAGTCGGGCTCATCCGTATTGGCAGCCGCTGTCGGCACAAGGGTTGGAACGGCGAAGCTGAGACCCGCAGCCAGCAGGCAGATACGTATGGCGGTTTTGGCATGGGTTCTGGGGCTCATCGCAACAAATACATCCGGTAAATAGCTCACAATACACCTCATCGGATAAGTAATCTAAATTGACAATCACCGATGATCAACCCAAGTTCTTAAAAAATCGTTGTTAATAAAGGTAAACGGAACATTAATCCGCCAGAAGGACAGTAATCAGCCGCCAATACAACAAAGAACAGTTGCCTGCCCCGGCCGACGGCATGCTTGAAACCAGCGGTCAAAACGGGCTGTTTCTTTTTATTATTTTTTAAGCATAAATTAATCAATATTTTTAAGTCATTGATTTATATAGACTTAAAAAAACAAATTATTTTGCGCTTCTCCCCTGAATGGGGTATGCGGCGGATTTGATCTTTCGCTATTCTACTGGACAAATGAGATATGAAAAAGCCATTCTCTTTTCAACTTTTAGGCGAGCGAGATGAGCCAGGACATGTTAAGCAATGAAGCGGGAAAAGACGCTCTTTTTGACGGTCGCCATGAGGATGCGCCGCTTTTTGCGCCTCGGAATGTTGATGCTGAACAGGATGAGACCGTTACGGGATTCACCTATATGCTCGGCGATGAAGGCGAAGAATTCATCTATGAGGACACGGGCACCGGCGCCGCGCATGACCCCGCCGGCGCGCAGGCCGTGTTTGATGATGCCTATTTCGACGTTGATTTGGTTCTGGCGCGCGCTGCGGGCACGGAACATGTCCATATGCTTGATGATGTGAATATTCCCGTGACCGGCGATGTGCCCGCGAACTCGGTCGATCTCGATTACCTGTTTGACAGCCTCAATATCGGCGGTGCGCCGCATACGAATATGATATCGCCAATTGTTTCCGCCGATGAGGTTGCCGCCCTCGGCGACCATCCCGGCGCGGTTACGGTGGATTCCATGGGCATCGAGGCAATTTTCAGCTTTGAAAATTTCGATTCCATTGCTGACAGTCTGCTAGACCATCTGCCACCGGGCGACCAGAGCTGAAATCCGCCGTAAAAATCCCTGTTGATTCGCGTTAAGTCCGGTTACCATAAACTTGGCTATATTTTTGGCTGGGCAAAGCGGTCCCCTCCAGAAATAGAGGACGTAACGGAAACAGGCAGGAGCGGCATATGCGGTCGGAAAAGGTGACTTTTCAGGGAACGGACGGAACTTTGGCGGCAAGACTGGATCTTCCCGTCGGCAAGCCCCGGATATTTGCCCTGTTCGCTCATTGTTTTACCTGCTCGAAGGATATCCATGCAGCCTCCCGTGTCTCGGCGGCGCTCACCAACCTCGGAGTGGCGACGCTGCGCTTCGATTTCACGGGCCTTGGCGAGAGCGACGGTGAGTTCGGGAACACGAATTTTTCCTCCAACATCGCCGATCTGTTGCAGGCCGCCGGGTTTCTCCGCGAGAAGTACCAGGCGCCGAGCCTGCTGATCGGTCATAGCCTTGGCGGTGCCGCCATACTGGCGGCGGCGGCTGATATACCGGAGGCGAGCGCTGTCGTCACCATTGGCGCGCCCTTCGATCCGGCCCATGCCGGGCATCACTTCCTGGACAAGCATCAGGAAATAAGGGAAAAAGGCGCGGCGATGGTCGATATCGGTGGACGGCCGTTCAGGGTCAGCCGCCAGTTTCTGGAGGATATCGACGATCAACGTCAGGCGGAGCGGATCAGGAAGCTGCGCAAGGCCCTGCTGGTCTTTCATGCGCCGCTCGACGAGGTGGTGGGCGTCAACAACGCCACGAACATCTTCACGACGGCGAAGCATCCCAAAAGCTTTATCTCCCTCGACGGGGCGGATCATCTGCTCAGCCGCCGCGCCGACAGCATTTATGTGGCGGAGGTAATTGCCAGTTGGGCGAAGCGCTATATTCCGGACCTTGAGGAGACGATGCCGGTCACCGCGCTGAAGGCGGATGAGGCGAGCACCGTCGTTGTCGAGGCGGGGAGCGACAGATTTGTCCAGAAAATAGACAGCAGCGGCCATCCGCTGACCGCGGACGAGCCCTTCGACGCCGGCGGTACGAACACAGGCCCGACGCCCTACGATCTGCTTGCCTCCGCTCTGGGCGCCTGCACCTCGATGACACTCCGGATGTACGCGGACCGCAAGAAATGGCCGCTTGAGCAGGTGGCGGTGCGGCTCCGGCATGAGAAAATCCATGCAGATGACTGCGCCGACTGCGAGACGCGAGAGGGAAAGATCGACCAGATTGAGCGCGAAATAGAACTTAAGGGGGAATTATCGATTGAGCAGCGCGCCCGGCTCCTTGAAATTGCCGACCGTTGTCCCGTTCACCGGACGCTGAATTCCGAAGTCAGGATTAAATCGATGCTCACCTGAGCTCCGGGAGATTTTTGCGAGCGTTTCGGTTTCCGCCCCTTATTGCCGATGATCCCCGGATTGCCGGATCGAATCCCGAAAAAATCACGGTGATTTCTTGCTTTGGACAAACTTTCGCCAAGATTGTATTAGAGATTAGTAAAATAGATATATTTTTATCAAAATGAACCTCAAAAATCACAGTTTTTTTACCCTAAAAAAATCCTGATATCCCCTTTCCCGGAAATTAACGAAATATTAAGAATTCTGGCGGAAATTATCTGTAGGACGTTTGTATCCATCGTTCCAGTACAGAATTTTTGAGGACAGGATTAGTATCGTGACGGATAGTTTTCATAGGAATTTCGGGGTTATTCTCGCTTTTCTGGCGGCGCTTTTCGCCTTGCTTTTTTTCTGGACCTACCAGGTTTACTCGGTGAACGCGCCAGCCCGGTGGGTCAATGCAGACGCGCATTTTGCAGATACCGCAAGCTCCGATGAGCGGCTCATGAGCCTGGTCGGCTTCCATGGCATGATACACAACTTCAAGGATTATCTTCTGCGTGGAAACCCGAAGGACAAGGAAAGTTTCTTTGTCCATTTCGAGGATGCCCGTGAAGAGCTCAGGCAGTTGCATGCCCGTTTCGGGACCAATGCCGATACCCAGATCGCGGCGATTGACGAGACGCTCCGGAACTATTTTGTCAGCATAAACCGGATCGACCAGCTGCGCGGCGAGGGGAAATCAATCAAGGAGATTGACAGCACCATCACGATTGACGACGGGCCGGCCTTCTCCGCGTTTCAGGACATCTTGAAAATGTATGAGGACGAGCAGGCGAAAATCCGAAACATCGTCCTCTCGGCCATGGCGCAGGACCGTACAAACATGCTCTCGCTTTATACAACGCTCTTTGCCATCGGCTTGTTGCTGACCGTGGCCGTCGTCATGGGCCTGCGGTTCGAATTTCTGAAACGCCGGGCGGTCGAGCAGCAGTCGCAGACGAAATCCCTGCTCGAGAGCTTCCTTGACTATTCAACGGTGCCTTTCCTGATTGCGGGCGCGGACGGTATTATCCGCCATTGCAACCGGGCGGCGGCGGCGCTTCTGGAGACCAAGCCTAAAAACCTTGTTGGGGCATCGCTCAGGCAGATTATTGAGCTTGAGTTGGCGGACCTTGACAAGGAGATTTCCACCGTTGGCAAGCATAAACGTGTTGCGACCGCCCTTGAGCTGCAGAGCGGCAAGAAAATCCCCGTGCAGGCGGATTTCTCAATGAACAGGGACGGCACCATGCGCATCGTCGCCCTGTTCGACCAGCGTTCGGAGCTTCGCTTGCGTGAACGGATATTGTTCGAGGCGGAGCAGAAGCTCGCTAATGTCACCATCGACGGCAGCCTGTCGATTCGCCGCGATATCCAGAAGTTTGTCGATCTGGTGAGTGACTTTGCCGCTCACACCAGGGATGGCGAGAAGGATTACGCCGACAAGGCCCGGGATATTGCGGCCTCCATGAAGGCCCATATCGCGGACTATCTCGCTGTCTCCAGCCCTGTGACCGAAGGTCATCTTGCGGTCAATCTGAATGGCCTCGCGTCCCAGGGTATCGAGAAAACCATTGCGGAGACGCTCGAAAAATTCGATGCCGCGATCCAGGAGAAGGAACTGATGTTCAACTGGGTGAACCGGGTGCCGGCCTCGCGTGAAATGGATTTCCCGGCGCAGCTGCAGCGGATCGTCGCCAATCTCGTGAGCAACGCCGTCAACTATACCCGTAAGGGCGGCGCCATCAA
This sequence comes from Sneathiella sp., assembly GCA_021741195.1. Lineage (GTDB taxonomy): Bacteria > Pseudomonadota > Alphaproteobacteria > Sneathiellales > Sneathiellaceae > Sneathiella. Next base: position 2,598 of record JAIOYL010000177.1, on the reverse strand, counting down.
GGTCACGACGACGCTGGAGCAGGACAAGCTGATCCTCAAGATCGAGGATACCGGCATCGGCATTGAGGATGCGGATATACCGAAAATATTCGAGCGTGGGGTACGCATGAAAAATGCCGCCCGGATGTGCGGCGGTCTTGGCATCGGGCTTTATTCAGTGAAGGAGACCTTGCGCAATCTCGGCGGCGAGATCACTTGCAGTTCCTATGCGGGGATCGGATCGGATTTTGTCGTCAGCATCCCGCTCGCCCAGGGCCAGCCAGTGTATACGAGCGCGGTCCGTAACATCCCGGTGCCTAGAGCCGTTTGATGTCGCGCATCGCGAGGGCCTCACTGATCATTTCGCTGGCCCAGGTGCAATGCTCCAGAAAAACCTCGCGAGCGGATGCCTCATCCCCCGCCAGGATCAGTTCCTTCAACCGGCTATGATCGCGTAAATACCGCTCCTTGTCTTTCAGGAAAATATGCCGGAGCGCGCCAAAATGCGCCCGCTGGACGATGTCCCTGTAGGAAAGGCCGGCCTCGGACAGCTTTTGGTTGCCGTTCAGGACGAACAGGCTGCGATGAAAGGCCTCCTCGGCGAGCGCCCATGCTTCGTGATCGGCGCTCCTGAGGGACGTCTCCAGTGACGAGAGGGCATAGAGGAGCGGCATGATGTCGGTGCGGGTCAGTTTCCGCCGGCAGATGTTACCGATCGCCTGCAATTCGAGACCGGCAATGATCTGCAGCAAATCCGTCAGGTCCTGAACCGTCAGCGAGCGGATGCAGATACCCCTTTTGGGGACAATCTCGACAATCTTTTCGGTTTGCAGCCGCAGCATCGCCTCGCGGATCGGCGTCCGGCTCATGTCCAGCTGATGCTCGATTTCCGGGATATTGATGAAGCTGTCAGGGGGAATTCGGCCGGAATTGATCTCGGCCTTTATGGCGGAATAGGCCATATCGGTGAGTGACTGCTTCTTCGGGGTTAGCGAGGGTCTCGCTTTATATCGCAAGGCTGTTGTCATAATGCGGCAGTCTGCCACCGGGATCATTGCGAAATGGTTAACCTTGCGCGGATATTGACCGAAAATACCGCTATTGACGCGCGGCGATGTATATAACACTCAGGTGCGCCACTTGAGGAAATATTTCTCCGCCTTGCCGATCAACCACGCGATGACGAGGCCAAGGATGGAAAGTATCGCGACCCCGGCGATCAACTGGTCTGTTGCCATCAGGCTGCCCGCGAGCAGGATATAGGCGCCGATGCCATATTCGGCGGCGATCATCTCCGCCGCGACCAGCAGGATAATGGCGATGGCCGCCGATATGCGCGCGCCCGCGAGGATGGCGGGAAGGGCGCCCGGCAGGATGATCTTGCGGATGATCGAGAGGCGCGAGAGACCGAAGGACTGTCCCATGCGGATCAGGCCGCGATCAACATTGTCGATCCCGCTATAGGTGGCGATCACGGTCGGAAAGAAGGTGCCGAACAGGATCGTCGCGACCTTGGAGCCTTCGCCGATGCCGAACCAGATAACGAAGAGCGGCAAAAGCGCGATTTTCGGGATCGGGAAGATGGCGGAGACGAGCGGCTGTAATCCTGACCGGGCGAGGGAAAACAGACCGATCAGCGTGCCGACGATGATGCCAAGCATGGTGCCCGAGAACCAGCCGAGCAGCAGCCGCTGCAACGAGGCCGCGAGATGCTTCCAGAGGAGGCCCGTATGGACAAGGTTCATGAAGGCGTCGAACGCCTCCGATGGCGCGGGCAGGACGAGCGCGCTGATAAAGCCTTCGCGTGATCCGAATTCCCAGAAACCGATCAGGGCGATAAAGACGAGCGGCGCGATGATCTTCCTGGGTTTGGGCAAAAACCCGCCGCCACGAAACGGGACGAGTTTGGCAATTTCCTTGTCCTCAAGCAGTTTGTCAGACATCCATCAGCTCCCGGTCGGCGGCGAGGGCCTCATCGCGCATCATGTTCCAGAGCTGCCTCTGTATCTTTTCGAGCTCAATGTTATCGGCGGTGCGCCTTGAGAGCGGCATATCGATCCCGACGATCTCGCGGATCTCGCCGGGCCGCCGTGACAGCACGACGATCTTGTGGCCGAGCCGGACGGCTTCGGCGAGGTTATGGGTAACATAGCAGGCGGTGTAATTCTCCTTCTCCCAGAGATCGACGAGATCGTCCATCAGGAGTTCCCGCGTCTGTGAGTCAAGCGCGGAGAGCGGCTCATCCATGAGAAGAACGGCAGGACGCACTGAAAGGGCGCGGGCGATGGCGACGCGCTGCTTCATGCCGCCCGAGAGCTGTTTTGGCAGGGCCTTCCGGAAATCGCTCAGTTTCGTGCGGGCGAGAACGTCGGCAATGATTTCCTCCCGCTCCGACGCGTCAAGATTATGATCCTCAAGCGCGAGGGAGACATTGCCCTCCACCGTCCGCCAGGGCAGCAGCGCGAAATCCTGAAAGATGTAGGTGAGGGGGTTGAGGCAGCCCGCAGGCGGCTCGCCGATCTGCAGAACCTCCCCTGAAGTAGGCCGTTCAAGTCCGCCGATGATGCGGAGCAGGGTCGATTTCCCGCAGCCCGACGGCCCGATGATGCAGACGATCTG
>JAIOYL010000176.1 GCA_021741195.1 Sneathiella sp. | reverse complement strand
ATAACCGGAGAGGGTTTTCTTGATCATGTGGTCGAGATGGGCAACCATCTCAAGCAGGGTCTCGCCGGCGTTGTTGATCGGCATCCGCAGATTTTTGAGGAAATCAGGGGGATCGGTCTGCATCTTGGCCTGAAATGCAAGATCGAGAATACTTTGGTCTTCAACAAGCTGCTCGATCATGGTGCGCTGACCGCCAAGGGCGGGGATAATGTTGTGCGCGTGCTGCCGCCGTTGATTATCGAGGACAAGCAGATCTCCGAATTCATCGCAATTCTGGACGATGTCTGCACGGAGCTTGAAAATGGGTAAGGTCAATCATTTCCTCGACTTAAACCAACTGGCGAAATCCGATTTGCGCGGGATCATTGATGATGGCATTGCGCTTAAACAGACGCGTGCAGGGGTTTCGAAGGGAACTGTCGACGAAAAGGCACCGCTAGCCGGGCTGACGCTCGCCGCGATTTTCGAGTTTCCCTCGACACGGACGCGCGTCTCCTTCGATATGGCCATGCGCCAGTTAGGCGGCCATACGATCGTTTTGAACAGCAACGACATGCAGCTCGGTCGCGGCGAAACCATCGCCGATACGGCGCGGGTGTTGTCGCGTTATGTCGATGCGATCATGATCCGCACTGACTCCCACGAAAAACTGCTGGAACTTGCCGAATACGCGACAGTGCCGGTGATCAACGGCCTTACGAATGACAGCCATCCCTGTCAGCTTATGGCGGATATCATGACCTTTGAAGAGCATCGCGGGCCGATCCGGGACAAGGTCGTGACATGGTGTGGGGATGGCAATAATATGGTGACGTCCTGGATCCATGCGGCGGGGCAGTTCGGTTTTGAATTTCGCGTTGCCTGCCCTGAGGAACTCTCGCCAGATCCGAGGGCGCTTGCCTGGGCAAAGCAAGCGGGTGCCAATGTCCATGTGACCCGGGATGCGGTGGAAGCGGCGGACGGGGCGCATTGTATCGTCGCCGATACATGGGTTTCACTGGGCGACGATGCATCCAATCGCCATAATCTTCTCGCGCCTTTTCAGGTGGATGAGGTGTTGATGTCGCGCGCGGCAAAGGATGCGATATTCATGCATTGCCTGCCGGCCCATCGCGGCGAAGAAGCGACCACCGCCGTCTTGGATGGGCCGCAATCAGTCATTTTTGACGAGGCCGAAAACCGCCTTCACGCGCAAAAGGCCATTCTCCGCTGGTGCCTTGGCGCCTGAGCGGCGCATTTATACGGAAAGAAAATCAGATGCCGGACAGGCAGGACCAGAAAATACTCGTCGATAACGTTATTCAGCCCTTCCAGATGGCCAAGGCTGGCGTGCGGGGCCGTCTTGTCCGCATGGGGAGCGTGGTTGACACCATCCTCAACCGTCATGGCTATCCCGAAACCGTCGCGCGGTTTCTTGGTGAAGGGCTGGTGCTGGCGGCCATGCTGGGAGGCGCGCTCAAGTTCGACGGTATCTTTACCGTCCAGACCAAGGGGGACGGCGCGATCAGCATGATCGCGGCCGATATGGCGACGCCCGGAAATATGCGGGGCTATGCGTCCTTCGACGAGGAAAATCTGGCCCTTGCCGAGGAAGCAGCAGAAAAGCAGGCTATTAAAAAGTTTCTCGGCAGCGGCTATATCGCCTTCACCATCGACTCGGGACCCGAGCATAACCGCTACCAGGGGATTGTCGATCTGGACGGCGGGAGCCTTGCGGAATGTATGGAGAACTATTTCGACAAGTCCGAGCAGCTCGACACTCTTTTGCGCGTCTCCGTTGACAGGGTTGACGGAAAATGGCGCGCCGGTGGTCTGATGGTGCAGCGACTTCCCGACGAAAATGCTAGGGAATTCAATCAGGACCGGGAAGAGGAAAACTGGCGTAACGCCCAGGCGCTGGCCTCAACCATCACGGCCCGTGAACTCACGAGCCCTATCCTGAAATCCGCCGAGCTCCTCTACAAGCTCTATCATGAAGAGGGTGTCTGGCTCTATGATCCGCACGAACTTGTTGATCAATGCAGCTGCAGCAAAGAACGTGTTTTGAATACCTTACGGACTTTTGGCGGCGAGGATTTGCGCGACATGGCGGATGATGGCGTGATTACGGCGGATTGCCAGTTTTGCAGCAGCAAGTATGAAATCCGCCTTGAAGACATTTCAGAAGACGATTGACAATCTCCGGCGATAAACAGAGGGTTGAATTGCGCCGCGTTCCCGTAATAGAGTAAGCGCGGTCGGTTCCTTTGCAAAGGTGAGAGTAAAATGACAGCCATGCGTCCTATCGCGACAATTTTCGTCATCCTGATGACAGTGGCTCTCTTCGGCTGTGTAAAGGCTCCGCCAAATCCGACTTATCCCGAGATTACCTTCCAGCATCTCAATCCGCTGTATCTCAATGTTGGCGAGATCAGAATCGTAAATGAATATACGCCACCCCTGAAACCTCCGCATGTGGAGCATGAACTGCCGGTATCGATCGACCAGTCGGTTCGCAACTGGGTGCGGGACCGGTTACGGACGAACGGCAACAGTGGCGCTGTCGTCACGATTACGATCAAGGATGCCAGTGCGGTCGAGAAGGAATTGCCCAAGGAAAGCGGCATAAAAGGGCTTGTTACCAAGGACCAGTCCGAGCTGTACGAGTTCCACGTGCTGGTTGAGCTGAAAATTACGGAAATATCAGGGGCCTCCGGGTTTGTGACCGCCGAAGCAACGCGGGCAAAATCGGTTCCTGAGGGGATCACACTCAACCAACGTGAAAAGACATATTTCCTGCAGGTTGAGGCGCTGATGCAGGCCTTCGACCAGGAAATGGAAAAGAATATCCGGACATTTCTGGGTGCCTACCTGAGATAACTTTCAGTACCCGGTCCTCTGGGCCGGCTTAAATTATCATGTGACGGAACGCACTTGCTTTTTCGCGTCATTTCGCTTAGGTTTCAAAAAAGTTCAAACGATTGACCTAATATGACCATTGATCCTCAAATCCCGGCTTCGGACCGCTTGATAGATGCGGCGGGAAAACTGTTCGCAGATCGCTCCTTCGACGCCGTGTCGACACGCGAAATCGCCAAGGTAGCAGGTGTAAACCTTTCCGCTATATCCTATCATTTCGACAGCAAGGAAGGCCTGTACCGGGCGATTTTCGAGAAAATTGTCCGTGACCTCAAGCCCGTGCGCGTCAATTTCGGCCATTTCCTGCAAACCGAGATGAACAAGGCCGGAAATGACAGGCGGGTGCTTGCGAAAATTCTGGCGCGCTTCATCGCCAGTCTTCTTGACAGCATCATGGCGCCGGAAAACCCGCGCTGGCGGATGCGTTTGATCGTCCGCGAAATTCAGAAGCCGACAGATTGTTTTCACATTGTCCTCGATGGCCATATCAACGTCATGCATGATCTCGTTGGTATTCTGATAGCAAAGATCCTGGGCGAACCTGTATCAAGCGAGCATGTCCGTCTTACAACGCAGTCCTTGTTGATGCTGTGCCTGCAATATGCGCTGAACGAGGAACTCGTTAAGGCCCGTCTGGGATGGCGAGATATCGGTCCTCGGGAAATCGATAAAATCAGGAAGTCACTCACGGAGATGGCATTACGCGCCGTCGGTCTTGGAGAGTATATCGGGATAGTGGAAGAGGAATAACAGTGTGAAGCTTTTTTTGAAAGCCCTGCTGCCTCTGGTCATTTTACTCCTGGGAGTCGGCATCTTTGTCTATCTGGTAGAGACAAAACCGGTTATCGAGCCGGAAGTCGTGGCGGAGCGGGTATGGACGATTAGTGCTATCCCGGTGAAGATAATGGATCAGTCGCTTGACCTGGCGCTTTTCGGATCGCTCAAAGCCGCGCGGGACGTCGAGTTGCGCTCTCTGGTGAGCGGGGAAGTCATAGAGGTTGGTGATAATTTCCGGGAAGGCGCGCTTCTGGAAAAGGGAGAGCTTCTGGTCGGGGTTGATCCATTCGAGTTCCAGGCCCGTCTTGACGAGAGTGACGCCGGTCTTCAGGAGGCCAAATCACGGCTCAATGAGCTGAACGCCACGTTACGGTCGGAGCAGGCGGCCCTCAATAGGGATCGCGAGGTGCTGGAGCGTGAAGTCCGTAATGTGGAACGGGCGGAAAGCCTTTCCAAGAGCGGCAATATTTCTGCGAAGTCACTGGATGACGCCCATTCGGCGCTGAGTCGGCAGCGCCAGGCGGTGGAACTGCGCGAAGCACAGCTTGATATCCTCAAAGCCCGTATCGGTCAGCAACGCTCCGTTATCCAGCGGCTTGACGTCGGCGTGAGGCGGGCGCAGCGTGATTTGGAGAATACCAGACTGCGGGCGCCCTTCCGAGGATATCTTACTGAAGTGAATGCGGAATACGGAAAAAACATTGGCGCGAGCGATAAAGTGGCGCGACTGATTGATGCCTCCGAAATGGACGTGCAATTTCTGCTTTCCGACAGTCAGTATGGGCTGTTGGTCGCCAATAGTGCGGGCATAATCGGCCGACCAGTAACCGTCAAATGGCAATCCGGAGATGCGGAACTTTCCTTTAGCGGCGAGGTGGCCCGCCTGAGCTCGGAAATAAGCTCGGATACCGGCGGTGTTGAGGTTTTTGCCGTTTTGAAGGCAAGCGACAACATCGACCTGCTGCGTCCCGGCGCCTTTGTCGAAATTGTGTTGTCCGGAAACAGATATACCGATGTCGCCAAACTTCCCGACAACAGCATTTTCAATACGAATACCATCTATGCCGTGAATAACGGCCGGCTTGAGCCGCGCAAAATAGATATTGTCGCCCGAGACGGGAGTGACGTTTTCGTTCGGGGTGACCTGCATGAAGGCGACCTTGTTGTCACGACGCGCTTTCCGGAAATCGGCCAGGGTATCAAGGTCGAGGTTCGGTAATGGATTTACCGCGCATTGTCCGGATTTTTGTTCGGCATAGAAATGCCGCCAACCTCCTGATGATTATGATGATTGTAGCGGGCATCGCCTCGATCTTCCGTCTCAATACCCAGTTCTTCCCGGATTTCGGTACCGAGGTTATCACTGCGAGCATCGTCTGGCCGGGCGCGAGCGCTGAAGATGTCGATAGCAATATCACCACCGCCATATTGCCGGAAGTCCGGTTTCTGAATGGCGTGAAACGGGTGACTTCCTATTCAGTTGAAGGCAGCAGCGTGGTTGTCGTCGAATTCGAGCCCGGAACAGATATGCAGGCGGCCTTATCGGAAGTTGAGCAGGGTGTTGCGCAAATCTCGACTTTTCCCGAAACCATCGAAACGCCTGTTGTAAAACGGGTCGTCATCTATGATCCGATTGCGCGGCTGTCCGTCTCAGGCCCCTATTCAGAGGCAGCCCTTAAACAGATCGCCAAAACCATGCGCGATGATTTGCTGGATCTCGGGATTGATAAAATTACTCTTTTCGGGGCGCGGAACGAGGAGATCTGGGCGGACGTCGACAAACGGGAGCTGCGCCGTCTGAACCTGAGTCTGAATGATATCGCAGCAATTATCCGCAATAATTCCAAGGATGTTCCGCTTGGGACCGTATCCGGTACCTTCGAGCGCCAGCTGCGTTCGCTGGAGCAAAAAAACGATGCCAAATCGCTGGGTGAGTTGGAGATCAAGTCCTTCGAGAATGGTCAGAAAGTCTATTTGCGCGACATTGCAAATGTCCGGGATGCGTTTGCTGAAAAGGGACAAAGCGGCCTGCTCAAAGGGGAGCGGGCCGTGGAAATCAGTATCCAGCGAGCCCAATCGACCGACGCGCTCAAAGCCGCGAAAATCGTTTCGGATTATTTTGAGCGGGAAAAGACACGCTGGCCACCTGAGCTGAAAATTAAGCAATATGACGTTCAGGCGAGCCTGATCGAGGATCGCATACGGCTCCTTCTCACCAACGGTTCAAGCGGTCTGGTCCTGGTTCTGATCGTTTTGTTCATTTTCCTGAATGTCCGCGTGGCACTTTGGGTCGCCGCCGGGATTCCCGTCGCTATTTTTGCGACGGCCGGCGTCATGCTTTTGACCGGTCAGTCAATTAACATGATCAGCCTGTTTGCCATTATCATGTCGCTGGGTATTATCGTCGATGATGCGATCGTGGTTGGAGAGCATGCCTCGTTTCTCCGGTCAAAAGGGCTGTCCGCGGCCGATGCGGCCGAGAAAGGCGCGCTTCGAATGCTGGCGCCGGTTTTCGCCTCCAGCCTGACGACCATTGCCGCCTTCCTGCCAATCTTCCTGATCGGTGATATTATCGGTCAGATCATCAGGGCCATTCCGGCGGTTGTCGTCTCCGTCCTGCTTGCCAGCCTGGTCGAATGCTTTTTGATCCTGCCGGGCCATATGAAGCAAGCTCTTCGGCGGCAGGGAACTGGGGACAGCCGCCCGCGCCGTTGGTTTGACGCCAATTTCGCTTATTTTCAGTCCCATTTGTTTAAACGCCTTGTCGATGCTGCGGTTACCTGGCGCTACGCCACACTTGCCGCGGCGTTGGCGGGTTTGATCATTTCAGTCGGCTTCATAGCAGGCGGGCGGATCGGATTTAATTTTTTCCCGTCTCCAGAAGCCGATGTCGTCAACGCTAACGTCGTTTTCGTTCCTGGCAGTTCGCGTGAGAATACCGAGGCCATGGTACGTGAACTTGAGAGAGCGCTTTACAATATAGAAAAAGATCTCACAGCGGGTAAGGGCGGGCTCATCGAAACTGCGTTTGGCAAAATAGGCGTAAGCACCGGCGACCAGTTCAGTTCCATATCGGGCGATAATCGCGGCGGTGTCATGGTCGAGCTTGTCTCTGCCGACAAGCGCGATGTCCGGACGGCTGATTTTATCAAGGCTTGGCGCGCGGAAATCAGGGAAAGGCCTGGATTGCAGCGGATTGCCCTAACGGAAAGGATCGGCGGTCCTCCGGGACGTGAGCTCGATATCCGCCTCAAGGGAGATAACGTGGAAAGGTTAAAATCCGCCGCCGGAGAGGTCAAGGAACTGCTGAAGAAATTCCGCGGCGTGTCCGATATCGAGGATGACCTGCCCGTCGGTAAACAGGAAATTATCCTTGAGCTTACCCCGCGTGGCCGGGCGCTTGGCTTTACGTCGGAGGATATCTCCT
>JAIOYL010000021.1 GCA_021741195.1 Sneathiella sp. | reverse complement strand
GAAGCTGATGAACAACATGGTCCTTTTCCAGACCGTTGTCGCTTTATCGGAAGCTTTTGTCACCGCAGAGCGGGCAGGCGTTTCACGCGAAAAACTTGCCGATGTCCTCAGCATTGGTTCAGCGGACAGCTTTGCGCTCCGTAATCACGGTCGCAAGGCGATGGTACCAAACGTTTTTCCAGTCGGCGCCTTTGCGACGGACTATGCGCTCAAAGATATTACCTACGCGCTTGAACTCGCGGCGGACTTTGATGTCGAGACGCCGTCAGCGAAGCTTGCAAAATCGCTGCTCCAACGCTCCAGCGCTGCAGGTTTCAGTGCGGAATATTTCCCGGCCTTGATTAATCTCGTTTCAGGCACGACAAAAGACCAGTATGATGCGAAGCGGGAGGTCAAGCATGACTGAGTCTGATTACGACGTTATCGTCGTCGGTGCCGGAAATGCCGCCTTCTGCGCAGCCTTGAGTGCTGAGGAAAAGGGCTGCCGGGTGCTGGTTCTGGAATGCGCGCCGGAAGCGCTCAACGGCGGAAATTCCCGCTTCACCGCCGGGGCGATCCGCTTCGCCTACAACGGCGTTGAGGATCTCGTTAAAATCATGCCGGATCTTTCGGAAAACGAGATTAACATGACGGATTTCGGTACCTATACGGAGGATCAGTTTTTTGACGATATGTTCCGGGTAACCCAGTACCGGACCAATCCAGATCTTTGTGAAACGCTGGTCCGAAAGAGCTTCGACACTATCCACTGGATGCAGGGAAAAGGTATCCGCTTTGTCCCGATATACGGAAGACAGGCATTCAAGGTCGATGGCCGGTTCAAGTTCTGGGGCGGCCTTACCGTAGAGGCAGTCGGAGGCGGCCCGGGTCTTGTCGATGCGCTGACTGCCAGCGCCAGGAAAAATGGAATTGATATCTGGTACGAGGCGCGAGCCCTTAATCTTTTGTTCGACGGCGCGAAAGTGAACGGCATCCATATCCGCCATAAAGGGGAACTGAAAGATGTGACTGCCCGGTCCGTCGTTCTGGCATGCGGCGGTTTCCAGTCAAGTCCGGAGATGAGAACCCGCTACCTCGGCCCGAGCTGGGATCTCGCGAAGGTGCGCGGCACCGCCTTCAATAATGGCGACGGGATCAGGATGGCCATGGATGTCGGCGCCAGCACTGCTGGCAACTGGTCCGGCTGCCACGCGGTCGGCTGGGAGCGGAACGCGCCGGAATTTGGCGACCTCGAAGTTGGCGACGGATTCCAGAAACACTCCTACCCCTTTGGGCTTCTGGTCAATGCGGAGGGAAAGCGCTTTGTCGACGAGGGGGCGGATTTCCGTAACTATACTTACGCCAAATACGGCCGGGAAATCCTCACCCAGACTGGAAATTTCGCTTGGCAGATTTTTGACGCCAAAGTCACACATCTGTTGCGCGACGAATACCGCATCAAACAGGTAACGAAAGTCTCTGCGCCGACATTGAAGGAGCTTGCCGAAAAACTGGAAGGCGTCAATCCGGATCAGTTTCTGGCGACAATCGCCGAGTATAATGCGGCGGTGCAGGCAGATGTGCCGTTCAATCCGAATATCAAGGATGGCCGCGGAACGAAAGGGATAACGGTTCCAAAATCAAACTGGGCCAACCTGATCGACGAAGGCCCGTTCGAAGCCTATGCGGTCACCTGCGGCGTCACCTTTACCTTCGGCGGGCTGCGTATCAATACCAATGCCGCTGTACAGAATACCGACCTGACCTCAATTCCGGGCTTGTTTGCTGCGGGTGAAATCGTCGGTGGCGTTTTCTATCATAACTATCCCGGCGGCACCGGCCTGATCAATGGTGCCGTTTTTGGCAAGATTGCTGGAACATCTGCCGCCAAATACTGCAAAAGGTAGGGACGACGGCCATCGTGCCGCCTCCTGCCCATTTACGCAGCCCGCAATCAGTCAGCGTTACGGCATTTAATCATCCTTAGAGGTGTATATTCAATAACAGTTTCACCCTTTTGATTGACAATTTTGTTGCGGGTGCGGACCAGTCCTCGCGTTCCCTTCGAGGTCAGACGCGCCTCAATCACTTCGCATTCGACATGTAACGTGTCCCCCGCAAAGACGGGCGCCAGAACGTTGAGCTCCATATTTAGGAAGGCAAGACCGGTATGCTGCATAGTCGCTTGAACCAGCAGGCCTTCGGCAATGGTATATGCAAGGGCGCCGGGCGCAACCCGTCCGCGGATGTCCGAATGCGCATTCAGATATTCCATATCGGTAAAGAGAACCTCCGTCATGCCTGTGCAATTGATAAAATTCACGATATCGGCCTCCGTTACCGTCCGGCCAATTGTCTGAAATTTCCGGCCCAGAGGTAATTCCTCGTAATGAATGCCCAATCCGACTATTTCCATTTTTTTCTCCTTTTTGTTATTTGAGGAAGGTTAAAAGATAATTTGATATCAGCCGGATGCCTCAGCGACAGGTATTTTTGCCGCGAGCAGCATTATGCCGCTCGCCGTCGCGATCAGGGCGAGAAGGCTGTAGGCAATCCAGTATTGGTCCAGCTGACCAACAATCAAGCCGAATACCGTCGGTAAAATCAGGACGCCCGCGAACATCGCGCTCGATCCGAGCGCAGTTGCTTCCGTCCTGTAATTCCCGCCATAGAAGGCAAACGCGCCATAGGCAATGCCCGTAAATCCACTGGCTGTCGCACCGGCAGTCGCCGAGACTAGCAGGATCACCCAGATCGGCCAGTCCTCGGAGAATTGCCCCGCCGCCAACGCCGCAATCGCCATGACGAAACCAAGGATGGCAAGCAGCCGGATTGCCGTTACATAACGATCCGCGAGCCAGCCCCAGAGCGGCCGGCTTGTAACACCGGCAATTTGATAGAGCGCCAGCACCTGGCCGGCGGCCACAAGGCCCAGTCCGGTCTCCTCCGTCAGATGGAGAGCCATAAATCCGATAAAGCAAAGCTGGATGCCGGCATAACAAAAACTTGCGATGGCAAGAAGGCGCATTAATTTGCTGTCACGAAGCAAATAGAGCGGCCGCAGCCCTTCCGCCTTGAAAAGCCGGTGGTTGCTGTTTCGGCCCGCATCCCATCTGTCCCGGTAAATCTGAAAAGCGCAAATCAGGAGGGCGGCGGGGATGATTTGCGCAAAAAATGCGATCCGCCAGCCAAAACCGACGGTCAGTAGCGGCAACAACAATGCGCCCAGCACCCCGCCCAGGGGCACGCCGATCTGACGGATGGAAAAAACGAGATTGAGAACACTCGGCTTTGTTCGCGGGATCAAAAGATGCGTCGAGACCGGCGCCGTCGCCCCATATCCAATCCCCAGGACTACGGCGCAAAAAGCAAGCGCCCCGATGCCTCCGGACCCGGCGATGCAAAGCATCGTAACTACGCCCAGCATGACAAACTGGCCTACCCGGACGGCGCCATACTTTTGTATGAAATCGGGCGACAGGACCGCCGAGAAAATGCCGATGCCATAAACAGTCGAGACGAAAAAACCGATGAGATTTCCGTCAATGCCAAGATCCGCAGCGATGGCAGGCGCAATAGTCGGCGCCGAAAATGCCGCCATGGTCGCCAAAGTCTGCATTGCCAGGGTCAGGAACAGGGGACCATAGGGAATCCCGGAGGTAATAGCGGTTCCGCTCTTTTCCGCCTCAGCGGGTCCAGAGGCCGTCATCGGTTTACCGCCCGCCTTTCCAGGATCCTTTTGGGCGGGCGAGATAGGCTTGCGTTTCCGGCTGTTCCGTCAACATTCTTCCCCATTTCGCACATATTTTTGACAGCCGTTCCGGCTGAACGCCAAGCTGCGCCATGGCGACGCCGCCATTAACGGATTCGCGGTAGTCGGCAATCAGTCCATCCCGGAGTTCAAACCGGCTCATCCCATCGATAACGACTTTTTTGCCCTTGAATTCCGGCACTGCAGAGGTGAAACTTGAAAGTGACCATGCGTAGGCAAGATTGCCCTCGCAAATTGGATCAAACATCTCCCAGCGGTAATCGTCCCCCGCGTCACGATGAAAAAGGTCCGACATCATATGGGCAATGTCGGCGCGGCCCTTGTGGTTACCGTAGATATAGTCATGGTAGACGCCATCTTCGGTGAAACAGGCGGCGAAGGCCTTGCCATCCCCGGCCTCAGCAGCGCTGGAAAAGCGGGCCAGAATATCTGTGAAGTCATGCGTATTCATTTTACACCTTTTTATTTTTTTATCCTCCCAGCATGGTCTATGATTACGCCGCGATCCAGCAAATAAGTCAAACAACAAGAGTAAAAAATATGACAGGCGCTGTATTCTCCCTGCTTCACTATTCCGTACAGGACGGTATTGCCGATATCATCCTCGATAATCCTCCGGCCAATGTCATCACCCCACAGATGACGACTGAATATTTCACAGCCCTCGATCTTGCAAATGCTGACCCGGAAGTACGCATTATCATTCTGTCCGGCAAAGGCAAGGGACTCTCCGGCGGCGTCGATTTGAAATTGCTCGATACCTACGGCTCGACGGAAATGAAGGCCTTCCTCTCGCGTTTCTATGTGGAGATGATAGACAAAGTCCGGGCCTTATCAAAGCCGATCATGGCCTCAGTGCATGGCTACGCCATGGAAGGCGCCTGCACCCTCGCTTTTGCCTGCGACATGGTTATTGCCTCGGATGACGCCAAGTTCGGCTATCCCGGCGTTCCCAACCTCGCGGCCCCGCCCGGCATGCATGTGTGGTTCCTGCAGCGGCTGATCGGTCGGATGAAGGCGGCGGAGCTGATCTATACCGGGGATACGATCTCGGCCACGAAGGCCGAAAGCCTCGGTATGATTACACGCGTTGTTCCCCGCGAAGAATTAACGACGGAAAGCCGCAAACTCGCGGCTAAAGTGGCTGCAATGTCTTCGGTCGGCCTTAAGGCGGCGCGGGAATTGATCTATCGCATGGAAAACATGGATTTCAAGACTGTGCCGGGCACAGCGCTCGATGCAGTGGCTCTGGCCTTCGCCTCGGACGACAGCAAGGAAGCCCGGCGGGCCTTTGTCGAGAAAAGAGCGCCGGTCTGGACAGGAAAATAGGCCGGAAAATTTGCTTCCGGCCCATCTCCAAGAAATCCGCTAGGCAGAGAGCAGCATTCCCAAACGGCCTTTGATGATTTCTTCCGCTTCGCTCATGATGCGGTCAATCAGTTCCTTGCAGGTCGGATTGTCATGGATCAGGCCGGCAACCATGCCGCAACTCCAAGCACCGACGCTCACTTCGCCCTGCTGCATTACCTTGGGATAGACGCCGCCCACCAGATCGACGATATCCTCAATCCTGGTATTCGCGCCTTTTTCGCGCTCGATTTCGAGGACTTTCTCAACAGCCTTGTTGTCGAGAACCCGCTCCGTATTGCGAAGCGGACGCATGATCAGCCGGGTATCAAGTTCACTTGCGGCGATAATGGCGTCCTTTACATTCTGGTGCACGGGCGCTTCTTTCGTCACCATGAACCGGGTTCCCATGTTTATCCCATCTGCGCCAAGCGCCAGAGCCGCCACCAACTGCTGGGCGTTGCCCATTCCGCCGGACGCTACAAAGGGTATAGTCAGTTCTTCCGCGGCCCTCGGCAACAGGATCATATTCGGGATATCATCCTCTCCGGGATGCCCGCCACATTCAAACCCGTCGACGCTGACGGCGTCGCAGCCAATTTTTTCAGCTTTTAGGGAATGGCGGACAGAGGTGCATTTATGAATAATCTTGATCCCCGCGTCCTTCATCGGCGGCAGATAGGCTTCAGGACTACGGCCGGCGGTCTCGACGATCTTGACCCCGCCCTTGATAATGGCGCCGATATATTCCGGGTACGGCGGTGCAGTAAAGCTCGGCAGGAAGGTCAGGTTGACGCCGAACGGCTTGTCAGTCATGTCCTTGCAACGCGCAATTTCATTGGCGAGATCCGCCGGGGTCTTTTGCGTGAGGCCCGTAATAATACCGAGCCCGCCGGCGTTGGATACGGCAGCGGCAAGCTCCGCAAACCCCACATAATGCATGCCGCCTTGAATGATAGGATGCTGGATGCCAAATAATTTTGTTATTCTTGTTTTCATAAATGCCTCCAATAAGCGTTTGTCGTTTTAGTTATATGAGGTGATCACCCCGGCCGCAATAAAATGTCGCGATGCTAGTCTTTTGCCGATCCGCAAAATGACATCTTTAAAAATAAAAGCAAGCCGTCAGCTGATCCCCTGCGCCCTATTCAAGATTGCCTCGAAGTCCGTATCGCTTGGCAATGTGCCGTAGGCGCCCGACCAATCGTCGCCGAGCCGTGACGAACAGAAAGCATCAGAGACCGCCGCGGGTGCATGCCGGACGAGTAGCGCACCTTGCCAGGCGAGAGCCATCATTTCGGTAATACGTCGTGCGCTAACCTCAAAATCCTTTCTTTCCACCGCAACTGCTTTCAGCTTTTCGATATGCCTGTCCAGCAATCTGTTGCCGCCTTTCCCCTGTTCGACTTCGGCAAAAAACGCGGGAAGCGACTCGGGATACTTATACAGCGCACGGAGAACATCCAGACAGATCACGTTCCCCGACCCCTCCCATATGCTGTTCACGGGAGCTTCACGATACAGGCGCGGCAGGACGCTCTCTTCGACATATCCCGGTCCGCCATGGCATTCCATCGCTTCATAGACATGACCCGGGGTCCGCTTGCAGATCCAGTATTTTCCGATGGCCGTTCCGATACGGGCAAGCGCCGCCTCCACAGGATTGGTTTCCCCGTCGCCGACCGCACGGCCAAGGCGCAAAAACAGGGACGTCGCCGCCTCCGATTCAATCGCCAGATCAGACAGCACGTTCCGCATCAAAGGTTGCTGGATCAGCTTTTTCTGAAAGGCAGAACGATAGTTCGCGTGATGCAGCGCCTGAACCAACCCCTGACGCATCAGGGCCGCCGAACCGAACGCACAATAATAGCGGGTTCCCTGCACCATCTCGATAATGGTGCGAATGCCCCGCCCCTCTTCGCCGAGCATCTGGCCCCAGGCTTCCACCAGTTCCATCTCGCTCGAGGCGTTGGACTTGTTGCCGAGTTTGTCTTTCAGCCGCTGGATATAGAGGCCGTTACGCGCGCCGTCCGGCCGCCATCTCGGCAGCAGAAAGCAACTCAGGCCATTTTCGGTATAAGCCAGCGACAGGAAGGCATCGGACATCGGCGCGGAACAGAAAAACTTGTGACCCGACAGAATATAGGGCGCACCCGGACCCGTCGCCGTTCCTTCAGGCCGCGCCTTCGTCGAATTGGCGCGCACGTCCGAGCCACCCTGCTTCTCGGTCATGAACATGCCCATGGTAATGCTTTTCTTCTCGTTCGCAGGAATATCACGCGGATCATATTCTTTAGCAAGCAACCGAGGTATCCATTCATTGGCAATTTCAGGTGTTGCCTTTAACGCCGGCACTACCGCATAGGTCATCGCCATCGGGCAAAGCACCCCGCCTTCGATCTGGTTCAAAAGATAGGAAAGCGCGCCATGGGCAACCTGGCTGCCAGCGCGCGGATTGTTCCAGGCAAATGTCGGAAGATCGTTGGCAATCGCAAGCTTCATCAGGCTGTGATAGGCGGGATGGAACGTCACCTGGTTGATACGCATTCCGTTGCGGTCGAAGGCCTTCATCTCCGGCGGAAAACGGTTGGCCTGGTTTGCCCATTCCAAAGTTTCTTCCGTCCCCGCCAGCTTGCCAAATTCGGCGACGGTTTTCGAAGCCCATTCCCCACCTTCACGGCGCAGCCCTTCCTGCAGGGCGAGATCGTTTCCATAGAGGTCCTGATCGCCCAGCGGCGGCGGCATGTTGGTCACTTCATGTGTCGGCAGGCTGGAAATCGGGCTTCGAATATTCATCATGATACTCCTTTGTGGAGAAGGTTGACTTCCATATGGCGCGACTACTCAGCCATTCCAAATAACTTCATGGCGTATTGTGTAGGGGCCAAGCTTCTCACCTATCTGCTGACGCAATACTGCCTCGTCGCCGCCCTTCACATTGATAGTCGCAAGCGTGCCATGAACAGCGTGATTATCGACCGTCACGGAAATATCGACGCCGTTCCCGCGAAGCGGGGTAACCTCGGCGTCAAAGACCTTTATCGCCGTGTCCTGCCGCAGCGCCGGCTTGTATATCTTGCCAACACCCGTGAGCGGCATGACATCGATAAGAAACAAGTCCGCCGGATTGGCCGCGCGCTCAGGTATTCTTTCTCGCGCAAATTCCTTTAATTCATTGGGTGTCGCGGTTGCGCCGGGCTTAAGCTGCACATAGGCGACCGGAATTTCACCGGCATAGGAATCAGGACGGCCAACGGCGGCGGCAAGCTCTACCGCCGGATGTTCATGCAGGGCCTCCTCGATGATGGAAGGATCGATATTATGACCGCTTCGGATAATAATGTCCTTGGCGCGTCCGGTCAGCCAAATATAACCGTCCTTGTCGATCCGTCCAAGATCGCCCGAGATCAACCAGCCATCACTTGTGAAGGCTTTCTTGTTGAATTCCGTCTGCACATATCCTGGCATGACAGGAACACCTTTCATTATGATATTGGCGATCTCGTCCGGTTCAGCGAAGCGTTCAATCTTTCCGGCTTCATTGATATGGGCTGCAGCAATCTCGACAAAGGGCAACCGGACCCCGACCGAGCCGAAGCGGGCCTTACCCTGCTGCGGCTGCATCGTCGTGAAGGACGTCACTTCTGTCATGCCATATCCTTCAAGCATATTCACGCCCGACTTTTCCGATATCGCCTTAAGAACTTCAACCGGCGCGGCGGATCCGCCCGTCATCCCTATCCGGAGCGAACTGATATCCGCCTCTCCGATCGGGATATTCAATAGCGCGGAAAGCATCGTCGGGACGCCGCCAAGAAGCGTGATCTTGTATTTGTCAACAAGCCGCCAGTAATTACCAATGACAAGCGGATCGCGGAACCCCTGGGGGCTGACGATAATCAAAGTTGCCGCATTCAGCAGCGGCACCATGCCGACAACGATCGAGCCACTGATGTGAAACATCGGCAGGCCTGCGAGCACTCGATCATCCGGCGAATAGCCCATTCCGAAACCGCTGGAAGCAATTTGTGAGAGCTGCATACGGTTCGTATGTGGCGCAAGCTTAGGAACACCTGTCGTCCCGCCGGTATGGTAATAACCGATGATCTTGTCGAGCCCTCTGCTCACGCGCCCATTGACCGCGCTTGCGTCCTGGCCTGCGATCATTTGATCAAACGGCCTGATTTTCTTGCCGTCGCATTCCTCACCGCCACCAAGGACAAACACGGCCTTGAGGCTTGGCAAGCGGTCAATGACATAAGCCGCCTTCGCCCAGAGTTCCGGGCTCAGCGCCTTTCCCGTGGCAACCAAAACGGTCGCGTTGGCCGCCTTGGCAATACCGAGGATATGTTCCGGCTCCAAAAGCGGGTTGACCGCATTGACGATCCCGACAGCTTCGGCACCCAGCATGGTGAAATATGCTTGCGGACAAAGCGGCAGAAGGTAGGTGACGGTCTCTCCCGTCGCAAGCCCCGCCGACAGAAACAGATTTGCCGTCTGGTTGACCCGGGCGAGCATCTGGCTATAGGTAATGCTTACGCCGTCTTCCATCGGGTCTCCGGGCGGCAAGGCAATCAGGGCCGCCTTATCCGGGAAATGAGAAACGGTTGCGCAAAAGGCGTCATAAATATTCTGATACGGCACCAGATCTTCGACCGGCATCCTCTCGAACTTCTCGACATCTGCCAATCCGGTGAACGGCGCGTTGAAACTCCTAAAGGTTCCAGACATTTCTTTCTCCCCTAACGTTCTTTATTTTGTCGGATGGCTGCCATCCGTGCCTTTAATGATATGATGCCAGATTGGCGGTTGCAGACAACTTAAATTTCAGTATGGCTTCGTAGCTGAAAAATCCGGATACCATTCCTCTGTTCCCGTCCTAATTTGCGCGCCGCATTAGGAATTCTTTTACCGCGCTTTCCATAGTCAGGAACCGGGCGCCACCATCAATCAAGGCGATAATCAGTTTCTCCAGCATCAGCATCCGGTGCCCCCTGCCAATGCAAAACGGATGGCAGGTATAGGTAAGTATTCCCCAGTCGAGCGTCTCGCGCAGATACTCAAAATCGCCAATCCAGTTATCGAGAACGGCATCGGTCGCCCGCAGCCCCGGAGTTACAGAGCTCTTGTTGCGGATATATTCAAAATGCGGAAAATCGTCGGTCGACCAGCTGATCGGCATTTCGATGAGCTCCGTCGGGGAGCCAAACTCAACTCGGGCGTCAGGATGGATGATATCCCCTTTTCGTACATGATACGGGGTATAATCGTCCCCCATCATGCTGCTATCATAAATGAAGCCCTGCTCCAGCAACAGGTCAACGCTATGCTGGCTCAAATCCCATGACGGCGAGCGATACCCTCGCGCCTTCTGCCCGCAGAGGCGCTCTATTGCCTCGTTGCCAAGCGCGAGCTGATCGCGCTCCTCTTCGTAAGGGAGGTTTGCCGGCGGAATATGTGACCAACCGTGATGACCGATTTCATGGCCTTCGGCGGCAACCATTTCGCAGATTTCCGGATAGGTTTGCAGCGTGACACCGGGAATGAACCAGGTGCTTGCAATATCATATTTTTTAAGGAGGCTTAGAACGCGCGGTGCGCCGACGGCGCCGAACTCTCCGCGTGACATCATTGTCGGCGTTGACCGGCCATTGACGATCCAACTCGAGACGGCATCAAAATCAAAGCTGAGGCAAACGATATGTGGACTCATTTTTTTATCCCGACCCGAATTTGCAAAAGGTCTGCATTATTAACGAGAAGGCTACCCTTTCGCGCCTTTCATCGCAACAGCCCGTATTATCGATCCGGCATAATTCCTGTTGCAAAGAGCTCCGGGATCGCTTTAATGAAAGCAGAAACAATCAGGAAAATATGCATGGCATTTTCAAAGCTAAAAGCGCTAACGATTGGCTCAGCGACCATTGACGTGATAGCCTCGGTCGAGGATCAGGATATTGAACGCATGACCATGCATAATGCGACCTCCTCCTTCTTGCTGCTGGAGGAAGGACGCAAGATAGATGTCAGCTCCATTAAATCGTCAGTTGGCGGCGGCGCGACCAATTCTGCGGTGGCGCTTGCAAGACTCGGCTTTAACACTGCCTGCCGTATCCGCACGGGCGCAGATATGGAAGGCGAGAAAATAAAGGCGGAACTGGAACTTGAGAAAATCGATACCAGCCTGATTATCCGGGATGAGACAAAACCAACCGGTCAAGCAATCATGGTAATGTCCCATGTCCGAAATCCCACCATTTTTACCAATCGCGGCGCCAATACAGATTTGTGCGATGCTGAAGTCACGCCGGAACTTTTTAAGGGCTGCGATCTCGTCTATGTCGCCAGCCTTTCCGGCAATTCCGCTGCCTGCCTGACAAGGATCGTCCGGATGGCGAAGGAAGCGGGTGCTTTTGTGGCGACGAACCCGGGCATTCGCCAGCTCACCTATTGGGCCGGGGATATTATCGAGGCTCTCGCGTTCGTCGATTTGCTGTCCATTAACGCCGTCGAAGCGGAGCAGCTTGCGCTCAGACTTCTGCCCAAAGGACAGCCGCAACCTGCAGACGCCGAAGTTGTCGATGAACCGATATTGTTAAAGAAAGGACTGGGCGGCCGATATTTGGCAAGTTTCGTATCTGAAGTCTGCAGGCTCGGCCCGAAGATCGTCCTTGTGACGAATGGCGCCGAAGGTGCTTACGCGGGAACATCCGAGGGCATTCAATTTCATCCGGCAGGAAAAGCCGAGGTCGGCAATACTGCGGGAGCCGGAGATTCATTCGCCACAACCTTCTCCGCTTATGCGTCCATCAATGCGGATATTCTAACCTGCCTCAAAGCCGCTACGGCGAATGCGCTTTCCGTCATTGCCGCCCCGGATACCCATTCGGGCCTATTGAGCGAAGCGGCAATTGACGCTGAATTGAACAACTAAATCCTTTTGATCGAACTTTTCTAAATCTGTGCTATAAAGAGGCGTCAGGCCTTAGTGTTGGAGAGCAGGGTGTCCAAAAATCTAATTTTGGCAATTGCTTTGGCGTTTATAGCTGCCTTTTCAGCCGCCCCATATGCGCGTGCGGTGGATTCAGAGGTTGGCACCGTAACGCGAATTCAAAACAGCGCGAATGTGACACGGCAAGGGAAGTTCCTTGAACTTCAAGTTGGCGCCGTTGTAAGGGAAAATGACGAAATTCAGTCGGGCCCCGACGCCCGCGTCGAGATAACCTTCACCGACGGCACAAAGCTTACCATTAGCGAAAACAGCGTGATCGCGATTGATAAGTTCCTTTTCGATCCAGATGCTGATGTCGGCACGATCCTTCTTCGAGCCCTGCAGGGCCCATTTCGTTTCATAACGGGAAATATTGGCAAACTCGAGAAAAAGCAAATAGAGGTACAAAGCAGATTTGGCGTTATTGGTGTCCGCGGCACCGATTTCTGGGCCGGGCCGTCGCAGAATGTTTATGGCGTCTTGCTGCTGAAGGGCATAGTAACGGTATTTAATCGGGAAGGCGGGCGCATTCTTAGCGTTCCAGGCGAGGGCGTTAATCTGAAAAGCGCTAACGAGCCACCAGGAGAGGTGACTGTCTGGGGCGCCGCCCGTGCGCAAGCAGCCCTTGACACCGTGGCCTTTAAATAAACCGACATTGAATACCTTCTAAACAAGCCGCCGGACTTCTTGTGGTGATCTGTTTGGTGATCCTATCGTCTGTTTGCACCGTAAAACAGGAAAAGAAATGGGTCAGGCTCATCAGAACACTACATCGTTATTATAAATCCGGCGTTATAAATCACAGCCCCTTTTAGGAGAGCAGCGTGCTTAAAAAATCGATCCTGCTATTTTCCTTGATGGCTTTCGCCGCCATTTTCAAAATTCCGCATACTTTCGCCGCGGCTCCCGGTGTTGGGACTGTGACCCGAATACAAAACACGGCCAGCGTAATACGTGAAGGACAGGAATTACCCATTCAGCCCGGTGCAATGATCCTTGAAAATGACGAAATCCGTTCGAGTGAGGCTGCACGCGTCGAAATAACCTTTATAGACGGAACCCGGCTTACTATTGGAGAAAACAGCCGCATCGCTATCGATGAATATGTCTATAATCCGCATGACAATATCGGTAAGGCGATTATAAGTGCGATACAAGGTCCCTTTCGTTTTATCACCGGAAAAATTGGAAAACTAAAAGATAAACGCGTTGAGGTGCGGACAAATCTCGCCACCATCGGGATTCGCGGAACTGATTTTTGGGGCGGGCCATCGCCGGATATTTTCGGCGTCTTTTTGTTAAAGGGAACAATTATAGTATTTAATTCTGCTGGTGGGCGTATTATTGACACGCCCGGAACTGGCGTTAATCTAACCGGCGTCAGCGAAATACCAGGGGAAGTCACCGTATGGAATGCAGCACGCGCCCAGGCGGCGATCAACACTGTAACGTTCAGATAAGGGAATTCTTTTCCGGTGGGCATCGCAAATGAACCGCATCACTACGAAGCTACCAATGTCCTCCGGCAGACTGCTGGCAGTGCGAGACTACTGGCTGTATCGGAAAGGGGACAGGCAAATGCCGACGCGTCAAGAGCTCAATCCTGCAAATATTTCCCGGCATCTTCCATCAATCGCGCTTACAGATGTCTTTGTGGGTCTGAATAGATCCTAGATTTGCAAACATCTTGTCTCTTACAAATGAGGTAAGGAGATGATTATGGGCAAGGCCAATTTTACTGAAGAATTCTAACAACGGCGCTCGCAACACCGCAAGGCTGTCACATGATATCAACAGCCTGATGAGCCAGACCTTTCTTAGCTCAAGCCAACGCTAAGCCCATTTTATATGATGACGGACACTTTTATATTCGCAGGCATTCATACATTATAAGGCTTGCTGCGGAATTCCCTCTTTTATCAATTTAGCGACTGTCTCGACCGTGTAGCGCAACTGATTTTCATTATGGGAACTTGTAATAAAAAAACGTAACCTTGCCTGATTTTCTTCCACTGCCGGATGAACTATTGGCGATACTGCTATCCCTTCTTTCAGCAAGGCATGCGAAAGCCGTACGGCATGAAGCGAGTTCCCTGTAACCACCGGAATAACATTAAATCCTTGTGCCCGCCCCGTTTCAAGGCCGTGTTCTTTTGCCAAGGAAAGGAAGTATTGCCCATTGGATTTCAAACGGCTTACCCGTTCTGGTTCGCGCAGCATCAGCTCAATTGCTTTTTCGACTCCCACCGCTAACGCCGGCGGCATCCCAACACTATACACAAACCCGGGTGCCGAATATTGCAATATCTCTATCAAAGCCCTGGAGCCGGCAATATAGCCACCGCAACTGCCCAAAGTTTTCGACATCGTTCCCATCCAGATATCAACCTCTCTTGGATCAATACCAAAATGTTCCGCAAGCCCTTTCCCTGTGTCACCAAGAACGCCAAGGGAATGAGCCTCATCCACCATTAGCAGCACATTATACTTACGTGATATTTCGACGAAACGTTTCAAATCCGGAATATCACCATCCATGCTGTAAAGACCCTCAATACAAATCAGGACCTTTTCAAAACGGTGGCGAGAGCGGGACAGAAGTCCGTCCAGCTCTTTCCAGTCATTGTGAGGGAAAATCTGTCTCGTCGCACCGGAAAGCAATACGCCCTGTTTGATACTGTTATGGATCAACTGATCGTGTATCACCAGATCCTTTCCGCCTAACAAAGTTGCAATAGTATTAACGTTGGTCGAATGGCCACCAACAAAGGTTAATGCAGCGTCGACATTGTAAAGCTTGGCTAGCGCCTGCTCCAGCGATTGATGCGGCATTCGTTCGCCCGCCACTAACCGGCTGGCTGATGCCGAAACGCCATAGCGTTCGATCGCGTTTGACACCGCTGCATTAATCTCAGGATTCCCGTTCAGGTCAAGGTAATTATAAGTGCCAAAATTAATTACTTCTTTTCCATCAATCCAGGTGGTATCGCGCGCGCATCCGTCGTGAACCTGGAAAAACGGACTATTGACCAGGAAGTGATCAGCAGCCGCTTTATGCATCTTGATCTGTTGATATTCCGCAAATTTGTCAAAGTGATAAAAAGTTTCCGGGACTTCTTCTTCCAACCGGCGAGCCGTAACATCGCTGTTGCCCTCAAATTTCCCTCTGCGCTTTTTCAGGATCTTTGAAAGCGCCCTTTGTTTAGCTGCTTTATCCAGTGAAACAAGAGGGTTAGTCATATTGATCCCTACCCTTAACCTTACGCTATTTTCTTTGTGATATTTAATACATCTTCTGCCGTGGTTTCGACGGAGCCTAAATGCTTCTCGGCCAATGCTGAGTATTGCTCAACCTCCGAACTTCGCTCATCATCTCCTAAAAGATGATGATAAATCCGGCGGACAAGATCCGAGACCGAACTGCTTTCCGAAAGCGATATAGGCGGGACTTCTATTCGAAACCGTTTTTCAATGCCATGGCTTAATTCCAACGCCATAAGAGAGTCCATACCAAGATCAAACATTGATTTGTTATGGTCAACTTTATCAGGCATCAATCCTAAAACTTTGCCAATCTCCTTGATGATTAGGTTGCTGATGAAGTCCAATGCCTCTATATCGTCCATCTCGAGAATTTTTTCTAGGACGTCTTCAACGCCTTCTTCAGATTCCACGGCTTCCCCGCTCATCACATGACAGTAAACCGGGCTTCTCAAGATCGGCAACCCGGCGCGCAATTGCTCCCAATTGACTCCCGCTATGTAGACATTGGCTTCTTCTCCAAATAGCAATAGTCTTTCCAGATAATTTAAGGCTTCCTGGGAGGTCAGGATATCTCTGCCTAGCTTGGCTTGGAGACTTACTTTCACATCTTCATTTCTTGCGAGATAGCCAGCATCGGAGATTGGGCCCCACCCCACTGCCAGCGCCGGCAATCCAGAAGAGTTTCTGTGCCGCGCCAACGCTTCAAGGTAGCTGTTCGCGGCGACATAGTTTGCTTGCCCCGGATTACCAAAAGCCGTGGTAATCGAGGAATATAGCACAAAGAAATCGAGTTCACGTCTGAGGGAAATATGATGAAGAGCCCAGCCGCCCTCGACCTTCGGAGACAAGACATTCCGGTATTGTTGCCTGTCTAATGTTTCGATAAGGCCATCTTCGAAAACCGCAGCGGCATGTACAACTCCTTTCAGAGAAAAGCCTTCCGCCTCGACTTCCGAGACAAGAGCCTCCAATACCGCAATATCTGTCACATCGCAGGCCTTGGTATACACGGTGACCCCCTGCGCTTCCAATGCCTCCACTGATTTACACGCCTGCTCCGACGACAAACCGCTGCGGCTGATAAGGATCAGAGCACCGGCCCCTTTCGTCGCCAGCCATTCTGCCGTTTTTAAACCAAACCCGCTGGTTCCACCTGTCACCAGATAAGCCCCGTCAGATCTAAGTATCAAACTCTCGCAGTTCCTTGACAGACTTTCTGGTTTAATCCAAACCGGCGGTTTGACAATGATCTTGCCCACATGTTGTGACTTCTGAAGATGCCGGAAGCTTTCTGCAACTTGATTGCTGTCAAAAGTCCGAAAAGGTAGGGGCGTAAGGATTCCCAGCTCGAAAAGGTCAATTAACTCGCCAAAAAGACGTTGGCAACGCGCCGGACGCTCCGCCATGAGCTGATCCAAATCGACGCCAAAGTACGATAGATTATTTCTGAAAAATTTCAGGCCAATCCGGCTGTTTTCATAATAGTCACGTTTACCCAACTCAAGGAAACGCCCCAAAGGACGCAGAATATCCAGGCTTCGGTGAATGGCTTCTCCAGCCAAGGAATTTAGGACAATGTCAATTCCCTCTCCATTGGTCAGTTTCATTATGTCATTGCCAAACTGCAGGGTGCGGGAATTCAGAATATGGTCTTCACGAATACCAAGCAGTCGCATCATGTTCCGCTTTTCATTAGATCCGACTGTCACATAAATTTCAGCTCCCACATGCTGCGCGTACTGGATAGCGGCCAACCCCACCCCCCCGGCGGCACCATGGATAAGTAGTCGTTCTCCTGCTTCCATACCCGCCAGATGGTGAAGGGCATAGTAAACCGTCATAAAAACTGTGGGTATTGTTGCCGCCTGTTCAAAAGACAGCATGGCTGGCTTTTTCATCGTCGCGTTTTCGTCACTAACAATATGAGTGCTGAAGCAGGCAGGTGCGTAGCAAATGACTTCATCGCCCACAGCGAAATTCACGACATCCTCACCAACGGCACTCACCACACCTGACGCTTCAAGTCCTATGGTCGGGCCCGAGAAGCCATTTTCCAGCGCCTCTTCCGGCAAGGCCCCAAGTGTGAACATTAGATCACGAAAATTCAGGCCTGTTGCCCGAGTTTCCACCACAATTTGTTTCATCGTCGGGACCGGTATTAAGGTCGGCTTCCACTGCAAGGTATCCAGCTTCCCAGGTGTAAAAACCAGTGTAGAGCCCGATGCCAATGTATCAACAGGTTCCAGATTTTCCATTTCAATCAGCCTTGCGGCACTCAACCCCTCAGCCGAAAGTAACAGCTCTGGCTCTGTCGTCTGGAAAAGAGCTTCAATCGCTGGATTAATCAAATCGGCGATGCTTGCCCCGTTGAAGCAAACTTCCAAACTGCGGCAATTCAAACCGGGAAATTCGTTACGGATGACACGCGCAGCCCCCCAACTCGTGGCTGTCAATAATTCTTCCCTTGCCTGCCCCAAATCATTCCCTGTGGCGTCAAAGACCACTAATTGGAGTGAAGGGGTGTCTTTAAGTCCGATTTTTGTCAAGGCGGCTGCCGCCTGAGTCACAGACCAGCCGTCATCTCCGAGATCGGCAAAATAAATGACCCCCGTCGGTGGCGACGCTGATTCCACCAACATCGAAAGAAGATCCAGCCATGCGGCCTGATCACTGGCATCGAATGACAGATTTTCCTCATCAACCAATGCATCAACATCATTCCAGGCGATAACCACAAACTTGCCCTGTGTTTCCATCTGCCGAGAAACCTGCGAGATGAATTCGGCAGCAATCTCAGATTTTGACGCGACAAGCAGCCATAACTCTTCACCCTCTTGAGCTCGGAGGGTGACCTCAAGTGCGTTGGCCCCTTCGTCCGGAGCGTCGCAAAGCACCAGTTGCATGTCGTCGTTTTCAAGAAACTGTATATTCTGAAACTTCTCCGATGCGAAAAGCTGCTTCAGCGCATTTCCCTCCTTGGGTGCAGGCTGCCCGTCATGAGACCACCAGTTCTCTTCACACCCAAAAACCAAATCCAGCCAAGGCTGCGGTTTGACCTCGGAAACCATCAATAACGCCTGCGGTGCTGAAATTTTTGTAAGGTTAGAAAGAAGAGCTGCTGTCATACCTGCATCCAGAGACGCCTGTCCGCAGACAACAACATCAAACACTCCCAGTTCGCCTAATTCTTCAGTAGTCAAAACTCCAGAGAAATCTATGGTCAACGCCCTCAGATTGCTCAAGTTACTAGAACCGGTTTGCAACCTTGCAATAGCCTCTTCATCCGGGGAAACCACCGTATAATCTATATCCAGTCCGCCCATTTCAGCCAGAAAGGGTTGAGAGAAATTAGATCGCACACTTAAGTCGAGAATTCGGAGACGGCGACCCAACGGCCATAACAATGCTATCCGCTTCATGGCTTCCAGCACCACATCCCGGATATTATGGAAATAAGGCGAGTCCTGCAGCAAATGTTCCATCAAGGCCCGGGTTGGTTTGAACGCACATTTCTCTCCGGTCAAAACCTCAGCCAGATGCTTTCCTGCACTGCCAATGCAAAGCAGCTCGGCAACAGCCTCAGGGTGCTTCTGAAGATAATTCTTCCACAGCGCCCGTGCATTTACTGTTTCGTCGTCAAAATCAACTATACACAATCTTGAAAAAAGATGTTCTTTCCAGCCAGAGAAGATATCCTTCTCCTCCGTGGCAAAAGCTGAAAATTGTTCATGAGCGAATAAGCGCGTCAACCGGTTAAGATCTAGATCAGCCCCATTATCAAGTTCAAGAAACGATGCGATCTGCTCCGCATTTGGCACCACATCTTTTTTCTGAATGGACGTGAGCGGCGCATTCTCAAAACGATAGACACGCGTATCCTTGCGAGTCGATTTCAAACTGTCAGCACGGAGGAATCGAAATCCATTTGCTACTGCAACAGGCCGTTTTTCAGCATCATAAAGGGCAAATGACGCAACCAGGGATCTGGCTCCCTGCCTCTCAAGCCGCACATTGCAATATTCAATAACAGCGCCGGGTTTAAATACCTTCAATCGTTTTAATTGATAAGGCAGATAGACTGTCTCATCCAAAGATTGACTTGATCTAGCCCCAATCGCCAAAAGTCCCTGCAGACAGGCGTCAAAGGTAGCTGGATGAACAACGAACCCGGTATCCCCATCGAACCGTTCCGGTTCTCTAAGCCTCATTAACCCGGCTTCCCCATCACTTTCCAAATCTACAAGACACTGAAACGCCGGACCATAATCGAGGCCAAGGCTCTTGGTGAGCGCGTAGTGCTCCTCTGCGGAGAACCAGTCGGAAAATGCGGCTGCGTCAGAAAGTGGTTCAATAGGACAGGCTGGAAATGAGGCCTCAGCAAGACGTCCGACAGCATTTACCGTCCAGGGAGTATCACTCAGGTAACGCCGGGTCTCCACTCTAAAGGCCTTATCATCAGGATCGTATACAAAACGCACCATGGCGCTGATTCCAGGATCTAGAAGTAAGGGACGACGGATCTCAAAATTCTCGATTTCATGAAAATCGCCGTCGAAAAGTGCGCGAGAAGCCTCAAGAATTATTTCAATAAACCCTGTCGCAGGAAAGATAACGCTCCCACCAACCCTGTGATCTTTAAGGAACGGAAAGCGCTCCGCATCAATTTGATTTTCCCAGATCGTCTGCTTGGCCAACGGTCTTGCGCCGAGAAAAATTCCTTCATTCTCCCGGAAAAACGCCCCTTCAGCCTCCGACGTTTTCTTGAACCATAACGCTTCCTTCTGCCACGGATAATGTGGAAGAGAAAGTTGTTTTCCTTCTGTAGGGAACCAGCGCCCGAAATCGCGAAATCCACCTGAAACAAATACCAAATCGGCAATTTCTTCCAACGCTTCATTGCCTTGTTTGGTCCGCGTAAGAGACGGCAAAATTGTTACTTCTACATTCGACTGTTTCAAATTTTGGCGCAGATAAGACTGAAGTACCGCATGGGGCCCAATTTCAATAAAGATGCTGACTCCATCCGCCGCCATCGCCTCAACGGCTTGCTGGAACTGGACGGGTTGTCGGGCGTTAAGCCACCAGTAATTTTGATCAAGCTGCAAGCCGTCCATCAAAGAACCGCTAACAGTGGAATAAAAAGACAAGGTTCCATCTTGCCGGGCGAGTGTACCGACCGACTCAATGAAGCCATCTTTTACCTGTTCCAGCACACGGCTGTGAAAGGCATATTCCAGATCCAGAACTTTCACCAGTGTTGAGCTGTTTTTGAACTCGGCCGCCAACTCCATAAGAGCAGCCTCCTCCCCCGATAGGGTGAACGCGGTGGGGCTGTTAACAGCGGCAAGTTCGAAACGATTGCCAAAGCGGTTGATAATATTCTCAAGCGCTTCAGGCGGGTAGGACAGAGCTGCCATTTTACCCATGCCGCGGACGCGACCTTGCGCGTCACTACGGCACAGGATCAGACGAACAGCCTCGCGAAGATCAAAAATCCCGGCAATATAGGCGGACGCAACTTCTCCCACGCTATGGCCGGTTACAGCATCCGGTCGAATACCAAGGGCTTCGAGACACCTGCATATGCCAACTTGAATTGCGAAGAGTGCGGGCTGGGCAATTTCGGTTAAAGACAACCGATCCTTACAATCCTCTGAAAAAAGAACTTCGGCAACTGACCAGCCTGCCATCTCTATTAGCAATTGGTCCACGGCATTGACTGACTCACGAAAACGCAAATTGTTTTCATAAAGTACACGCCCCATCCCTGGCCACTGCGCGCCATTTCCGGAAAAAACGAAACCAATTTTCGGTTTATTCGAAGAAGCTTTGCCAGCGCATATATCTACCTCTTGCCCGCTCGAAAAGGATTGCAATTTTTCCGCGACCGAGGTGACACAATCCCCCCAAACAATTGCTCGATGATCATGAAGTTCACGTCGAAACGCAGAAGTATAAGCCGTATCATAGAATTGCGTTTCATGTTTTGAAGTTAAAAATCCAGCAAGCTGTCCTGCACGCGACCTAAGGGCTTCTTCGCTTCGCGCAGAGATCACCAATGGGGCGAGTCGCTCCTGTATAACCTTCTGCTCCGATATGTTTTTCACACAGTGTTCTCTTAGGAAAACTGCTGCGTTGGTACCGCCAAATCCAAACGAGTTAACCCCAACTTGAAGTGGGCGCTTTTTATCCGCCAATTTCCTCAAGTTCCGTACCGGTGAAAGGTTCAATGTTTCGAAATCAATATTGGGATTAAGTTCTTCACAATGCAATGTCGGAGGTATAGCTCGATTCTTGATTATCAGCACAGCCTTGATCAGACCGGCCATGCCTGACGCTGGTTCAAGATGACCAATATTAGATTTTGCCGACCCAATTAAAAGAGGGCTGGAATTTTCACCGCGCCTCTGCCCGATGGCACGCCCGAGTGCCAGTGCTTCGATTGGATCACCAACACTGGTTCCAGTTCCATGCGCCTCGAAATAATCTATTTCTGCCGGGTTAATTCCAAATTGCTCTATCACCGCTTCGAGCAGGTTTTGCTGACTGGCACAAGATGGCATGGCAATGCCATTTGTCTTACCATCAGAATTTACGCCCGCTCCGCTCACCACAGCATGGATCGTATCTTTATCTCGCAATGCGTCAGACAAGGGTTTAAGCACCAGTACGCCGCACCCCTCACTGCGAACATAGCCGTCAGCGTTCTTTGAGAATGCCTTGCAAAGGCCGTCCTCAGACAACATCGAGGCGCCTGAAAATCCAACGAAGGGAAAAGGACTCATCAGCAGATTGACACCACCAGTAACCGCCATCTCCGCTCGGCCGCTCCACAAAGCATTAAGCGCTTCATTAAAAGCCACAAGAGATGATGAGCAGGCGGTGTCAATGGCCATACTTGGCCCTTTGAAGTCGAAAATATACGAGATGCGATTTGCCGCAATGGAGAGAGTCGATCCAAGCATGAAGTAGGCGTTGCCGCCAGCTGGGTCTCCCTGCCGGACAGACCCGTAATCGGTGCCAGAAATCCCTATCATTACGGCACAGTTCTTCCCGGAGAGCTCGCTCGGAATTTGTCCGGCGTCTTCCAGCGCTTCCCATGTAACTTCTAACAAGAGGCGTTGCTGCGGATCCATTTGCTCCGCCTCACGTGGCGAGATGCCAAAGAATTGCGCGTCGAATCCGGTAATGTCGTCCAGCACTCCGGCCGAAAAGGTATATGCCTTTCCAGCTACCTCTTTACCGGGATGATAAAAGCTTTCCTTATCCCATCGATTTTCAGGAATTGCGGTGACAGTGTCCTTCCCCTCCCGTAAAAGACGCCAATAATCATCAGCATTTTTTGCACCCGGAAAACGGCAAGACAAACCTACAATAGCAACATCAAAACGTGACATGTTCACCAACCAAACTAAGATGTCCTACCAACCATTTGCGGCAAGGGCTGTCGATCATCGCCCCTCTAGCGGAAAACCGCATATAACGAGGGCTCTGCCTAGCTTCAAAAAAATTAACCACACCAATAACGTTTACGCCTTAAATTAACGGCCATTGAGACCAAGCTAGCTCTGATTAATATCTGCGCAACATTCTATCCAGACATATCCTTTATTAATACGAATTATGGCCAAGCTTCAACACTTAAGATTGAACTCTCTGCCTTTTACATCAATTTTCAACATACCACGCTTGATCTTATTGAACTTTGTATGCATATTCAACAATCGTTGCAAAAACCCGCCAAAGATACAATTGATGTGATGACTATCAATATCAGCAAGGGATATTACCCTGACCAAGAATCGATCATTGACTTTATACTACTGGCCGGAGGCGGGATTTTCGAACAGATATTTCAATCATCTCTACCCGGGCTCACTCCGAGAAAAGCACTTCGTCTTGGTATAGGGAATAGCAATAATCCATATTCCCGTCAAAATTCACACTTGGCTAAAGATAAATCAGATACAGTTGGGTGCCTTCTCGCCTTCCCGGAGAACCAATTTGGGCTTCCAGCTATCGTCAAACTCTTGATACCGAAACGACGTCTTGCGCCCCTGTTGCCTCTCTTCACTAGCCGACTCCCGGACAGCTTCTATATTAACACGCTTGCTGTTTCGGAAGAGCATAGAGGTCAGGGCATCGCACATCTGCTGTTGGATTATGCAAACAAGATGGCGGCGGCGGCGGGGCATAGTTTTCTTTCTCTGCATGTTTGGTCCGATAACGTTCCTGCATTGCGCCTCTATAAACGATGGGGCTTTGTGGTGACCGAAGAGGTCGAGATGCCGGTTACCAAGTATCTCAACCATGCAGGACCTATTTTACTCGTTAAGGCGCCTGTAAAATGCGGTAATGGACAACCATGAACAGCTCGCGAAAAACCATCCTGATTACGGGTGCAGGAAGCGGGATTGGGCGGGCCCTTGCCTTATTATACGCCACACCTAAGGCTAGACTTGTTTTGCTGGGCCGCAAACAATCCGCCCTTGAAAATATCGGCACAGAATGCAGGAAACGAGGAGCTGAAGTCATCGTATCTGTTGCGGACATCCAGGACACCGAGAAACTCAGGGCAACTCTGTACCAACTTGACTCAGAAAACCCCGTCGACCTTCTAATCGCAAATGCCGGAGCAACTTCTGGCCTGTTTCACCCTGATCAACCCGAACCCTGGCAGGGTATCCAAGAAGTGGTGAAAACCAATTTTATGGGAACAATTGCGACCATATCTCCTTTGGTTGACCGCATGGTGGGTCGAAAGTATGGACAAATTGCCGTAATTGGCTCGCTCGCTGCGGCCAGAGGCTTCTCGTCATGCCCCGCTTACAGTGCAACGAAGGTTGGAATTGAGACTTATGCCATGGCTCTGCGCGAGGGGCTTGCCAGACACAACGTCAAAGTTAATATCATTAGCCCCGGCTATATCAAAACCAATATGAGCGATAAACTCACAGGTCGGAAACCGTTTATGCTCTCTCCTGAAAAAGCAGCTTTTATAATTCAAGGAGGACTGAAGAAAAACAAGGCACGCACGTCTTTTCCTTCTTCTCTGAGATGGGGCATTTTCCTGCTGTCACTTTTACCAATGAACGTCGCAAGTTTCATTCTTCCATTTTTCTCTTTTACGGTACGTTTCGATGACTGACATTAGAATTTTATCGCCCAAAGATAGTAAAATCAACCACGGGACGACCTCAGAAAACTCGACAGCGAAACGCACTTTCCTTTTCCTCCAAGGACCAATCTCTCCCTTTTTTCCTGAAATTGCTGATGAATTGGAAAAGCGCGGACATACCGCACTCAGGATCAACCTGTGCTTTGGGGATTTTCTTTTTTGGCGTCGATCGGGCGCCACAAATTATCGCCGGAGTAAAAAGGCTTGGCCCTGTTTCATTCGGCAATACTTGATGCAAAACAAGATAACAGACGTCATCCTCCTTGGCGAGCAACGAGACTACCATAAATCCGCCATCGCTGCGGCAAAAAAGCTGGGAATCACTGTTGTCGCCACCGATTTCGGCTACCTCCGTCCTGACTGGATTACTCTGGAAAAAGACGGGATGTCCGGATCTTCACTCTTTCCAAAAAAGCCGGCGGATATCCGCAATCTCGCACAACAGGTACCGGATATTGAGTTTAAGCACCTTTATGAGGACAGCTTTTGGACCATGGCCGTTTGGGACATAATTTACCATATTTCCAGTTTGCTCTTTCACCTACTTTATCCAGGCTACCGAACTCACCAATTACACAATCCCATTCTCGTCTATATTGGTACGGGATTAAGGCTATTGAAAAATAAAAGGGTGAACTCGGATAGCGACGTAATTATCAAAAAATTGTACGAGGCAAACGCGTCCTATTTTGTCTTTCCGCTGCAAATGGCAACGGATTTTCAAATTCGGGCGTATTCACCCTATCCAGATTTTAGCTCAGGTATTGAAGAAGTGATCTCTTCTTTTGCCAAGGCGTCACCTGCAAAGACAATGCTTGTCATCAAGATACATCCACTCGATCCGGGGCTCGTCAACTGGGCAAAAAAGGCGCAAAAAATTGCCCGCAGATACGGGTTGGAAGACAGGATTATATTTCTTCATGGCGGCAATCTTGATCGGCTTCTTAGACGGGCTAAAGGAGTGGTAACCATCAATAGTACAGTTGGCCTTTGGGCGCTCCGGGCTGGGTGTCCCGTAAAAATTTTGGGACAAGCAATATTTGACGTGGAAGGCCTTGTTGATCAAAAGCCGCTGTCGGAATTCTGGAATTCCCCAGCCCCCCCCAATACAGGTCTTTGCGCAGATTTCCTGAAAGCTTTGGCGGGAACGATCCAGATCCAAGGCGTATTTTATAAACGACCAGGATTGAATGCTGCCGTTAAAAGCGCGGCGCATCGTTTGGAGAGAGGATTATTGAATTGTCCAATTTGAGAGAAGGTGCCTATTCAAGAGTCCGGTTGCTACCTCTCCTCCGGGTTACAGAATCCTTCCGGGGGTAAATGGTGAATAGTCTCCGATTTTTATTTATGTCATGACTGCTAATTTTGCAGTCATTAACAATTAACCGGTGACAACGAAGCATTCAACAAAGGCAGCACAACAGCCAAATCTATCCTAGGTAAAAAAAATTGAGGTAACTTTAAATGAAAACCGATTCAGAAAAGTGGTCGTTGCAGAATTTTTGCCTGAAAAATTATCGATAATTTAACAGTTTGCATAGGTTTTTAAGGTTTCAGAATATAATGGAAAATGGGCGCGCAAAAATCGCAAAATCTTCTCGTGGCTTTATTGTTTTAGGTATGCACCGTTCGGGGACGTCTTGCGTAAGCAATTTGTTGAATTCAATGGGAGCTGCCTTCTCTAGTGAGGGGGGAGATACCTTGGCAAATGACGAAAATCCGAAAGGGTTTTGGGAACATCCTCAACTGCGTGAAATCTGCAACCAAATACTTCAATCTAGCGGGAACGACTGGTGGAGTGTGCAGGGTTTCTCGGTTGAGAGTATCCCCGCCTTATCACGACAAGAGGCGCGGCAAAAATTTGCCAATCTTGTGTCAGAGCTTTCACCGCACAGTCCCTGGTTTATCAAGGAACCAAGATTGTGCCTCGTACTCCCTGCGGTCGGCGATCAGATCAAAGCGCCGATTGCTATTCATGTATGGCGCGATCCCGTTGAAGTCGCGGTGTCGCTTGCCCGCCGCAATGGGTTTGCGTTAGATTTCGGTGTGGCCTTGTGGGAAAGATATGTCAGAAGCGCCTTCCAGTCCGCCCAGGGAATACCGTCAGTAATTATTTCCTACAACGATTTGATCAATAATCCGCAGTTCGAAGCGCAGCGGTTGCTTGACGAGTTGTCAAATTTGGGTGCTTCCGGCCTGACAATGCCAGATCAAGAAGTACTGATGGATGTTGTCGATGCAAACCTTCATCGAAATGCCCCACTATGCGATGCAAAGGATATTCTTTCAGATTCTCAGTTGCGGCTTTTAAACGCGTTGAAGCAAAAAAATTTAAAAGCGCCAGAATTCAACCAACCCCTTTCGGTTGCCGCAAGGTTGCGCCTTGACGATGCTCAGCTGCACGAAGGTGCAAGAATAGCACTGCAGAATGAAGTTGCGAGTATCCGAAAAGTAGAGTTAGACAGCAGGCGCATGGAAAATGAAATCCGGCGCCTGAATTCAGAGATCAAAAGAGCGGAAAGTGCGACAAAACAACTTGATATACGACGTGCAGACCTGGAGCGACAGGAAGCAAGTATCCGTGATTTTGTTTCGACATTAAAAAATTATCAAGAAGCCTTGCAAACGGGTATTCATCGCACAATTAACGACATTGAATTGACTGCAGTTGGGCGTTTGGGCCAACAAGTTGCAGCGCTGTTGCGATCGCAGACAGAAAGCATAAATGCCTATACTTCTGGTCGAACAAATCGTTTAAAAGCTGATATCGAAACACGCTTGACTGCTCTTGAGACAAGACTTGTTGAGGACGAGCAAAAAAGCTCGAACATGAGAGTTACGGCTTTAATAAAACAGGTAAGACTCTACCTTTATTACCGTCTGTTCCGTATGCAGCCCGACGCCCGATCGCTGGCGAAAATCATACAATCCGGGATTTTTGATAAAACCTGGTATTTGCATGAAAACCCGGACGTTGCTAAGCAACAGATTGATCCGCTTATACATTATATTCGATACGGGGCATTGGAAGGCCGTGATCCAAACCCGAAATTTGAAACCTGTTTTTATCTTGCTAATTATCCTGACGTTGCTAATTCAGGCTTAAATCCGCTATTACACTACGTTAAGTTTGGCCGCGCAGAGAAGCGGATTACGGCAAGATCACAAGTCACAGCAACTCAAGAGGCATCTGCACTGAAAGCGCGTATTGCGGTGTCATCGCCCAATCCAACCACCGCACGAAAAATAGTCGTTTATACGGCGATATCAGGCGGGTATGATGAACTAAAGGTTCCCGAGATTTTATCTGATCAGTGTGATTTTGTCTGCTTCTCGGATTGCGACATACCCGGAGAGCGAGGCTGGACCATTCGGCCGTTCGACTATTTGAATGAAGACCCCACCCGCACTGCACGTTATGTCAAAACACATCCACATGTATATTTTCCGGAATATGAATGGAGCGTTTGGGTGGATGGAAATTTGCTAATCAGACAGGACCCGGCGCAGCTTGTAGATTTAGCTATGAAAAATAATGATAAGTTTTCGACTTTCGTTCATCCCCACCGGGACTGTATATACAGCGAGGCTAATGAAGTAATCTCGCGACAACTTGATAACGCCGAGACCATCCGTAATCAAGTTACGCGCTATAAGGAGGTTGGATATCCGCCAAATTTTGGTCTTGCTGAAACCAATGTGCTCGTGCGGCGTCACAATGATCCGCAGGTTATAGACACCTGTAACGACTGGTGGGCTGAAATTGATAATGGGAGTCGCCGCGACCAGTTAAGCCTTAATTTTGTTGCGAACAAAAAACGCCTCAAGCTTGGCACCTTGGCTGAAAAAGGCGTAAGCGTTCGCAATGACCCAAGGATCAGAAAGTTTCTTCACGGGGCAGAGGATCAATATACCCTTCCAGAAGAAGTCACTAAACAGGTGGCCGCGGCGTCCACGCCGGTTTTTGAATGGGATCGGAAAGTGGGCGCTAATTTGGTAACGCCAAACAGTTTCGGAGCTTTCGATTCTATAACGGTGGATATTATTGTATGTGTTCATAACAGTCTGGAAGATGTAGAAAATTGTCTGGAGTCCGTTGCAAGATATTTGACCCCCACCCAACGCATCATTATCGTCGATGACGGATCTGAACATCCCACCAAGCTTTATTGTGAAGCGTTTGCAAAGCGCACGCCGAATACGCTGCTGATCCGGCGTCCGTCTGGCTCCGGCTATACCAAGGCTGCCAATGCTGGGCTTCGTGAAAGTACCTCTGACTACGCGATCCTGCTCAACAGCGACACTATTGTCAGCAGAAATTGGACGCAAAAACTTGTGCAAGCCGGAGAAAGTGCACCTGATATTGGCATCATTGGGCCAATGTCCAATGCCGCAAGTTGGCAGTCCCTACCAGAAACCCTCGATAAAGAAGGTGGCCTTGCCGTTAATGACCTTATTCCCGGAATGACGGTTGAGCATATGGATCAGTTTTGTGAATTGTGGTCACAAAATCCATTGTTCCCTCGTGTTTCACTGCTTAACGGGTTCTGCTTTGCTATCAAACGAGCAGTTATCGATACTATTGGTACTTTTGATGAAGACGCTTTTCCCAAGGGATATGGTGAAGAAAATGATTTTTGTTTCCGGGCGACAGACGCCGGATTTGCATTGGCTGTTGCCACCCATACCTATGTTTATCACGCAAAATCAAAAAGTTATTCCCATGAGACGCGCCTTGAACTGTCGAAAGAAGGAAGTGCGGCATTTCGTGCCAGATATTCAGCGGAACGTATTGCCCGGGCAGTTAAATCAACGCGCAACAATCCGTATCTGGAGCGGCTCCGAATTGCCGCCCGGCGTTGGTGGGGGGACGATGCGGGACTAATTGGTGCCGGCATTTCAGCGCTCTTTTTATTACCGGTTATGCCTGGAGGCGGAGGTGTGCACTCAGTTATGCAAGAAGCACGCGGACTACAAAAATTGGGGGTAAGAACCAGCGTTGCTGTACCACAATTATACCGCGACGATTATGAGAAAGTATACCCACCAGAATTATTTAATATTGTCCAGTTCTACGAAAATATTGATGAATTAACGGCAGATGCCGATAGTTTTAACTTTGTGATTGCGACGGCATTTAATAGTGTCGAACAGTTAGCAACTGTGGTGCGGGCGCACCGTTCTATCACCCCCGCGTATTACATTCAGGACTATGAACCATTTTTCTTTGAAAAATCCGCAACTTCGCGCAACAAGGAGCGATTTGCTGTAGCAACGCAGTCTTACACTTCTGTTCCCAATTTGCTACGGTTTGTAAAGACAAACTGGCTGCAAAAAACGGTAGAAGAGAAAACAGGCGGCAAAACCTATAAAATCCAACCAAGTGTTGACCGATCGGTCTATTTTCCGTCTGCAAAAGATCGAACAATAGTATCGCCCGTGCGTATCACGGCCATGGTCCGCATGAGCTCCGAACGACGCTCTCCAGAGATGACCTTGGACGTTCTTAAGGATGTCATCAAGCGTTACGGAAAGGATATTTCCGTCACTATTTTTGGCACAAATCCTGAAAATAAAGAGCTTAAAAAACTCATTACTGGCGTACCTGTGACAAACCTTGGGGTTCTCCGCCGTGAAGCGGTTGCGGACCTCCTTCGAAATTCAGATGTTTTTTGTGATTTTTCTGAATATCAGGCATTTGGCCGCACGTCGCTGGAGGCAATGGCATGTGGAAGTGTCGCCATTGTTCCGCAAGCGGGCGGAGGCGACGAATATGCGCGACATGGTTATAATGCATTTGTTGTTGATACCACCTCAAAAGGTTCCTGTTCAGCTGCTATAGAGCAATTGGTTAGTGATCCTGACCTGCGTTTGCTACTAGCTGCGAGGGGAATGGAGACGGCTGAACGTTATTCTATTGAGAATGCGGCTCTTTCCGAAGTTTTGCTGTTTAAAGCAGTTGCTGAACTCGGCGTGCATCAAACACGCGAAAGGTGCAAAAAGTCCTCCCCCAAAGCTGTGGAAACGGATATTTCAATGGCGTCACAGCCCGCTATTGCAGGCGTTAAGCGCCGCGGCTCGGCATTGCCGGAAGAGAAGGCTACATCTACTGCCAATAAATATCTCGAAGACGAAATGGTGATGGCAGAAATCTCTGCCGTAGAGATTTCTGCCAACGAGAAATTTGTTGAAAACATGCGGAAGCTGGACACCATTCCTACCGAAAGCATGCTTTGGTTTCTGCCAAGCTTTGATCATATTTATCGTGGCGGAATTCGCACAATATTTGCAGTGATGGAAAATTTTACGATTAACAACGATACCAACCATACGGTAGTTCTTTGCGGCCGTGAAAAGGCGCCTGTTCCGGATATTGAGAAGGCCGCCCAATCCGTCTTTCCAAAGCTCAAGGCGATCTTTGTCAAAATGGCCGATTATAGCTCTCCGGCCGAATTGCCGGCATCTGACGCGGCTTTTGCGACTTTGTGGACGTCAGCTTACCTCTTGGCGCGCTACAATAATTGCAAGGCAAAATTCTATTTCATTCAGGACTTCGAGCCGTCGTTTTATCCGGCCGGTACCGTTTATGGCCTCATTGAGCAAACCTACCAGTTTGGCTTTCACGGTATCGCCAATACTGTTGGTGTCGCGGACAAATATCACGCGTACTCAAATTGGGTGGACTATTTCACGCCTGCAGTCGATTCATCATATTTCTATCCTGAAACGAACCCAGTTCGAGACAGGCCATATCGGGTTGTTTTTTATGGACGCCCTCGAAATGGCCGCAACGCGTTTAATCTTGGTGTGGAGGCACTTCGTCAGGTGAAAGACTATTTCGGCCATAAAGTCGAAATTTTTTCAGCTGGGGGCGATTGGCCGGAACATCGTTATGGACTGCGCGGAGTGATCGAAAACGTTGGGACACTTCAAAGTATGGAAGAGGTCGCGGCCCTCTATAGATCATGTGATCTTGGTCTTGTATTCATGTATTCCGCGCACCCATCCTATCAGCCTTTTGAATTCATGGCAAGCGGCTGCGCAACGGTAACCAATTTCAATCCGAGTAATACTTGGTTGTTCAAGGATCGGGAAAACGTATTTTTGTCAGGATCTGCGCCGGATTCCGTTGCACAAACTATCATTGACGCACTAGAAAACGATGAGACGCGTGAGAAGGTTATCGAAGGTGGCTTTGACGTAGTCAAT
>JAIOYL010000175.1 GCA_021741195.1 Sneathiella sp. | reverse complement strand
GTTATTCGGCGTCTCGTCGGCGATCATGCCGAGCGCCTGCTTGTAGAGGTCGATCATATATTCCTGTTCCTGGACATCGGCCTTGTCCATCTTGCGCAGGCGCATCACCGCGCGCATGGCCTTGACGTCAAAGCCGGTGCCCTTGGCTTCGGCGAAGATTTCCTTGATATCGTCCGCGATACCTTTTTTCTCTTCTTCCAGGCGCTCAATGCGCTCGATAAAGGACCGCAAGTGATCTGCGGCCACTCCGCCAACTTCAGCCATAACCTACCTTCTCCGTGAGTATATTCGTGCAATTCGGCCGGAATGATTTCCGGGAGGGATTTCTAGCACTATCGGCGCGGACATGTATATGCTTTTGGCAATTTTTTTGCCGCGCGCCTAATGCTCAATGATCCTTGTGGCTGACCTCAAAGGCGGCCTTCTGCTCCGCGGTGGCGTCCTTCTGGTATTTCGCCTTCCATTCGTCGAACGGCATGCCATAGACGATCTCGCGGGCCTGCATCTTGTCCATCTCGATGCCCTTACCGTTTGCGGCCTCCATATACCAGTTGGCGAGGCAGTTGCGGCAGAACCCGCCGAGGTTCATCAGGTCGATATTCTGCACGTCCGTCCGCGTCCGCAAGTGATCGCGCAGGCGGCGGAAGGCCGCCGCTTCCAGTTCGAGTGTTTGCTGATCCATATTCTTCACCTTCTTTTCAAATGCCCTGTCTATTACTGTAGGCCGGATACTGTCTCGTTCAAGACCTGGTCAACAACTTTTACCAGCGCGTCCGCCTTGCTCGAACCGGCCTCGACCAGCTTGTGATACAGCGCGAGCTGGCGGTCGGCGGAGGTGCCGCGGCGGACAATCTCGCGCGCGTGGCTAACTTCCTTCTCGCAGCCGAGATAGGCGGCGTCCTCGGCGGTGAGACCGATAATCTCCTCGATCAGGTCGGCAAAGGGCACCGGTGCCGGGATGCCGAAGTCGATCAGTTTCCCCTCAACGCCGAAACGCTGGGCGATCCAGCGGTTCTCCTCGATCAGCGTCTGCGGATAGATGCGCCAGCGCTGGTTGTTGCGGCGGAGCCGGTAGAGCATGCGCAGGATACAGGAATAAAGCGCGGCGATGGTCAGGCTGTCCTCCAGCAGAGGGCAGACATCGGTGAGGCGCATCTCCAGCGTCGGGAATTTCGACGAGGGGCGCACATCCCACCAGAGCTTCGACCCGTCCTCGAGAGCGCCCGCCTCGACCAGCGTATCGACGAGCCGCTGGAACTCGCCAAAACTCTCGAACTTGTCGGGAATGCCAGTTCTGGGCAGGGCATCAAAGACCGTGACGCGATAGGATTTAAGCCCGCTCACCTCGCCCCGCCAGAACGGCGAGGAGGTGCTGAGCGCCAGGAGATGCGGCAGGAAATAGGCCGCCTGGTTCATCAGATCAATGCGCAGCTCCGGATCCTCGATCGCGCAATGCACATGCATGCCGCAGATCATCAACCGGTGCACCGTCGCCTGCATGTCACGGGCGATGAGTTCATAGCGTTCCTTCGGTGTATGCTTGAGCTGGCGCCAGTCGGCAAAGGGATGGACAGAGGCCGCCATCAGGCCAAGGCCATGCCCGCGCACCACCTCGGAAACCGTGCCGCGCAGTTCCTGCAGCGAGCTTCTGGCCTCGCCGATATTGCGGCAGATGCGGGTCCCGACCTCGAGTTGGGAGCGGAGGAATTCCGGCGTCACCAGATGATCGGGAAGCTTTTCCTGGCATTCGGTGAGGATATCCTCACTCGGCTCGATAGCGAGATCGCGGGTCTGCAGGTCGACGAGAAGATATTCCTCCTCGATGCCAATGGTAAATGTCGGCTCCTTGATACTCATCCCCGCCTCACCCTTTAATAACTCTTTGAACTACTGTTGAAAGCCGCCATGCCGTCGAGTTGCCGCAGCGCGTCGGCCATGATCGAGGCCCATTTCTCCGCGCCCTGATGGGTATCGATCAGGTCCTGGCGGATCTCGATGGCGACATTCGGGATGCCGCGCTTCATGCCATGCTCATTCATCGTATAGCCGAGCGGCTCACGCGCCGAATAGGGCTCGTTATCGCCGACGACGATCGAGCTGTTCCGCCTCAGGATATCGAGAAGCGGCAGGGCAATGCGCGGGTCTTCATCCCAGAGCACGCCGATATGCCAGGGCCGCTCGAAGTCATTCATCACCGGCGTGAAGCTATGCATGGAGATCAGGAGCGGCTCGGCATGCGCCGCAGCCTTCTTTTCGACCAGTTCGGTTATGGCCGCATGATAGGGCTTGAACCAGGTCTCGAGGCGCCTGGATTTCTCGGTTTCCGTGATCCGCTGGTTTGCCGGGATCTCCACCCCGTCGCTCACGGCGGGCGTGACCGCCGGGTTGTCCGGATAGCGGTTGGCGTCGAGCAGGAGCCGAGAAAAGCCCGCAAAGATGGTGGTCGCCTTGAGCTTGTCTGCGAGCCGCCGCGACACGTCCTCAATACCAATATCCCAGGCGATATGCCGGTGCAGCACCGCAGGGTCCTCAAGGCCGAGATTATCATAGCTTTGAGGAATATACCGGCTGGCATGATCAACGGTGAGCAGCAGCGGGTTCGGGCTGTCGGCATATTCGATCTCGAATATCGGCGGTTTTGTCTCGGTCATGGCATCCGGAGAGATGATTTACTAAAACGCCACAGTATCCCGATTCTTAAGCCTAATACAATGCTCCGTCCGAACATGGCATCAATAAAAATATTACCCTTCACATTAGAATCATAAAGTAGTTAGTATAGTTGCAAGGCAACCCGCTGCGGATAGCGCAAGAGAGTTATGACCTAATGCGACGACTTAGAAACACGAAAATCATTGCCACTCTCGGGCCGGCGAGTTCCAGTGCTGCGACCATCGAGGCGCTGCATCTGGCAGGGGCAGATGTGTTCCGTCTCAATTTCAGCCATGGCACCCACAAGGATCACGAAGAGCGGTATAATACCATCCGCGAGCTGGAAGCGAAAGTTGGCCGCCCCATCGGCATCCTCGCCGATCTGCAGGGTCCGAAAATCCGGATCGGCATCTTCGCCAAGGGACCGGTGGAGCTGAAAAACGGCTCGGCCTTCCGTCTTGACCTCGACAAGGCGCCCGGCGATGCAACGCGGGTCTGCCTGCCCCATCCCGCCGTCCTTGAAAGTCTGGAAGCGGGCAGTATCCTGCTGCTCGATGATGGCAAGCTGAAGCTGACGGTGACAACCGCTGGCGCGGATTTTGCCGATTGCCTGGTCACGGTCGGCGGCAAGATATCGGACCGCAAGGGGGTGAATATCCCGAATGCGCTTGTCCGCATGAGCCCGCTCACC
Source organism: Sneathiella sp. (assembly GCA_021741195.1). Taxonomy (GTDB): domain Bacteria; phylum Pseudomonadota; class Alphaproteobacteria; order Sneathiellales; family Sneathiellaceae; genus Sneathiella. The sequence continues at coordinate 3,866 of JAIOYL010000175.1, read as the reverse complement.
GACAAGGACCGGCGCGATCTTGATTTCGCGCTGTCGCTCGGCGTCGACTGGATCGCGCTTTCCTTCGTTCAGCGGCCAGAGGATATCGCCGAGGTCAAGAAAATAGTGGCCGGGCGGGCGTCCGTCATGGCGAAGATCGAGAAACCCGCCGCCGTCGAGACGCTTGACGGGATCATCGATCTTGCGGACGCCATCATGGTTGCGCGTGGCGATCTCGGTGTCGAGATGCCGATCCAGGAAGTCCCCTCGATCCAGAAGAAAATCATCGCCCGCGCCCGCGAGGCCGGAAAGCCGGTTGTCGTTGCGACGCAAATGCTGGAGAGCATGATCAGCGCTCCCGTCCCGACCCGGGCCGAGGTCACCGACGTCGCCAATGCGATCTATGACGGCACCGATGCGGTGATGCTGTCAGCGGAGAGCGCGGCGGGCGAATACCCGCTCGAAGCGGTCGCAATGATGAGCGACATCGCTGTCGTCACTGAAAAAGACCCGATGTACCGCAGCATTATCGACGCCAAGCATGGTCATCTGGAGGCAACCACCGCTGACGCCATCAGCGCCGCCGCGATCCAGGTCTCGCGCACCATCGGCGCGGCCGCGGTTGTCACCTACACCACATCGGGCTCAACCGCCCTCCGGGCGGCGCGTGAGCGCGGCGAGACCTCGGTGCTGGCGCTGAGGCCGGCCTTGAAGACCGCGCGCACCCTTGCGCTCGTCTGGGGGCTGCATTGCGTGCATACAAAGGACGCCGAGAATTTCGCCGACATGGTCAACAAGGCCTGCAAGATTTCCTTCGCCGAAGGATTTGCGCGCCCCGGCGACCGGGTCGTGATCATGGCGGGTGTCCCCTTCGGCACGCCCGGATCGACCAATATCCTGCGCATCGCCTGGGTTGGGGAGCAGTAGGGAGACGCGTCAGATTTTCTTCTTGTCGCGCTCGATCTGCAATTGCTGTATATGCGCCTTCACCCCGCTCAGATGCGGATTGACGGCAATCGCTTTTTCGTAAGCCGAGATCGCGTTGTCATTGCTCTTCTGCAGCTCGTAAATCTGGCCGAGCCCCGCGAGCGCGCCAAAATGCCGGGGCTCCAGTTCCAGCGTCCGGCCGATATCCTCGATCGAGCTGTCGAATTCGCCGACAAGGAAAAGAACCGTCGCCCGTTTGTTCCAGCCTTCGGAAAATTCGGGGTCGATCTTGATGACGGTGCTGAACAGGGCGATCGCCTTGTCGAACTGGCCCTGGCTCATATAGTTCATGCCCTGCAGCATCAGGTAATCGACGGTGTCGCTGCCTGACGTCAGCCAGATTTTCCAGATACTGCTCTGGATCACCTGGGCCTCTCCGTCATCCTGTACGGTGACAAGCGCGTCGAACAGTTCATCAAGCTGCGGATCATCCTGGCGTGCAAATGCAGCGCCGCCCCAAAACAGGCAGCTGACCATCACCAAAATGCTTAAGGCCCGGTTCTTCATGACTAAAGTGTAATATAGTTTGGCGCGTTTGGTAATAGGCGGCGATCACACAAATTTGTGAATTTATGTCAGCGCCGGCGGCTTCGGGCCGCCCGTCGCCCAGTCGAGAAGCTCGACCGTATGCACGACGGGAAGATCCATGCCCGAGGCGATCTGCGCGATACAGCCGATATTTCCCGCCGCGACCAGATCCGGCGCGGTTTTCGAGATATTGGCGATTTTGCGCTGTTTCAACCTGGCGGAAAGCTCCGGTTGCAAAAGGTTATAGGTCCCGGCGGAGCCGCAGCAGATATGGGATTCGGGGATATCGGCGACCGCGAAGCCCGCAGCGACGAGCAACGCTTTCGGCTCATTCCGGATCTGCTGGCCATGCTGCAGCGAACAGGCGGAATGATAGGCGATTTTCAGTGGCGGGACATCGCCGGAGGTGCGGAGGGTGAGTTTCCCCGCGAACTCGCTGATGTCACTGGCGAGAGCCGCGATTCTGGCGGCCTTTTCGCGCAGCGCCGGATCCGGATCATGGGCGAACAGCGCGCCGTAATCCTTGACCGTGGTGCCGCAGCCGGAGGTATTGATGAGGATGGCATCGAGGCCCCCGCCCTCCAGCTCCGCCGTCCAGGCAAGGATATTGGCGCGGGCAAATTTCAGCGCGTCCGTCTCTTTTCCCATATGCAGCGGCAGCGCACCGCAGCACCCGGCGCTCTTCGGGATCACGACCTCGACGCCATGGCGGGTCAGCAGGCGGATGGTGGCGTCATTGATCTCGGGCGCGAGCACGGTCTGCGCGCAGCCGGTCATCAGCACGGCCCGCATCGTCTTTTCCCCGGCCGCCGGATGCCGGGGCTGGGCATCCAGCAACGACGCGGGGCGCATTTTCCGGGGCGCCATCTCGAGCATGGCGCGAAGCGGGCCCTTGAAAAATCCGGCGAAGGGGCGCGCCAGTATCGCGCCAAAAAGGGCCAGCCGGAACAGTTTCGGGCGCGGCAGAACTATCCCAAGCGTGCTGCGCAACAGGCGGTCGAACAGCGGGCGTTTGTAGGTTTCCTCGATATAGTCGCGGCCATGCTCGACCAGGTGCATGTAATCAACGCCCGAGGGACAGGTGGTCATGCAGGAGAGGCAGGACAGGCAGCGGTCGATATGGGTCACCGTCGAGGCCGGGGCTGGCAAGCCGCTTTCCAGCATCTGCTGCATCAGATAGATGCGCCCCCGAGGGCTGTCGCGCTCGTCGCCGAGCTCCAGATAGGTCGGGCAGGTCGCCGTGCAGAAGCCGCAATGGACGCAAGCGCGCAGGATACCGTTGGAGCGCGAGAACTTCGGGTCCGCAAGCTGAAGAATGGAGAATTCCGTTTTCATGTCAGCCTGTTACCTTGCGTTCTTCATGTGGATACATACGTCCCGGATTGAGGATGTTCTGGGGATCGAACCCCTCCTTGATGCGCGCGGAAATCTTGGCAATAGTGTTAGGTTGCGGCTGGAACGGCGCGATCCGCTGACGGAGATCGAGCGAGCCGCGGATCAGGGTCGCATGTCCGCCATTTTGAAGCGCGCCGCGCACGACGCCCGCGCCGCCCTCCGCAACCCCCTCCGGCGCCTGCAGCCAGATTAGGCCGCCGGACCAGTCGAGATAATAAGCGGCATCCGGGATCTGCCCGGTGATGGCGGCCACCGTCTTCGCGGCATCGGAGGGTGGTACGGAGAGCTTCCATACCGGCGCGTCATTTCCAACAAAGGGTGCCACATTGCCGACGAACTTCCAAAGCCCGGCAGAATTGGCGCCGTGCAATTCCTCGACCGCGCCATAGCTCGTCATCATCTTGCGGATGGCCTTGCAGCGGAATTCAGCCGACGGCCCCGGCCCCTCGATCTTCAGCGCGAGAACTGACGTCTTCGGATCACGGACATAATCGATTTCCGAGAGGGCGGCGATCCCGGCGGGCAAATAGGCGGCGGAGGAGATGTCATGGACGGAGGACAGGCCGCCCGTCATGAAGCGCGCGGCGGCGTCAAGCGGCGCGCCGTAAAGCAGGACGGTGCGGATTTTCTCATGCCTCGGCAACACCTTGAACGTGAGCGAGGTAGCGATCGCGAGGGTGCCGTAGCTGCCCGCGACCAGCTTGCACAGGTCATAACCGGTGACATTCTTCATCACCCGGCTGCCGGTGTGAAAGGCCGTGCCGCGCCCGGTGTAGCCCTCGACGCCGAGCAGGTGATCGCGGGCGCTGCCTGCCTTGATGCGGCGTGAGCCCGAAAGATTGGCGCTGAAAATGCCGCCGAGGGCTCCCTCTTCCGCGCCTGCGCCCAGAAGCGGGCCATAGTCCGGCGGATCGAAGGCAAGCACCTGCCCGCTCTGGCGCAGAAGCGATTTTACCTCGGAAATCTTCGTGCCCGCC
>JAIOYL010000020.1 GCA_021741195.1 Sneathiella sp. | reverse complement strand
GGATACAATCGGTTCCGATAACAAATAATAAGAAGAACTGGGCGATGAGCATGATCCTGAATGACAACGAGGTAATCGATCGAATTTTTTCCCACATCGACGCCAAAACCACTGATCTTGGAGAGCGCATTTGGCGGGAGCCGGTCGAAAATTACCGTTCCGAGGAACGTTTTCATGCGGAAATCGAGATGCTCCGGCGTCTACCGGTGCCGTTCTGCCCATCTGCCGCCCTGCCGGAGACGGGATCTTTTGTCGCACGTACGGCGGCGCTGACGCCGTTGGTGGTAGTGCGCGGGGATGATGGTATCGTCCGCGCCTTCCGCAACAGCTGCCGGCATCGCGGCATGACGGTTGCGAACGGGAGCGGCTGCGCCCGCGCCTTCGTTTGCCCCTACCATTCCTGGACATACGGACTGGATGGAAATCTCAAGCATATTCCCGGCCGGGGCGGGTTTCCCGGCGTGGATATGCCGGAACACGGGCTGGTACCTGTCACGGCGGAAGAGCGCGGCGGGCTCGTATTTGTCACTCAGGACGAACCGCTTTCCAATGGGTCGCTCGACGCGTTGCCGGACCTGCTCGATCCGAAGCAGGATTTATTCGATCAGAGTGAAATCATGGATGACGCCAATTGGAAGCTCATCGCCGAAACCTCCATGGAAGGCTATCATATCAAAAGCCTGCATAACCGCACATTTTATCCCTACGGCCTGGACAACATAAATGTTGTAGAGAATTTCGGGACCAATTCCCGGATTATTTTCCCCTTCCGGCGGATCAATAAACTGCGGGATATTCCGAGGACGGAGCGGCGTATTAACGGTATGGCGACCTATGTATACCAGCTGTTTCCCAATACTCATGTCTCGGTTCTATCGAACCATACGCAACTGATTGTCCTGGAGCCGGTTTCTCCAACGGAAACCCGGTCGATCGTCTATCGCGTGCGCAATCTGGATGCGAACGGGGAACCGGTTGATCTGGAGGCCGCGAAACGCGATGCCGTTTTCGTCAAGAGTTCAGGTATTGAGGAGGATCGGGATGCCGCCCGTACCATTCAGGCGGGACTCAACTCAAAGGCCAACAGTCATTTTACTTTCGGCCAATTCGAAAAAGCAATTGTCCATTTTCACGAAACCCTGGACGCTCATCTCGCAAAGAGGAATAGCCTGAATGCCTGAATTGATTTCGGAAACGGACGGCAATTTACTGAAACTGACGTTGAACCGTCCGGAACAGATGAACGCCATGACTGCCGGACTGATAAATGATCTGACGGATGCCGTCATGGATGTAGCCGCGAGCCGTTCGGCAAGGGCGATCATGATTACCGGTTCGGGCCGCGGTTTTTGTGCGGGCGCGGATTTACAGGGGAATGGGCTTGCGGGCCGGCGGAATGTTATCGAAGGGCAAATGATGGTGGGAATAAACCGGCTTATTCTTGCCATTCAGGAAGTGCCGGTTCCGGTATTAATTGCTCTAAACGGTGCGGCCGCAGGCGCCGGTTGCGGGCTGGCGCTATCCGGAGATGTCATAATTGCCGCCCGTTCCGCTAAATTGCTGACAGCCTTCTCACGGATTGGCGCCGTTCTGGACGGTGGAATGTCCTGGTCTCTGGTTCGAAAACTCGGGACAGCCCGGGCCACAGCCATGGCGATGTTCGGAGATCAGGCGATTGACGCCGAAACGGCGAAAGATTGGGGTTTGATTTGGCAGGTTGTGGATGATGAACAGCTTCCGATAGAGGCAACCATGCTGGCCCAGCGGCTCGCGAATGGACCATCTGTCGCATTAGGATTAATCAAGCGGCAAATTGCGTTCGCCCAGGACAATGGCCTTGCCGACGCATTGCGGTTTGAGGCCGCCTGCCAGGGGCAGGCATTTCAGAGCAGCGATTTTTTGGAAGGTGTCACGGCATTCCAGGAAAAACGGGCGGCGAATTTTAAAGGTCAGTAACCAGGTAACGGCATTCGCTTGCGACAGCTTCCCTGTCGGCTATAGAGCGTAATCGCAATTTACGCCCGCTCGAAAATCGCCGCCAGTCCCTGCCCCCCGCCGATGCACATGGTCTCAAGGCCATATTGCACGTTCCGACGGTCCATCTCGCGAAGCAGGGTCGCGAGGATTCGGCCTCCAGTTGCGCCCACCGGATGGCCTAAAGAAATCCCGGAGCCATTCACATTCATCCGTTCGAAATCAGACTTTTCAAACCCCCAGACCCGAGTGCAAGACAAAACCTGGGCTGCAAAGGCTTCATTAAGTTCAATCAGGTCTAAATCCTTTAAGCCAAGTCCGGCGCGCTCCAAAGCCTTTGCCGTTGCCGGTACAGGTCCGATCCCCATGATCTCAGGCCCTACACCCGCAACAGCCCAGCTTACCAAGCTACCATAAGGTTTAAGGCGAAGTTCCGCAGCGATGGCGCGAGTTGTCACGACGCAGGCCGAGGCACCATCATTCTGGCCACTCGCATTTCCGGCGGTAACTGTAGAGTCCGGGTCCTGTTTTAGGCGGATCGGCTTCAATTTAGCGAGGCTCTCCTCAGAAGCTTCAGGCCGGGGATGTTCATCCTTGCCAAAAATTGTATTCCCTTTGCGGCCGCGCACGGTGACGGGAATGATTTCATCATTGAACCGGCCGGCCTCCTGGGCCGCTACAGCACGACGGTGGGATTCAACGGAGAACCGATCCTGTTCGTCCCGAGGCACCGAATGGCTCTTACGTAGATTTTCTGCTGTTTCCAACATGCCGCCGGGAACAGGGAAATTAATCCCGCCCGCGGTTACCCGGCCACGGGCGAGGGCATCATGAAATTCAAGAGACGTACCCTTGATCCCCCAACGCCCAGCGGTTGAGTAGAAGGGAGCATTAGACATGGATTCCACTCCTCCCGCGATCACAACTGAGGAGCCTCCCGTCGCCACTTGCATAACCGCATTGATGATAGCTTGCAGACCGGAACCGCAGCGACGGTCAAGCTGGTAGCCGCCTATTTCTATGGGGAGACCGGCGTCCAACCCGATCACTCGGCCAACTGCCGGCGCATCCATCGACGGATAGCATTGGGCGAAAATCATGTCATCCACCCTGCCCTTCAGACCGTCACAACGGGCAAGCAACCCTTCAACAACGGCACGCCCCAACTCATGGGCATGGAGATCCTTGAATTGCCCACCAAAGCGGCCGACTGGTGTCCTTACCGGTTCACAGATCACGACGTCTTTCAGCATTATTCTTATCCTTTTTATTTTGAAGACCAGCAGCCGATAACCTGACAGCCTTTAATTAATTTCTATCCCGATTTTTCGAATTGCGAATAGCCAATACTCACATTCGACCTGGCATACAAGTCCCAAAGTGAATAGATTAACATTGCTTTCGGCAATATTATCTACTCTCAGTGATGCCATAGGAAGCGCATCGTCAGCACCTAGAAGACGGACGCTCACCTGTCAGGATATCTTTCAAAAAGGGGCCCTCCTTGCTGAAGACAACCTTTATAAGGCTGACTTTTGGAAACCAGTCAATCTTCATTTGATTCTAGACCGAAAATGCCTCGGAAACTAAGTAAATTGCCGAAAGGTCTGAGTATCGGCTATGGCTAAAGACAGATTTCTCGCTACTGCGGCCACTAACTCCGTATTCTCACAGCATGTCGAAACGCTATTAGCTTGTCGGTGGATCGAATCCACTCCCGGGCACCATTTCTTCCCGGTCCGTTCCGGGCACATGGGTTACGTTTTATACTGGAGACATAGGCAACAGTTTTGGCCCGAACGGGTTTTGAGTTTTCAAATGTCCATGCTCTGAGATGGAACGTTTTACTTTAACGGCAAATTGACAATCGATTCAAATCCGTCTTGTCGATCTGATGCAGGCGATTGGAAGTTAAGCCCGATATTTCCGTTTGTGGCAATCGCCGCCGCAATGGCAAGACCGAGACCACTGCCATCTGCTTTCGATGAGCCGCGTTTGAAGGGTTTGGTCATGCTGCCTAAGGTTTCCGGGGCGAGCACCGGCCCAACGTTGATTACCCGTACTTGTCCGGGCAACAGCTCGATATCGACTCTAGATTTTGCAGGACTATGTTTCAGGGCGTTCTCGATTAAGTTCCGCATCAGGATGGCGAAAGCGTCGGCATCAATTCGCGCGACCAGTGTGCCTGCCTCGGCCGGGGTATATCTTAGGCGCGCACCACTTTGTGTATGACGCCTGAATTCGTCGACGATGGCGTCCAGGACGGGCCCGAGATCGATAGCTTTCTCGACAATAATGCCACCGCCCTCGGCCCGGGCGAGCTGCATCAGCTTTTCGGAAATTCTCGCAAGACGTTGTAGAGAAGCTTCGATGCCTTGCGCCCTTGTGCGCAGATCGTTTTCCGGAAGTGATGAAATCAGCCGCTGAGTCTGCGCCAGTGCGCCAGCAATGGGCGTCCTAAGCTCATGCGCGCTATTTGCGGTAAAGCTGCGTTCCGCCTCCAGGCTTCGTTGCAGCCGTTCCATCAGATTATTAACAGCGATGGCGATCGGCCCGATCTCGTCTGGGAGGGCGGCTGAAGTCACCGGGGATAAATCACCCGCGCTGCGGGCTTCAATTTGCGTACTCAGGCCAATTACGGGCTGCATACTATGTCGCACGAGCCACCAAACACCGACGACACTGAATGGCAGGAACAGTACTAATGGCACGACCATGGAAAGGGTTGATTCCATCGCAGCTTGACGCCGGTGTGTAAGCGGCTCCGCGACTTCAATGAAGATGCTGTCACTGACCGCCGCCTCACCATATATGCGATGCGTCGCTGTGCTGCTGAATCCCGATCTTGGCTTTGTCGGAAAAACACTTCGGTCCGCATCGTGGGAATGCAAGAGAATATTGCCAAACTGATCGCGGACTACATAGGTCACGAACTCGTCATGAGGTCTGACAGGCGAGATGCGGCGTTCTGACAGGGCGCCCTCATGATCCATGATCTCGACAACGGCGAGTGACAGTAGCCGTTGCGCTGTTTCCTGAAGGGCGCTGTCAAACGCTTCATCTAATTCATGGCGTACAATCAGGCTGGATATCAGAACAGCAGCAAGCCACATAAATGCGATCCCGAGTGCCAATCCGTAACTAAGACGTTTGCGAAGGCTATACGGTTTTCTCATGTTCGTTGCAGCCGGTAGCCGATTCCGCGCGCCGTCTCTATTACTTCACGCCCAAGCTTCTTGCGAAGACGGCTAATATGCACCTCAATCGTGTTGCTCTCAAATGCGGAATCGAAGCTATATAAATGCTCTTCGAGCCGCGCCTTGGACAGGACCGCTCCGGGATGCTGCAGCAGGGCTTCAAACAGACGCCATTCCCGTGCTGTCAAGTCGATCTTTTTGCCATCACGGCGCACGGTCCGTGCAGCGAGATCAATATCAAGGGTACCCAATCTCAATAAAGGGTTCGGATTGCCCGTATAGCGCCGCGCGACAGCTGCAATCCGTGCTGTCAACTCCGCAAGATTGAACGGTTTTACCAAATAGTCATCCGCACCGGCGTTCAAGCCTTCTATCCGCTCCGAAATTTGATCCCGCGCCGTCAAAATAATGACTGACGTGGTATCGCCCGCTGAGCGACGGCCACGTAAAAAATCGAGGCCGCGCCCGTCCGGCAGCATAAGGTCAAGAAGAATTAGATCATACGCTACCGCACGCGCGCTAACTTCGGCGTCAGCCAGTAAAGTCATCCAGTCGACAGCGTGTCCATCCGACGCGACTTGCTCGCGAATAGCGTCGCCGAGTGTATCGTCGTCTTCGATAAGCAGAATGCGCATGTTTGGTCCAAATGGGGAAATCCAAGGCATCGAAAGGTATACAGCTTACCTTGCGGAATGCTGAAGCAAAAACTGTCTTCGCTTCAGCATTCCGCAAGGTAAGCGCGCAATAGTCTCTGCATCAGCTTAACCGAACAGGAGACTATCTATGAAACACGTTATGCTCGCCTCCGCCGCTATCGCTTTCCTTGCGCTGTTTTCGACATCTGCCAATGCGGAGGAGAACAGATGCAATGCACCGATGGCGGAATGGCAGCCCCGCGAAGCCCTACAGCAAAAACTTGAAGCCGAAGGCTGGAAAGTCAAACGCATCAAGGTCGAAGACGGATGCTACGAAGCCTATGCCATCGATAACGGCGGTAAACGCATCGAAGCCTATTTCAACCCAAAGTTGCTGAAAATGCTTCAGGATAAAACCGATGATTAAGCAGAGCACGCCGACCGTCAAAGTCTGGGATCCGGTGATCCGTGTTTTCCACTGGTCCTTGGTTGCTGCCTTCATCGTCGCCTGGTTGACCGGCGACGAATTGGAAATATTGCATGAGATTGCTGGTTACGTGATCTTAGGTTTGGTCGCAGTCCGACTGCTGTGGGGCGTAGTGGGGCCTCGTTACGCAAGGTTCGCTCAGTTCGTGCCGAGCGTTAGAGGCTTCATCAAATACTTGAAGGAAATATTGACAGGTCGCGAACGCCGCTACCTGGGACATAACCCCGCAGGTGGAGTAATGGTTCTCGCCTTGATTATTGCTCTCATCGCAACGGGTGTCTCTGGGTGGATGATGACCCTCGATATGTTCTGGGGCACAGAATCGGTGGAGGAGTTCCATGAGGTTATGGCGAATCTGATACTGCTACTAATCGGTTTGCATGTTGCAGGCGTGATATTTGCAAGCCTCCGGCATGGTGAAAACCTTGTGCGTGCAATGATAAATGGGCGCAAGCGTCAACCAGCCAAGGAAGATGCCTCCTGATCGCAACGATCTTGCCTGTACCGGGCAAAGTGTCAGGTACAGGCCCAATCCAACATCCTGGTTCCGCGTGTTGACGCGCTATCTGTCTGTTGGTGGTTCGTTGCCGCCTCTGCCCAACGTCTCTTCAAAAAAAGTAATAATTAAATGGCCACATTAATTCTGCGCCACATAGCTCGGGTCGGTTTCGCGGCAATACGCCAGCGGCGGCAGGGAGCGGCTCAGGTGTTTATCAAAACACGGAGACGGATACTTGAGGAAACTACTGGTTCATGACGCGCGCAGTGTCCTACTCTGGTCGCGGCACTGGAAAGAAAGCCATTCCGTCTGACGGGTAGGTCTGCTTGTACGCAGTCCCGCCAATGTGGTTCTGGTGGCGTCCATACATGCCAATGCCCTTCAGATCACTATTTCCACCTTTTTCATCAACTTGCCGTATCCTCCTGCCATAAGACCGGTAATTTTACCGTTTTTGAGCATTAGCTCAACTGTAATAAGGCTCGGTAACGAGGGTTTCATAAAACTACCTTGCCCGATAACAACTTTCGATTTATCAAACCCCAGATAGTCAAATAGCAAACAGGCGAGCGGCCCCGCTGCCATCCCAGTCGCAGATTCTTCGTCAATGGCATATCTCGGCGCGAACATACGCGTTGTCGCATCGATTTGGCCTGACCCGACTTTAGTTGTAAATATGTAGTAGCCGATGAGATCAAGCCTATCGCTTATCTTGGTTATTGCTTCGAAATCCGGCTGAATACCTTTCAGAACCCGTTCGTCTTTGACGGCGATAACGATAAAGCTGTTTCCCGTATTAACCAGTACAGGATCAATCCGTTGATCGAGATCCTGTGGTGCTAGATTAAGTGACTTCAGCACATCTTCCACAGTCACACCTTCTGCCGTCCAGTCCGAAGACGAACGATAACGTGGCGCCAGTTGCTCCATATAGGCTGCGCCGTCTTTGATCATAATTTTCCGTGGCCCATCTATCGTTTCTTTCGTCGTCAATCCCTCCGAAACCAGTCCTTTTTCCGCGAGATACGAGAAAGTTGCAATTGTTGCGTGACCGCAATGTGCGATCCGTCGATTAGGTGTGAAAAAATCGAGCTTGAAACTTGCCGTATTTGATTTTGATACGAACGCGGTTTCAGACAGCCCTATTTTCTGGGCAATTTCAAGCATATCGGCCTCATCGAGATCATCGGCGTCCAACACAACACCTGCCGGGTTTCCACCTCCATGCCCGCTGACAAAGCCATTAACGATTTGAGCATTGACAATGCGGTTATTTATATGAATTTTCAACATGTATGTTTCCTTAGTTATTGTATTTTTGTTTATTTATGTGGATATAAATGCTATTGCAATAGGTATAAATTCATTATATAGTGTAATTTTTTCATGAATAAAAACTCGGCATTAGTAACCAAATTGGCCAAATCTGCGGCTTTTCTTATTGCAATTAAAGAACAGAAAAGTTTCGCCGGGGCGGCTTTGAGACTGTCCATCGATCAATCCGCGGTAAGTCACCGTATCCGCATGCTAGAAGAAGAAATAGGATTGCGGTTGTTTGAGAGAACGACGCGGACAATACGCCTTACTGAAACGGGGGAGATTTTATGTGACGCCGCCGAAAGCGCGACCGCCATTTGGAAGGCCGCGTTAACGGAGATTAGTAGCGAGCACCAGTCGAATCAAATCAGACTGTCCGCACCTTCTTCCCTGGCAATGAAATGGCTCGTACCGATACTATCCCTTGCGACAGAAACTGGCATGAACCTGTCCCTTGACGTCAATGATGAAATGGCCGACGTCCATGCGTTCGAAGCCGACGTCGCCATTCGTTTTGGGCCCGGTCCCTATCGCGGGCTCCATGCCGATCATCTGGCGGATTGCGAACTCATCCCCGTGGCGAACTCAAACATGGATTGCAGTTCCGCGGTCAGTTTTTGGGATCTGGACGAGAAATTTCTGACATTGCTGGCAGACCGGCGCGGCGAACAGGATACGACCGGCTTCAACTGGGACAGTTATTTTCATGAAATTGGCAAGGCCGCGCCTGTCTCAACAAAAAAGCATTCATTTGACAGAGCGGATCTGATGCTGCAGGCGGCCATAAGCGGAATGGGGATTGCACTTGGCAGGACCCTTTTGATTGAACGAGACATCGCAGCCGGTTTCCTAAAAATTGTTGGGCCGCCAGCCAGCACATCTTCCAAGTACTGGCTGGTCACCACCGCTTCCTTCGCCCAAACCGGTAAATACCGGCAGTTACTGATCTGGTTGAAGCAACAGATTTCATCGATCCCGAAACCGGGTCATCTTATAACGTCCTAGCTTGTTGACGGTCCCGCTTCATACCGCCAGAGCGGGATCCCTCGGCACCTTCCCCGATGATAAGGTGCGAATTGTCAGAATTGCCTCCGCGGTCATCTGCCGGACAATTTCTGCAGCAGGCAAAATGGCGGAAATATTTCCGGCGCTCTGCCCCATCGTGAGACAGGTTTGTTCTATGTCCCCTTCAAAACCTGTTGTCGGCAAAATAGCGCTGTATTTTGGCAGCGGTATTTTCTCACCGTTCAAATTAGTTGTACCAATCACGACTCCTGCCGCCTCGCGAACGGCGTTCTGTTCACGGCCAACAGAATTCTTGGCGCCCTGGTTGAGGAGGACGCGCATTTTCTGCCCCGGCCATTCAGGCCCATAGATTGACGTCAGTATCGTATCGCCGACATCGGCATGGACGGCGGCTGATTTATATGCGTCATGCGCCTCGGATTCGCATGATGCAAGAAAGCGGCTGCCGCACCAAACGGCATCTGCCCCGAGGGCAAGAGCTGCTGCCATTGTTGCGCCATTGACTATACCGCCGGCAGCAACAAGCGGCAGCGTTGGAAACAACGAACGAATTCGGGGAAACAACGTCATGGTTGAGGCTTCTGATCTGTTGTGACCGCCCGCCTCCGCGCCCTGAATGATTAAGCCGTCCACGCCCAGACGTAAAGCCTCATGCGCTTCCGAGACTGAGCCGACCTGCAGCCACACACGGGAATTGTTTTCCCGCAATCGCTCGACTTGGGAAGCTGTAGGCGGAGACCAGAAAAATATGACAAGCGGAACCTCTTCATCAATGAGGACGTCCATGTGATCATCCGTCAGAAAATCACCGATCAAGTCGACACCAAAGGCTTTATTTGTAAGTTCTTTCACTTCCTGAATCTGCCGCCGCAAAATTACAGGCGGATTAATATCACAGCCGATTGTGCCGAGACCGCCGGCATTTGACACGGCCGCCGCAAGCTTTGGGCGCGCGACCATCGCCATTCCGGCGTTGATGATAGGTGTCGACAAGCCGAAATCTTTTGTAATTACTGTTTCAAACATTTTTCACTCGCATAGAATTGAGGGCGTTTCAGGGGATTTCTCAAATAAAATTATTTACTTAAGCGAAAACGGGCATAATCTTCTTCAGCATTTCCGGATCCGCATTGGTCATGCGCGACAAAGAAACATTGATGGCGAACGTCCGTATTTCTATATCGGCGAATCCCATATTCAGCATTCGCGCCTTGTGCTTTTCGCGATACCGGTCGGCCGATTGAGGATCCTGGAACAGGTACACACCCCCGGCAGTCTGTTCGGCTTTATTTTCGAGCCAAAGCTTCCATAAAAGCCCCTCTTCATTCGCGATGTCTTTTGCAAGATCAATGTGTCTGGAGGTCATTTCCCTTTTCCAGGGGCCGGCATAGGGAAAGTTAAACATTACAAGTATCGGTGTCATGATGGTTCTGCCTCTTGATTTTAAGGTGGTTACGCCGCAGCCCGCCCAAGTGCGCCGACCTGGCTGAGCAAAAGTAATTCATTGATTTGCAGCCAGACCTCCGAGATAAGGCCGGCTTCAATGCGATAGATGACAATGCCATCAAAGGTTACACGCCTGTTCGTCGCTTCAACGCCCGCAAAGGGTCCTGTATGATCGCAGCTGACAACCCAACGAACAGCGACTGAACTCTCGTCGACCACAATGGTGGTGTTTTCAAATTCGAGGTTCGTAAAGGAATCCCGAAAGCCATAGAACCAGTTTTTGTAGCTTTGCGGATCCGTTGGATTTCCACCGGGAAACCCGTGGCACACAACATTCTGCGCAACCGTAGTATCAATGGTGGAAAATTTCCTGACATCATTTGAATGAACGTCCGCCATAAAGGCTTTGGCAATTTTCCTGTTTTTCTCGACAATGCTTGAATTTTTCATTCTTTGGCTCCTTTAGGTTATGCGGCCAGCGAATTAATCACGTGATCGACGGAGAATGGATCGAATCCCCCGACCGGACCGCTGCGGTAGGCGTTGGAAAGCGCCGCTGTCATGTCAGAGATGCCGTTTCTTACTATCGGCAGATGGCTGGAAATCATGACCGCGGGATCAAGTCTGTCGATTGCCGCCAGCGTGCGGTCAAAGGCCTCTCTGCTCACCGAAGCCAGCCACGGTGCATCGATCGATGACCAAAGGGCGAGCCCCTCTTGAAGGTCGGATTTTGCAATACCCGCCAAATCATGTGCGACGCCCGGCAGCAAGGCGCCAAAACTGTCGCCCGCAAAAAAGACGCCGTCGTTGCGATCGAAGAAACCCATTGTTTCCGGTGCGTCATAATATGGCGGGCGGACCGGAATCAGGTTATGACCGGCGATCTCCGGCACGCCGGTCTGGTCGATCAGGGTAACGCGTGAAACATCAAATCCGGCAAGATTCAACTTTCCCATTCCAAGGAAATTTGTAAGAACACGGGCGTTCGGCGCGGCGTCAAGGAGTGCCTGCAGATTTCCGACGTGATCTGCATCCATGTGACTGAGCCATATCCATTTCAGATCCGGAAGGTCAATCTCGCCTTCCAGCCGTTTCAAAAAATCAACGCCGAGAATACCAAGACCGGTATCGACGAGAAGCGCCTCGCGCGCTTTCAATAGAAAGCTGTTTACCGGCAAAACGCCCAGTTCGGGCACAGGCATCCATGACGACAGCATTTTCCAGTCTTTCGTGATTGCCTGGCTATCGAACATTTCTGGCGCGTTGAGGGTTACCATAGATTTTCTCCTTTTGACGATTTTTCAATAAACATATCTGTTCGTCTAAATATCTAGGAAAAGAGAACGCAGATGTCAATATTAAATAAACAATCATGTTCATTTAAATTTAAAGGATATGCATCTTGCGGGATCGGTATAGACCTCTCGCAGCTGGCGCCGCCCGAATCCCGGATGGACCCGCTCTTTGAAAAGCAAGGAATTCACCGGGGAGGATTCTCTTATTGCTGGCTCAAGAAGCCGGAAATCCAATGATCGACGATTTGAACTTTCTCTGAATTGTCCGGAAGTTGCTCCTCAAGACTGCGCCATGTGGTGAATCTGAGAGCATGCCGCAATGTCGTCCGCAGGAATTTGTTGCCGTCATCGGGTCCCGCCAACTCGCTTGCAAGCTGATCGGCCAGCATATCGTGTGATTCCGAAAATTCCCGCATTGGCGCCTGCAGCGCGGGAACGAGGGTTACGTCCCGATGCGACAGACTCCACATCCGCTCCGTCTTTTTGTAATAATCGAAGAAGGCACCAAGCGCAGCGTTTAGCCGTTCCGGTTTATCCTCTATATTTTCCCAGATTTCGGGGCCTGGCGGGGGATTCAACTCAAGCCAATGCGACGTACAGGCCTGAAAGATGGCTGTCTCATCCGAGAAATGCCGGTATACGGTCAACCGCTGAACACCCGCGCGCTCTGCAATTCCACTAATCGTCGTCAGCCTCGGCCCGATCTCCTCATGTAGTTCCATCGCAGCTTGCACAATTCGGTCGCGCGTTGCCTCCTGTGACCGGGCGCGATCACGCATTCTATATGCTCTCTTTTTGGCCATCTCTTTCAGCCCCGCCGCAGCGTATCAATAATTCAAACCGAATTGGGAGGCTACAGGATCGCGATTAGAAATGAAAGCATATTTGAAGTTACACATATGTTTATCGTAAATTGGCGCGATTGCCGACCGCGCTAGTGAACGCCGGCCGTATCCAGGGTCAGATCGAGTTTCTTTTTGAATTCGTCTATTTTTCCCCTGTCGGGCTTGTAGAAAACCCAGTTTTTTATTTTCTTTTGCGTGACCAACCCGGCGTCGGCGAGAATATTCATATGACTGGTTACCGTTGGCTGGCTTAGGCCGATCTTCTCGGTGATAAATCCGACACAAACGCCATCTTCGACAAGGTCGCCATCGCGCTGGGGCGGAAAAAATTTACGGGGATCGAGGATCCAGCCCAAAATCTTCAGCCTGTTTTTATTCGCCAGCGCCCTGAGTATATGCGCTGTTGACTCGGCTTCAAAAGTTATATAGTCATTCATCTATATAGATTAACTCCAATATAGGTTCGTCATGCCGTCTATCATAAATACCACCGGTCGTCTCGAAAAATCAGTTCGAGCGATGAAAATTGCTCTCTCGCACAGCAAGGACTATTTGTCGAATTTGGAAGAACGGCGCGTATTTCCGTCCGCCAGCGATATCGAAAACCTGAAACAATTTTCGGAGCCACTGCCCGCCCGGTCAAGCGATCCCCGGCGTACCCTGGATTTGCTGGCGAAATTTGGCGGACCCGCGACCACGGCAACCGCAGCCGGCCGTTTTTTTGGATTGGTTGTTGGTGGTGCACTTCCGGCCGCGCTCGGCGCGCGTATCATCGCTTCTGCCTGGGATCAGGTTGTCTTCAGCGATTCCACAAGTCCGGTCGGCGTCGCCTTGGAAAAGATAGTGGCCAACTGGCTGCTGGACCTTCTCGGGCTGCCCGTGACGGCATCGGCCGGATTCGTTACCGGCACGACCGCCGGAACGCTGGTATGCCTTTCGGCCGCGCGGCATTCTCTGCTCCATAAGCGGGGCTGGGATGTTCAGAAACAAGGTCTCTGGGGTGCGCCGAAAATCCATGTCGTCGCTTCGGAACAGATGCATGTTATCAACCAGAAGATTCTCTCGCTTCTCGGTATGGGACTGGCCGACATCGAATATGTTCCTTGCGATGAGAACGGCGCCATCCGTCTTGAAGCACTACCCGAACTCACCGCGAATTCGCTAGTGCTAACTCAGGCCGGAAACGTGAATTCCGGCAGTTTCGACCCCATCGGAGAAATCGCGGAACGCGCAAATAAAGTCGGCGCATGGGTTCACGTCGATGGCGCCTTCGGGCTTTGGGCGGCGGCGTCGCGAAATAAAAGAAATCTGCTCCAAGGATTTGAAAATGCGGATAGTTGGGTCACGGATGCGCATAAGTGGCTTAATACGCCCTATGACTGCGGCTTAGCCTTTTGCCGCTCGCCAAAAGACGTGCATGCCGTGATGGCGACGGTCGCACCGTATCTGAAGGAGGGAGAAACCGCTGCGCCTAAAGACATGGTTCCCGAGTTTTCCCGCTCCGCGCGCGCGATCGAAGTCTGGGCGGCCTTAAGAAGCCTTGGACGCGAGGGTGTTGAGAATCTGGTGGATGATTGCTGCCGACACGCCGAGACAATGGCCAACGCTTTAAAGTCGAGCGGCTTCGAGATTTTGAATGATATTGTCCTGAACCAGGTTGTCGCCACGTTGCCAGGACATGAAGACAAGATGACAGAATTGGCCAGCCGTGTGCAGCAATCGGGAGAAGCCTGGTTCGGCCCAACTACTTGGCGTGGACGGAACGCCATAAGGATCAGCATCTCTTCTTGGGTGACACAGGACAACGATATCAAACGAACATCAGACGCGATATACAAAGAGATCAAAGAATTATTAAATTAAGTAGGAAGTGTATTCACGTTTTCGTTTGTATGCTTCCCGTCAGCGCACCAAAGGAACCGTGGCTTCTCTCCATGATGACAATTTCGGGTTTGTCACTCACCTGCAGATTTGCCTGATGCCGGAGTTGGTGTGGTTTTCTTCTCACGAACTTTTGAGAAGGTTTTTATGATGGTCATAAAAAACAATGGAACGAAGAAGATTGCCAGAATAGTTGCTGCGACCATGCCCCCGATAACACCAGTACCAACTGCGATCCGTGCGCCGGCACCGGCACCCGTACTAATAGCCAGGGGAAGGACCCCGAGTATGAAGGCCATGGAGGTCATGATGATAGGTCGCAGTCGTTGACGTGCCGCCTCAACGGTCGCCTCCATCAAACCCATGCCCTGATCGTACAAATCCCGGGCATACTCAACAATTAGAATGGCATTTTTCGCCGATAACCCGATAGTCGTCAAAATCGCAACCTGAAAATATATGTCGTCCGGCAACCCGCGCAACAAGGCTGCCGCGACAGCCCCCAAAACGCCAAGCGGTACCACCATTAATACTGAAAACGGGATTGACCAGCTTTCGTATAACGCCGCCAGACAAAGGAATACGACTATGACGGACAAGGCATAAAGAGCGGGAGCCTGTTCACCGGCGGCGCGCTCCTCAAAAGACAAGCCTGTCCACTCCACCCCGATTCCCGGCGGAAGTTTAGTGACCATTTCCTCCATTGCCGCCATGGCTTCACCGGAACTGACGCCCGGCCCAGCGGCACCCTGGATATTCAGCGAAGCCAGACCGTTGAAACGCTCAAGCCGGGGGGAGCCGAAACTCCACCGTGTTGACGCAAAGGCGGAAATTGGCACCATCTCGCCCCTGTCATTTCGGACATACCAGTTATCAAGATCTTCCGGCATCATGCGATAGCGGGCATCTGCCTGCATGTAGACTTTCTTCACCCTCCCCTTTTCCATAAAATCATTGACGTAGGATGGCGCCCAGGTTGCTGTAAGTGTCCGGTTAATGTCGGCAATGCCCACACCCAGCGCACCGGCCTTTTCCTGATCAATATTGATATCGAACTGCGGAGTATCACTCATACCGTTTGGCCGGACACCTGCCACCAGCGGGTTCTGTTGCGACATCCCTAAAAGCTGGTTTCTGGCTGCGGTCAACCCTTCATGACCAATACCGCCACGATCCACCAATTGCATATCAAAGCCACCTGCCAGCCCGAGCTCCAGAATGGCGGGCGGGGCAAAAGCAAAGACCATCGCGTCCCGAATTTGCGCGAACGCACCATAAGCCCTGCCGATAATTGCCTTCACCGCTTGCTGTGGCTGGGTCCGTTCCGACCAGTTTTTAAGATTAATGAATGCAATGCCCGCATTCTGCCCGCTTCCAGCGAAGCTGAATCCTGCAACAGTAAAAATACCGGCAACATTGTCTTTCTCAGATTTCAGAAAGTGCTGCTCGATCTTTTTGAGAGCATCAACAGTACGTTCCTGAGATGCACCAGCCGGCGTTTGTACCATCGCAAACATAATTCCCTGATCTTCATCGGGAAGGAAAGAGGTCGGCAATCTCATGAAAAGAAATACAAGGCCACCAACCAGAAAAACATACATCAGGAGGTAGCGCCATTTCCGGTTTACGACATAACCGACGCTGCCCTGATAAAATTTGTTGAACCAGTCAAAACCGCGATTGAACCAGCCAAAGAACCCACGCTTGGAATAGGCATCACCATGAGCCGGTTTAAGGAGCGTGGCGCAGAGAGCCGGTGTTAAAATGATCGCGACCACCACTGACAGGACCATGGCCGAAACAATCGTGATGGAAAATTGTCGATAAATTGCACCGGTGGAGCCTGAAAAAAAAGCCATTGGGACGAAAACCGCGGACAGAACGAGGGCAATTCCGATCAGCGCCCCGGTAATCTGCCCCATGGATTTGCGCGTGGCATCGCGCGGTGAAAGGCCATCTTCCGCCATAACACGTTCCACATTCTCGACCACGACAATCGCGTCATCTACGAGCAGTCCGATTGCCAGTACCATCGCAAACATTGTCAGCGTATTTATTGAATAGCCAAAAGCGGCAAGGATTCCGAATGTGCCGAGAAGCACGATGGGAACCGCGATTGTCGGGATCAGGGTCGCCCTGAAGTTTTGTAAAAACAGCAGCATTACCAGAAAGACGAGACCAATCGCCTCAAACAGCGTTTTGACGACCTCTTCGATGGAGACGCGAACAAACGGTGTCGTGTCATAGGGATAGACAACCTGAACATCCGCAGGAAAGAAGGCCTTGAGTTCCTCAATTCGCGTTTCTACCGCCTTGGCCGTTTGCAAAGCATTGGCGCCGGTGGCGAGATTGATCCCCACACCAACGGCTTCCTGACCATTATAGCGTGCGACTGTTTCATAGCTTTCCGCACCAATTTCGATTCTGGCAATATCACCAAGGCGAACCTGCGATCCATCCGTATTGACGCGCAACAGGATATTCGCGAATTCTTTTGTGGTTTGCAGTCGGCTTAAAGCAGTAATCGTTGCGTTTATCTGCTGGCCCGGCACGGAGGGCGTTCCTCCGATCTGGCCCGCGGAAACTTCGGTATTTTGTTCGGCGATTGCGCTGCGCACCTCCGATACCGTTAATCCGTAGCTGATCAGTTTATTCGGGTCCAACCAGATCCGCATCGCATGTTGCGCGCCGAAAACCGTAACGTTGCCAACACCGTTGATTCGCGCGATTGGATCTTTCACGGAAGTAACAACATAATCCGCCAGGTCCGATGAACTTATCCCACCTTCACCGGAAACAAAGCCGATCACCATCAGGAAGGAGCCGCTGGACTTCGAGACAACTATACCCTGTTGCTGCACTTCTGACGGAAGTCGCGAGTTTGCGGCCTGCAATTTATTCTGGACCTGAACTTGCGCAATATCAGGGTCCGCTTCCGGATTGAATGTCAGGGTAATGGAAGACGTCCCTGTTGAGTCACTGGTCGAGGACATATAGCGCAAATTATCAAGTCCGTTCATCTCCTGCTCGATATTCTGCGTAACCGTATTTTCAACCGTCTGGGCCGACGCACCGGGGTAGACTGCAGTTACCTTAACAGACGGCGGGGCAATTGAAGGGTATTGCTCTATCGGCAATTGAAGGACAGAGATACCGCCGGCAAGCATAATCACCAGGGCAATCACCCAGGCGAAGACCGGGCGATCAATAAAGAATGTTGCCATCGATGCTGTCCTTACCCTTTGGGGCTTTTCATGGAGGCCGCGTTTTCGTCAAGCGCTTTTGGCGTTACTATCATTCCCGGTGCGATGCGCTGTAATCCATCGACAATCACGCGATCACCCGCCTCAATTCCGGCGATCACAACCCAGTCCTTGCCTTTTGACTGTTCGATTATGATGTCTTTGGAAACGACTTTATCGTCACCGCTAATCACATAAATATAAGCGCCGCCATCAGGACGGCGCATCACGGAGCGTTGCGGAACGAGAAACCCGCCGTCAATACGCCCCTGATCCACATAACCACGAACGAACATTCCCGGTAACAGGATCTTGTCGGGGTTCGGAAAAACGGCCCGCAGCCGGACTGAACCAGTCGTTTCATTGACAGTAACATCTGAAAACTGCAATTTCCCCAGGATCGGATATTCCTGGCCCGTCGCATCCAGCACAAGACGAACGTCTATATTCGCCTCATCCAGACCTTTCACCCGGCCCGATGCAATGGCGTCCTTGATTTGTAGCAGTTTTCCACCGGCTTGAGTCACATCAACGTAAATTGGATCAAGTTGCGTGATTGTGGCCAATGCCGCGGACTGGCTTGCGGTCACCAGCGCACCTTCTGAATCAGTGGACGCCCCGATCTGGCCGGAAAGTGGCGCCGTTACCGTCGTATAGTTGAGTTCAATGCGCGCTTTGTCGATAGTAGCTTGCGCGGAAGCAATGGCCGCCTTGCTCTGCGCTTCAGCCGCCACAGCATCATCATAGCTTTGCTCGCTCGCGGTGCGCGTCTTGCGCAATGCCTCATATCGTATGCGATTTTTTGTTGCTAAGTCGAGATTTGCCCGTTCCCGCGCCAGTCCTGCCAATGCCGCATCAAGTTCCGCCTGATATTTATCCTTGTCAATTAAGTAAAGCTGCTGGCCCGCCTCAACATAGGCACCCTCCGTAAAGCTGCGCTTGGTAATAATTCCGTCGACCTGTGGGCGAACATCCGCTTTACGAAAGGCAACCGTGCGCCCCGGCATTTCAGCTACGAGATTGATCGTGGTGGGCTGCAATGTTACGAACCCAACATTAACCGGAGGAGCTACTTGCTGCGGCGAAGCTTCCTTTTTTGCGTCATCACACGCTGTAACCAACAAAAAAACTGCCGCAAGAGCGCTTAACTTTAGGCATGAATGAATGAACAAGTTCTATATCCTTTAAGCTTGGCGACCAAACTTCATCAATGAAGTTCTGTCATTTGCTGTTCGAACATCAAAAGGGTATCTAAGCCAATAGTTTATATCAAGTATCCTGAGGAATGATAGTTACTTCAATTCTCTCAGTGTGTTATTACAGTCTGCGGCAACATAAAGGGATTTAACCCCTCCAAAGAATGACGCGCTATCAGCAGCCTGTCGGTGTCCGTTACCGCCCCTGCTGACCCCAAGAAGGATGCCTCCTTGAAACATTAATCAGGCTGCCGAAAAGGCGCACAAGTCAATGAACGACGCGGAGACGACTGAAGATCATGCTGGAGACGTTTGGAACAATCCTGCTCATACTGCTCGCTATTTTTCCTATTGGCGGAGTAAGCGGAGAGTTTGGAGGCTTTGGGTATGGTTTTGGGTATGGCTTTGAGTACGAAGCTGTTGGCCTTCTTGGTTCACTGCTAATCGTTGTTGGTGTCCCCGTGATTCTGGAAAAAGCATGACGGCAGACAATTGGCATTTTACAGGAGTATCAGACCGCCATTTCCGCAGCTAATGATTTTCCGGCTTTTTCTGTCATAGGGAAAACTAATGACCAGACGGTACCGTTTTCAGAATTCAGCTCCGCCGTTCCATCTACTTGTTCCATAAGGCGTTTTATCAACCCTACGCCATGGCGTTTACTTTCTGCCTGGGGCGCAAAACCAACCCCATTGTCCGAAACAATCAAAATGCCATCGCCTTTTTTGTGTGTAAGAGAGATCGTGATCGTTCCCAACTCCGTTGGAAATGCGTGACGATAAGAATTTGAGGTAATCTCGGTTACAATGATGCCAAGTGCGGTTACCAGATCCAGCTCCAGGGCCATTGGCTCAACGGCGCAATCAAGCGTGATCTCAAACTGACCTTTGTCCTGAAAGCTATGAAGACTGGCACAAAGTGACTCCAGATAAGCACCAAAATCTATTGTTTGAACGAGGCCATGACCCAACAGATGGTCGTAGATGCTTGCAAGACTCATGACGCGGCGGGCGATTAACCGAATTCCTTCTTTATCATCATGTTCGGCCCGTTCGATCTGACGGACCAACATGCTATATACAAGTTGGAGATTGTTTCGAACGCGATGCTGCAACTCTTCGGCAAGTACATTTTTCTCCTCCACCAATTTTCGCATTTGTGCAAGAGTGACTTTTAGGTTTGCAGTACGTTCTGATGTTTGGGCCGCTTCAGCAACAACATTGGCAAAACCTGTCAGGAAATTGATGTCGTGCTCATCGAAAGTTTGTTGGCGGTTGCAATCGACCCCCAGAACGCCAAAAGGCCCGCTCGCGCCTTTTACAAGAACATCCACCGTCGAAACAATTCCATGCTGGGCGTAAAAATCCGGTAGATTATAGCTATTCTTTTTGCGAATATCTTTAAGGATCACGGGCTTGCCCGTGGTAAACGCTCGGCCTTGCGTTGAGCTTTCATCAGCCTGAGATATGACATGGCCAACGACATTCGGCTGCCAGCCGTACCCTGCGACAACAAACAGATCGTTTTGCTCGGGTCTATACCGGCAAATTTTGGAATAGGGAACATTGAGGCTTTCCGCGCAAATACGCGCCGCTTCCATCAATATTTTCTGCAAATCAGGCTCATTGAAAGCAAAACTGCCAAAGTTAGCTAGCGCGGCTTGTTGGCGTAACAACTTCTCTATCGTCCGGCTGGAAGTCATGCTGCATTTTCACCCTCGCCCGCAGTAGAAACTAGAAGGCGAAAACTTCTTGGAAAAGTCGCCGGAAAAACAGTACTATTCGCCCTGATCTTCCTGACAATGTTCAGGGCACGGCACAAATCTTCCAGCCCATACGGCTTCTGGATATAGGCATCACCATCAGCTTTAGTGAGCTTGTCCATTAAGGGATCACCGGAAACATATAAAATTCCCATATCAACCTTGTCGTTCAGAAGGGGGCGAATTTGCGAGCCATATCCACCACCAGCAAGACGAAAATCCAACACAGCGAGATCAGGTTCGCAACGATTAGCCAATAGAACAGCTTCATCAACTGATCTTGCAAGGCCGCAAACGTCGTAACCTTTAAAAGTCAGGAAATCCTCAAGCATATCGGCAACAAGAACACTGTCTTCTGCAACAAGTACCTTAAGCATCCAGAGCCTTTCTCCCGTGAAACGGGCTCAAGTGTTGAATTAATGCCATGACAGGGGTGCCCCCTGATATCCTAATGCTTGTTGTTTTACTTCTATTTTAAAAGCAGCCTATGCCAATTCAGCAGGAATATATCAGAAAAATATTGGCCGGAGACTGATTTCAATCAGTCCGTAATAAAAATATATGAAATTCTATTAAAACTAGTGATATATGCTTTTACGTCATTGCCTCACAGCTGTCCTGAAGGTTGCGCAATCCTGTTGGATTACTAAGATTTTTCAGGGATAGCTGCGCTCACCGTCTGCGTGGCGCTCCTTCTTGCGATGTGCGACCACAAGCAATTGCCCGGGAGCGAAATCCTGGCCGTTCTCAAAGATGCCGCCGCTACTCGTGACAACGCCCTCGGCCAGGATTCCAACAATAAGCCGCACCACGACGTCGCCGCATTGATTTATCGGATCATAATTGGTGGAAATTCGGTTCGTCGTCCGTAATGAGAACTGAGCTGTAAGCGCAGTCCCATTAGGCCGCTTCCATATTGCATGGAGGCTCGCGCAGGGCCGCGCGGACAAATCCGGAAAGCGGTCGTTCTTTCGTCCTCGCACCGGGCGGGGAGCGATGGCGCAAGGGATAGAGATTGGGCGTAAATCCTGAATACGGCAAAACGACCTGCTGAATGACGCGTGACGACAAGTGATGGTGAATATTCCAATTCCGAACCGGACTAACATGCATCAATGTCAGCGGACGACAAAGATGTAACATCTCCCTATGCCCACCGAATCATCGGTCGGCATAGTATATTTCCGTACATTGTAGAAGCGCCCCGGACTGCGTGAACCCAGAAACAGCTCATCTGTACGCGTCGCAGTCCCGGAATGTCTATGAAAGGACAATCCCATGACACCTGATTTTAACAAACCTATGAGCGCCCACGATGCGATTCAATTAGTCAAGGCCATGTGGGATAATGCCCCTGCCGGCCCCAAGAAGGATGCCTCCTTTTTACATTATCAAGCGGCCGAAATTGCAGCCAGGACAATGAACGACACGCAGACATATAGACAACTTGAGGCGGCCTCCCAGGCCCTCAGGTAACCATCTGTCATCCGACATGACGGCGTGGCGGGACCGCAAAGCGCGCGGGTCAGCCACGCAACCCGAATACTGGCGGCAAATCGGGTTTCACTTGCCGCATTAACGTCCGGAATAGGAGGAGATCATGCTGATGACGATTGGGACAATCCTGCTCATACTGCTCGTTATTTTTCTTATTGGCGGAGTAAGCGGAGGGTTCGGAGGCTTTGGGTATGGCTTTGGGTACGAAGCTTTTGGCCTTCTTGGTTCACTGCTGATCGTTGTTGTCGTCCTCATGTTTCAGGAAAAAATATAGCAGCGGTAATAGTTTCGATTGTGTCGCCTCTATTTTAGAAACGGCCTCTCCTGATCCAGATACGTCGGATCGAATTCGGCAAACGCTATCAGGCGATCATAATTGTCGAATGTCACCTGCCCTTTGTGGACAGTGAGCATTCCGCCCTCGCGCAACCGTCGCAGTACCCGGTTTACATGCACGGCACTTAACCCCAACACATCACCAAGATGATATTGTGTAAGCGGACAGGCAAAGCCTTCCTTACTCCCCAAGCCGACGAGCGCAAGCCTCGCGCCAAGCTCAAGCAGGAAATGCGCTGTACGCACGTCCGCGTCGCGCCGACCGATGTTCACCAGATGCTCGACCACCATGGCCTCGTCCCGCGACGCAGCCCATAACACCGCCGTCGCCAGCCGCGGCGTTCGCGCGAATGCGCCCAAAAGATCCGCCACGAAGACTTCCGAAACCTCGATGTCAGTGATCGGCTCAACGCTGTGGTCCGACGTTTGAAGCAGCGCGCTGCGCAACCCCAGAAAATCACCGGGTATCTGAAAATCGACAATCTGGCGCAATCCGTCGGGCAGAATCTTGTACGAACAGACCCAGCCTGAATCCAGTAAATAGATGTCCTGGTCCGACTGCCCCTGATGTATGAGATCGCGCCCGGCGGTGAAGGTCCGGCGACGCTGGCGCAGTTCCTTCAAAACTGTGACTTCGGCTTCCGACAGGGAAACAAAGGCGGAAAGTTTCCTGAACAAAGGCGTGGTCTCAATATCGGTCAATGGTCCCTCCAGATTTGACACGAATATATCGAAAAAAACGGAGCAGAGACTGCTTTCGATCAATCCATCATATCAGAATACATGCAATTCTACTAAAAATCGAGAGGCATGCACCTGTGCCCTCAACTCAGAACATTCCGGAAGGTTAAATGATGATGCTGGATCACAAAGACATTTCAGGAATTGCCGCACTCACCATTTGCGAGGCCCTTCTTCTTGCGTTGAACGACCACAAGATATTGCCCGAGCGCGAGATCATGGGAGTCCTCAAAGACGCCGCCGCCACTCATGATGAGGCGGCCGGCCTGGATTCCGACTCCAAGATGCATCAGGACGTCGCTGATTTGATTAACCGGATCATCGCTGGTGGAAATTCGGTTCGGCGACCGTAACACGAACAAAGCCTTAACTGTACAGGAATATTTACCTTTTGGCCGCACAACTTATCGAACGAAGTAACTTAAGTCCGCAATAACGGAAATACTTTGCAAATCTCAGCCTCACTTGAGGCAAACGATATCACAATGGAGCTTTAAAATGATTAAATCTGCTGATTCTCACCCGGAAATTGATGAGTTGAAAGAAGACCTCGCTTCTTTAAAAAAACATGTGTCTGAACTGATGGCCAGCATGAAACAGGACGGTTTGGAGGGCGCTGAAAAAATTGGAGCGCAGGCCAAGGAGAAACTTGGCGAGTTGAAGGATCGCGGGCGTCAGGGTATCCAGCAAGTTGAGGATCTGGTGAAGGAAAATCCCGGACAGAGTATCGCGATTGCATTCGCCGCTGGTTTTCTGGCGAGCATGCTGTTGCGGAAAAGGAGCTAAACTTTGAACGCACTTTTGCAAATTTTGCAAAATGCACTTGTTGAAACTCTGATGCATAAAAAATCGGATATCGTTCAGCGAAGTGCAATAGGGGTCTTTGTCATCTTTTTAACGACCGCTATGTCGTTCATTATCCTGTTTTTTCTGGCACTGGCTTTCTACAGCTGGATGCTTCTATACACGGGGCCGCCGCTGGCAGCTCTTGCGACCGCCGGCACTACCTTGCTGTTGTGCCTGATCACCGCGTTAACCACTTTTCTGACGTTGAAATCAAAACCGAAATCAACTCAACCCGTTGACCAGGGTTCTGAAATGATGGCGGCAATGGCATCCATGGCAGCTGAGGAACTAAGCAAGTCTGTCGACAAAAACCCTAAAACAACGTTGCTTATTGCAGGACTGGCCGGCCTGCTTGCCGGCCGGTATCTCAAGTGAATGCCCGCTTATTCTTAAGGGCAGTAAATAAATTTTCGGTAGAACTCACGTGAAATTCGCATTGCCACATTTAAATTTGCATTTCTTATAGAGGGGGTAATTCCATGGCAATTTCATCCACCCTTATTTTTGTATTGCTCTTATTTCTTCTGGTCGCCTATCCGAGTTGGCCACATAGCAAAAACTGGGGCTACTGGCCGACCGGCACATCGGGTGCGGCTGTTGTTGTCCTGCTCATTGTTGATGTGGTCGGAAGGATATAGACCATGGAAAAACAATTCGGCACCATAATTTCCGGAGTTGCCGCCATCGACGCGGCGATTTGCAAAGCGCTGAATGCCGCCGGATTCATCCTGCGGATTTCCGTCAGTTCCTTTGAGGAGCGATCTCGTCGCAGGGCGTTCTATCGGGGATGGCGCACTGGTTGCTAAAGCCCGCATCTGCCCTCGGAGCCGGACGCGGTGCACAGTATGTAATTATCCTGGATTGGAGGACAGTTGTTACCTTCCCGTCATAAGAACAGTAAATTTAACGGCCTATTATTTACTCATTCAACAAAATACCCGTATTTTCGCAAAAATAATTAGCGGTAGCTGATTTAGATCAAATATTCATATTTCACGTAATAATAAGATGTTTTTTCATCCAGATATATTTTTGTCTGAATATAACTATCACAGGAGATAACCATGAAAATGTTACAGGGAATGCTGAGGGTGTTTGTTGTGGCAACCTTGCTGCAAACAGTCTCATTTGGAGCGATGGCAGCGACAGCTGAAGATCTTAATACAGATGCGGATCAGGCTGTTCAAACACTTATCAAATCCAATCCTCTTGCTGCCGAGCTTTCAAAGACAGCCAAAGCAACGCTTATTTTCCCGAGCGTTGTGAAAGCCGGACTGATTTTCGGCGGCGCTTACGGCGAAGGTTTGATGAAGAAGGATGGCAAGGTTGAAGGTTATTACAACACCGTTACAGCCTCTTGGGGCTTTCAAGCCGGCGCTCAGTCATATGGATACATTGTCTTCTTAATGAGCGACAAAGCCATAAAATATGTTGAAGACACAAAAGGTTGGGAAATTGGTGTTGGGCCAACGGTCGTGGTGGTAGATGAAGGAGTCGCTAAAAACCTGTCTACTTCAAGTTTAAAGGATGATGCATATGCCTTCATTTTTGACCAGTCAGGACTGATGGCTGGCGTAAGCATCGAAGGCACCAAAATCTCCCATATTAAGAGACCATAAACGCCGCATCCTATTTTCTATTGTTGCGGTGTCGAATTTCTCCGTAAAGAGATTATTACGTCCAAATCGGACAAAACTCGAAGGACGATAGCGTTTCAGATTTATATAGCCTTTGTCTATATCTCAAAATCTTCTTCGAGAAAGGACTGTGCCGCCCGGAAAAGCTGGTCGCGGCGCCGTTCAAGCAATGCGGAATGCGTTGTCTTGCCGATAATCGTATAGCGGCGATGGGGCGTATTGATCAGCTTGTGATAGACCGTCAAAGCTCCTTCAGGAGTCGTTTCAATGTCCTTTTCGCCCACGATAACCAGTGTGGGAACCGTAATTTCAGCCGGGTCGTATTGGAAAAATCCGCGTGACCAGCGGCTCACCTTGTCATCCACCACCCCCGTCGGCGCGCGCAACAACGGCGGATTGTGCTCACCGGATCTTGGATCGCTGGCGATGGCTTGATCCAGCCATTCCCGCTGCCAGTCGGCCACAATGATATCCGCTATTTCGGCTGGATTGAGGCCATGTTCCCAGCGGATTTTGATGGATTGGGCATCCACAAGGCGATATGCCGCTGTCGGTCTGTCGTTTCCGATCAGGGAGGCGCCAGAATTCAGCATACTCGTCCCATAAAGGGCAAGCCGCTCTACTTTGTTGTTGTTCTTGGCCGTATAGGCGCCGGTAATTAAGGTGCCCCACGAATATCCCAGCAGCTGCAATTTTTCCAAACCACGTTTTGCCAAAATATGTTCAACCATCGCATCTAGATCAGCAACCGCCACATCCGTGTGCACGATCGGCCCGTTGGCATCAGCGGCCTGCTCCATTTCCGCCGGGCGACCGGAGCGTCCATACCCCCGGATATCCATCAGCCAGCAATCAAAACCGGCCTGCGCCAATGTATCCATCCAGGAATACCCTCCGGCGACGAAATCAAAGGTCACAGACGAGGGATATGTTGCGCCATGTACGAACAGCAACGTCCGATCAGGCCTGCCAAGCTTTGCGTCGGTCCGCCGCTTGTTGCGCATAAAAATTCGAAGGTCATGGTCCCCGGAAGGAACCATGAATTCTTCGACAATCAGATTGTTCATGGTCAACTCCGTATTAACCACAATTTACCAGGCACCATGTTTCTGGGCCTCAGCGCGCCCGACAACCATGTGATGAACTTCATCGGGCCCATCGGCAAAGCGAAGGTGGCGCTGATGTGTATACATGCCGGAAAGCGGCGACCATTGCGATATTCCGGTTGCGCCATGCATCTGGATTGCCTGATCGATAATCAAGCAGACTTTCTCTGGCACCATGGCCTTCACCGCGCTCACGTAGACGCGTGCCTCCCTGTTGCCGAGAACATCCATAGCCTTCGCCGCCTGCAGAACCATCAAACGCATGGCGTCGATTTCGATACGCGCGCGGGAAATTACCTCAAGATTCTTGCCCAGTTTCAAAATTGTTTTGCCGAATGCTTTACGGCTGCCCGCTCTCTGAACCATCAGTTCCAGCGCCTTTTCCGCCTGACCGATTGACCGCATGCAATGATGAATACGACCGGGTCCCAACCTCACCTGTGAGATTTCAAAACCGCGGCCTTCGCCCAATAGCATATTCTCTTCAGGAACGCGTACATTATTGAATTTAATATGCATGTGACCGCGGGGTGCATGGTCCTCACCGAAAACCTGCATGCCTTCGAGAATCTCCACGCCGGGAGTATCGATTGGCACCAGAATTTGGGACTGCTGCTTTGACGGCGCCGCGTCGGGGCTGGTCTTGACCATTGTGATCATGATTTTACAACGTGGATCTCCGGCACCTGAAATATAGTATTTTTCGCCATTAATGACCCATTCGCCATTTTCGAGATGAGCTGTGGTGCTGATATTTTTTGCATCTGACGAGGCTTCCCCCGGCTCCGTCATTGCATATGCCGATCGAATTTCGCCGTTCAGTAATGGCTTCAACCATTTTTCCTTCTGTTCCGGTGTTCCAACCCTCTCCAGCACTTCCATATTGCCGGTATCGGGGGCACTGCAATTCAAGGTTTCCGCCGCCAGGCTATATTTACCGAGTTCCGCCGCGATATATGCGTAATCAAGATTGCTTAGCCCTTCACCGGTTTCGGCATCAGGCAAAAAGAAATTCCATAATCCTGATTCCTTGGCCTTTGCTTTAGCCCCGTCAAGCAATTCGAGTTGACGCGGATGCCAGCTCCAGCGATCCTCTTTTCCTTTATTTAGGGCAAAAAACTCATCGGAGATTGGCGCAACATTTTCCTTGATATGCTTTTGGACAGCATAAAGCAGAGGCCGAGCTTCTTCTGACATGGCTAAATTAAACAGCTCTTGGTCGGTTCCCGACATATTATTAGTCCTTATTATTATTGATAAATTGATACCCTAGATGCTGCGATTGTTGATCCCGTCTGTCAACCGTCATCGTCGATATTTGAGACGTGAGCTTTGCAAGTGAAAACGAAGATGCACCTTAGAAAGTAGAAGTCCTGTATTTCTAGCGACGCACTGACGCCAAGCGGTTATGCTCGGGTCACTATTTACTTAATGCAATGCTCCAAACTTTTAGAGAATGCCGAATCTATGCAGGTTAGCGCCGCTATATTTACAGCATCTCCATACGCCGTGAAATCAAAGAAAGAGTCGTCTCCAAAATTGCCAATCACTTTCATGACTGTACCCTCGTGGGCAAATATTACCTGTGCAACCCCATCGATATACTGATTGAG
Source organism: Sneathiella sp. (assembly GCA_021741195.1). Classification (GTDB taxonomy): domain Bacteria; phylum Pseudomonadota; class Alphaproteobacteria; order Sneathiellales; family Sneathiellaceae; genus Sneathiella. The sequence goes on along the minus strand of JAIOYL010000020.1, from coordinate 3,496 downwards.
TAATTCAACAATCACCCCCGGTTCTGTTGATTCCACAAGATGGGTAAATCCAGTGAGATCAGGAAACAGGAAAGTCGCTTCCCGCCTCTCTCCGCCAGGCTTCAACGTCTCAGAAGCAATAGACAACGCTTAATGACAAATGCTCTGACGACGGACAGGCGCCGACATCTTGCTCGACGTTAATGGTATGCAGCGCGATACCAGGTTAATTAGTTTTTTTGACAAATTCAGTCAGAATGACAATTTGCTGGCCTTCGACGCGGCCTTCGATATGGGCCGCATTGTCAGGGACAAGCGAAATACTCCGCACCGCCGTCCCGCGCTTTGCGGTAAACCCCGCGCCCTTGACATTTAAATCCTTGATCAAAATCACGGTATCGCCCGAACTCAACGCCACCCCGTTACTATCAAGATGCTGAATTGCATCTTCGCTGGCAGTTCCCTCACCCGCTGATTCTGCCCAGGCCAGAGTTTCATCATCCAGATAGAGCATTTCGAGGGCATCACGTGCCCAGGCCTCATCCCGCAATCGAGTGAGCATTCGCCAAGCCATGACCTGTACAGCCGGTATCTCGCTCCACATACTTTCTTTGAGACAGCGCCAATGATGCACGTTTATCGCTTCATTGTCTTCAATCTGGGCGCGGCAGGCGTTACAGATAAGGATACATTGGTCCTCATTTTGATCAGCACCCGGCGGCACATCAAAAACATCAAGATTTTCAGAGGTACCGCAAAGCTCGCATTTAGAGTCACTGCGGGCTCTCAGACCGGATTCGATTGTCATTTTTTTAGGTGCTCACCGTTGCGCCGCAATGGGCTATTATTTCAAGAAATTTCGCCGGGACCGCCTTACCATGCGACGATGAACTTTGACAAGCAAAGGGAACCATAAAAGTGATAATTCTCTGAATTGGTGATTGCCACCGTAAGCGTCTGTCGCGGCAACACCAGTTACCGCGCCAGATGTTTCCTAATCCCTAATCGTCAATGCGCTCAATAATGATCGCCGGGGCCATGCCGCCGGCGGCGCACATCGTCACAAGTCCGCGCATTTTATCCTGCCGTTCAAGTTCATCGAGCAGGGTGCCGATCAGGATTGATCCTGTCGCGCCAATTGGATGGCCGAGCGCCATCGCGCCGCCATTTACATTCACCTTGTCGCGGTCAAGTTTCAGATCGCGGATGAATTTCTCGGCAACAATGGCAAAGGCTTCGTTGATTTCCCAAAGGTCAATATCGTCTGGCGTCAGGCCAGCCTTGGCAAGGGCTTTCCGGGCAGCGGGAACTGGCGCGTTCAGCATGAGCGTCGGGCAGTCCCCCATATTCGCCGTGGCGACAATGCGGGCGCGGGGTTTGAGATTGTGCTTTTTCGCATAGTCGCCGGAGGCCAACAAAATCGCGGCCGCCCCATCGACGACACCCGAAGAGTTCCCTGCATGATGCACATGGTTGAACTCCTTGATCTGCGGATATATGCGCGTGATCAGGCTGCCGTAGGTTTCACCTGCCTCATCCACCACTATATCACGGAACATGTCGAAGACGGTTCTGAGTTTGGCTAGGCTTTCCATCGTCGTGCCGGGCCGTGGAAATTCTTCCCGGTCAAGCGCAATGGAACCGTCTTTGTTTTTTACCGGGACGAGCGACCTGTCGAACCGGCCCTCCCGGATGGCGCGGTCGGCACGGCTCTGGCTTTCAACCGCCAGCTCATCAACAGCTTTGCGGTCAATTCCCTCAAGTGTCGCAATCGCGTCGGCGCAAACGCCCTGCTGTGATTGCGGGTGTATTTGGCGTAACTCCATATTGCCTTTATCCAGCAAACTCGGGCTGCTGGGGTCCGCGATTGAGGCGGTATAGCTCATCATTTCGGTTCCGCCGGCAATGACGAGATCTTCCATGCCGGACATGATCTGGGCCGCGGCAAGATTTACGGTCGTGATCCCGGAGCCGCAAAACCGGTCCAACGTCATACCGGAGGCCCGGATGTCATAACCGGCTGTGAGCGCCGCCATGCGGCCAAGGTCGCTGGACTGCTTGCCAACCTGTGTTGAGGTGCCCCAGATGATGTCGTCCACATCGGCAGTGTCAAAATCATTCCGTTCGGCAAGCGCTGCCAAGACGGTGGCGCCGAGATGCTGGGGATGCAAATGCGCAAGGGCGCCCTTGCCGACCTTGCCAATACCGCGCGGTGTGCGGCAGGCATCGATAATATATGCGTCAGTCATTTTTCTTTTCCTTTTTGTTCTCTATTTATCTGGGAGCCATACGGATCGCGCCATCTAGGCGGACGTCCTCGCCGTTGAAATAGCCATTGCGGCACATCTCAATCGCGAGGGACGCATATTCCTCCGGTCGTCCAAGTCGGGACGGGTTGGGAACCTGCGCCGCCAGCGCAGCCTTCACTTTATCCGGCGCGCCTTGCAGAAGCGGCGTATCGAAAATGCCCGGCAGGATCGTGTTTACACGGATAAGCTCCTGCGCGAGATCGCGAGCGATCGGGAGGGTCATGCCAACCACGCCGCCCTTCGACGCCGAATAGGATGCTTGCCCCACCTGCCCGTCTTCGGCGGCGACCGAAGCCGTGTTGATGATCACACCGCGCTCCCCCTCGATGGGATCAAGGGACATCATGCCGGCTGCTGATTTCGCGATGCAACGGAACGTGCCAATCAAGTTGATCTGGATAATCAACTCGAACTTGTCGAGCGGGAAATGCCGGATCTCCCCGGTTTCCCGATCGCGGCTTGCCGTCTTGACAGCGTTGCCCGTCCCGGCGCAATTCACCAGGACCCGTTCCTGCCCGAGTTTCGAGCGGATGGACGCGAAGCCTGCGTCGACATCCTCTTCAGAGGTGACATTCACCTTGGCGAAGGCGCCGCCGATTTCTTTTGCAAGGGCCACACCCTTTTCTTCGTTAAGATCGAAAATACCGACTTTAACTCCAGCATCCGCTAATTTGTGCGCTGTTGCCGCACCAAGGCCGGAGGCGCCGCCCGTGACAATCGCTGTTATTCCATTAAGGTTCATTTTCGTCCAATCTCCTTTTTCTTTTTTTATTTAGGGACAAGCTGGTTCTTGTTACTTATCTGGCTTTTCCGTAATGGCAAGGCTCAAAGCTGTTTTCGCTTCTGTCGTTCCTAAAGGAAAGGCCGGAAAATAATATGAACCAATAGCAACAGCTTTGGCAAAGGCTATTATTTAGCCCCTGCAAGACATTGCCGAAATATTTCCATCATTGATTTACGCGGGTTTACCGCTAAGCTGAATTGCGTTCAAAAAATTCAACGAAAAAATAAGGACAGCACCGCTATGACAGGCGAGACCAATTTCAATCTACCCGAAGGACTGGTTCAGTATCTGAAAACGCTCGACGATTTTATTGAGACGAAGATCAAGCCGTTGGAGATGAAAGACGACAATATCCGCTTTTTTGATCACCGCCGTGAGGACGCACGGACCGATTGGGACCGGGACGGATTACCAACTGAAGAAT
>JAIOYL010000174.1 GCA_021741195.1 Sneathiella sp. | reverse complement strand
CTTTTGTGGTGACCACATCGCATCCGGTGCGCTGGCCCCACACCTGCAGCTGCTCCACCGCTGCCGCGCGAAAGGTGTCCCCGGCGGCGAGCACGACTTTCTTGCCCTGTTCCGTATATTGTTTGGACAGTTTGCCGATCGTGGTGGTCTTGCCGGAGCCGTTCACCCCGACGATCAACACCACATGCGGCTTGCGGTCTTCCTGAAGCTCAAAGGGCTTGGCGACAGGATGGAGAATGGCTGCGACTTCCTCCGCAAGTGCCGCGCGAATCTCCTCGGGCGCAATTTCCCTGTTGTAGCGGGTTTTGGCGATACTGGCCGTTATCCGGGCGGCGGTCGAGACACCGAGATCCGCTGAGATCAGCAGATCTTCAAGCTCCTCCAGCACATCGTCATCGAGCTTGCGCTTGGTGAAAATGTCGGTGATACCGCTTGATAGGGCGCTGGAGGAGCGCTTCAATCCTTCGCTCAGGCGCCGGAACCAGCCCTTCTTTTCCTTTACATCACTCATACGGTTTTACTTAATTCCAGGGGTCGGGCGAACAGCTTTATTCCGTCCGAGCTTTCAACAAAAACATTGATAATTTCTCCGCTAGCCGCATTGAACCCGAAATCGACGGGCGCATAATGGGTCGTGCGCCCCGTCGTCTCGTTCTCCACCAGGACGGATTGCTCAGTACCGACAAGTTGTTGCAGAAACCGGGCGAGATTGGCGTCACCTGCAACACGAAGCACGGCTGCGCGTGACTTGCGTATATCACCTAAGACCTGCGGCATTTTTGCGGCCGGGGTTCCGGGCCGCGCGGAATAGGGGAAGACATGCAGATAGGTAATATCGCACTCCTCGATCAATTTCACGCTATTCGCCGCCATCTCGTCGGTCTCAGTTGGAAAGCCCGCGATAATATCGGCGCCGAAAACCACATCGGGGCGCAACGAACGCGCTTTTTCAACAAACCTATAGACGTCATCACGAAGATGACGGCGCTTCATCCGTTTCAGCACCATGTCATCACCGGACTGCAGGCTGATATGCAGATGCGGCATCAGGCGCGGTTCCGTTTCGATCAGCCGCCAGAGATCGTCATCCACTTCCACCGGATCGAGGGAAGAAAGCCGCAGCCGCGCGATGCCAGGAACGGGCGCCAGAAGGCGGCGGCACATCTGGCCCAGTGTCGGTGTTCCCGGAATGTCTTCCCCGTAAGCCGTGATATCCACGCCGGTCAGGACGAATTCCTTATAGCCGTTTTGGGTGAGGGATCGCGCCTGATCGACAATCGCGCCCAAGGGGACAGAGCGGCTGTTGCCTCGGCCATAAGGGATGATGCAGAACGTACAGCGATGGTTGCAGCCGTTCTGGATTTGCAGAAATGCGCGCGCGCGGCCATCAAAGCCTTCGATCAGATGTCCGGCAGTTTCTTCCGCCGACATGATATCATTGACCTGCACCCTCTCCGATTGCTCAAGGCCGAAGGACTGTGGTTCAAGTTTTTCCTGATTGCCGAGGATCTGGTCGACCTCGGGCATTTTCGTAAACTGCTCGGGATTGGTCTGGGCGGCACAGCCGGTGACGATGATTTTTGCATCAGGATGGTCGCGGCGGGCCTTGCGAATCGCCTGTCGTGCCTGCCGTTCGGCTTCGTTCGTTACCGTGCAGGTATTGATGATCACTGCGTTGGTCATTCCAGCCGCCATGGCGTGGCCGCGAATCACTTCGGATTCGTATGTATTGAGACGGCAACCGAAAGTAATAATCTCCGGCGCGGCAAGCGGCTTGATCTCTCCCATTACGCGGCACCTTTCAGCAGATCAGCGGTAAGGATACCTGTATAGGAGGTGGCAATCGCCCCGCCCATAAAGACGTGACCATTGGCATCTATGCGCATATCGAGCGGACCGCCGTTCAGATGCAATGTCGCGGATTTACCTACACGGCCACGCAGGTTGGCGGCAACCATTGTCGCACAAGCGGCCGATCCACAGGCGAGTGTGATGCCGACACCCCGTTCCCAGACGCGGAGGCGGATGTCGCCGTTTGCCATCTTGCTGGCGACACTGATATTGGCCTTTTCGGGAAAGATCGGATCGATCTCGGCAATTGGTCCCCATTTATCGAGGTCAACGGCATCCGCGTCCTCTACAAAGAAGACGGCATGGGGATTGCCCATATTGACACCGACAGGATCACTGAGCGGCCCGATTGTCAAATTGATATGCGCCGTATCTTCGGGCCGGGAGAGCGGAATATCCTGCCAGTCAAGTTTTGGCCTGCCCATATCAATAACAATATTGCCCTGACCATCTGCTGTCCCCGACAGTAATCCGGCGCGTGTCTCGATCACCACGTCACCTTTATGCGTTTCCTGCATCAACAGATGCGCGACGCAGCGCGTGGCATTACCGCAGGCCTCTGCCTCGCTCCCGTCAGCATTGTAAATGCGCATAAAGATTTCGGCATCCGGGCTACCCGGTTCCATGACAATCAACTGATCATAACCGACGCCGCGATGCCGGTCGGCGATTGCACGGAGGACAGGCGCGGAAAGTTCCGGCAGCCGGTCGCGTCCGTCGATAATGACAAAGTCATTGCCGAGTCCATGCATCTTTATGAAAGGTATTTGTTCCATACCCCGCGATATAGGCGTTTGTGGGCCTTCGGTCTAGTATATTTGGTGAGGCGGCGGTGACTTATGCTTGACTTATGGCGATAGCTATGGCTAATTCCGGCCACTCAAGACAACTGAGTCGCTACATAGTAAGTACCTTTTGTGGTATCCGTCAGCCCGCGAGTTTCGCGCCCTGGCGTTTTTTGTGTTGTTTGAAATGGTTGTTGCAGGGCTGAATTTTAACGTGGTTTGAACGGGTTGATAACCGAATGTTCGAAAATCTGACAGGTAGACTGGGTGATGTTCTTGGTAAACTGACCAGGCGCGGCGCCCTGTCGGAAGCAGATGTCTCGGAGGCTTTGCGCGAAGTGCGTGTCGCCCTCCTTGAGGCGGATGTTGCGCTGCCTGTTGTCAAAAGCTTTATCAAACGCGTTAAAACCAAGGCTGTCGGAACGGAAGTCCTGAAATCCGTCAATCCGGCGCAAATGGTGATCAAGGTTGTCCATGATCAGCTCGTCGAGATGCTGGGCTCGGAACAACAGGAACTGAACCTGATGGCCGTGCCGCCGATCGTCTTTATGATGGTCGGGTTGCAAGGCTCCGGTAAAACCACCTCGACGGCGAAGATCGCCAAATGGCTGACTGAGAAGCAGGGCAAGAAGGTCATGATGGCCTCTCTTGACGTGCGCCGCCCGGCCGCGCAGGAGCAGCTTAAGATCCTTGGTGAGCAAACCGGTGTCGCGACTTTGCCGATTGTCGCTGGCCAGATGCCGGTTGATATTGCGAATCGCGCAATCCAGTCCGCCCGGTTACAGGGCATGGACGTTATCCTTCTTGATACCGCTGGCCGTCTGCATGTGGACGAGGAATTGATGGCCGAGATGGACGCCGTTCATCGTAATACCCATCCCACTGAAACGCTGCTGGTGGTCGACAGTCTAACCGGTCAGGATGCTGTCAATGTCGCAGAGCAGTTCAAGGCCCGAGTTGACGTCACCGGCATTGTATTAACCCGGATCGATGGTGACGGACGTGGCGGTGCGGCGCTCTCCATGCGCGAAGTGACCGGTTGTCCGATCAAGCTGCTCGGTACCGGTGAAAAGCTCGATGCGCTGGAGGCCTTTCATCCCGACCGTATCGCGAACCGTATTCTCGGCATGGGCGATATCGTATCGCTGGTCGAGCGGGCGGCGGAGACAATTGAGAAGGGCGAGGCGGAAAAGCTTGCGCTCAAAATGCAGAAGGGCGTTTTCGACCTCGATGACCTGGCCAGCCAATTGCGGCAGATGCGTAAAATGGGCGGCATGAACAGCCTGATCGGTATGCTGCCTGGCATCGGTAAGATGAAGAAGCAGCTGGATGGCGCCAATCTCGATGACAAATTGCTTGTCCGACAGGAAGCGATGATCCAGTCGATGACGCCAAAGGAGCGCCGAAATCCGCAAATTATCGCCGCCTCGCGCAAGAAAAGAATCGCTGCGGGTTCCGGTATGAATGTTCAGGATGTCAACCGTTTGCTGAAACAACACAAGCAAATGGCGGACATGATGAAAAAAGTGAAGAAGCTTGGCAAAAAGGGCATTGCACGCGGAGGCATGCAGGGGCTTTTACCGCCGGGAATGAAGTTTTAATCGAAATTGAGTTTGTTAAAGGAAAGAACGTAATATGGCATTGAAAATTCGCCTCACCCGTCAGGGCGCAAAAAAACGTCCATTCTACCGCGTCGTAGTTGCCGAAGCCAGCAGCCCGCGTGATGGACGGTATCTTGAGCGCCTTGGTATCTATAATCCGATGCTGCCGAAGGACAACGATCAGCGCGTGACCCTGAACGCCGAGCGTATCCAGTACTGGATCGGTCATGGCGCCCAGGCAACGGATCGCGTCGCGAGCCTGATGGCCGCCGCCGGTCTCGGCGAAAAACCTGCTCGACATAATCCGGAAAAAGCGAAGCCGAAAGCCAAGGCTCAGGAGCGTCTCCGCGAACAGGCGGAAGCCAAGCAGGCAGCGGAAGATGCTGCGGCGGAAGCTGCCGCCGCTCCGGTCGAGGAAGCCCCTGTTGAAGAAGTAGTGGCTGAAGAAGCGGTGACCGAAGAAGTTGTCGCTGAGGAAGCCGTTGAGGTTGAAGAAAAAGCGGAAGGTTAAGCTGGTCTGATGTCAGCATCGGACAGGCTTTTGCTGGGCATAATTGTCGGGGCCAAGGGTATCAAGGGTGAGGTCAAGGTGAAAAGCTTTACCCAAAACCCGGAAGATATCGCGGCATATGGTCCCTTGACGGACGCCTCGGGAGCGATAGCTTATCAGTTGAAAGTAGTTGGCCTCAGCAAAGGTTTGCCGGTCGTGCGGATTAAGGGTATATCAGACCGCGACGGAGCTGAGGCCCTTAAAGGGACGGAGCTCTATGTCGGGCGGGATATGTTGCCTGAGACGACAGAAGATGACGAATATTACCATGCGGACCTGATTGGCCTGCAGGCGGTATTCCGGGACGGAACGACATTCGGAACCATTCTGCGCCTCCATGATTTTGGCGCAGGGGACATGCTGGAGATCGTGCCGGACGGCAAAAGCGAGAAGGCGGCCGTGCTGGTGCCCTTTACCGCTGAAGTAGTGCCCGAAGTGAATATCGCGAAGGGTCAGGTCGTTGTGGAGTTGGGTGACGATTTTTTCGATACTCCGGAACCGCCACAGAATCTGGCGGACGTGTAACGATTTGGGAATTGAGGGAAAGACGCACGGAAGGATGACCTGGACCGCCCATATCTTGAGCCTCTATCCGGAAATGTTTCCGGGTCCGCTTGGGGAAAGTCTGGCGGGAAAGGGGCTGCAGGATCGGGCGTGGGACTTGAAAGTCACTGACATTCGCGACTTCGCCTTTGGCAAGCACCGCAATGTCGATGACAGTCCCTTCGGCGGTGGCGCCGGAATGGTGATGCGGCCCGATGTTCTGGGCCCCGCGATTGACGCGGTGGCGGCAGAGCAGCCGGGAATTGAGCGGATTATATATTTCAGTCCCCGTGGCCGGGTTATTGACCAGGCTTTCGTTCGGGAACTGGCGGATGGACCCGGGGCGATTTTGGTTTGCGGGCGGTTCGAAGGAATTGATCAACGGGTACTTGAGACCCGGGATGTGGAAGAAGTCAGTTTGGGTGATTTCATCCTGTCAGGTGGCGAGATCGCCGCGCTGGCGTTACTGGATGCGGTGGTTCGTCTGCTCCCCGGCGTGACGGGCAACAGGCAATCGCTGGAAGAAGAGAGTTTTGCGGACGGGTTGCTGGAATATCCCCATTACACCCGTCCTCCGGTCTGGGAAGGCCGGGAGGTACCGGAAGTTCTGCTGTCGGGCCACCACGAAAGAATAAAGGACTGGCGACGTCGCCAGTCCGAAGAGTTGACCAAGGAACGTCGGCGTGACCTCTGGGATCGCCGAAAGAGTAATTTTTGACATAAGGGTGAAAGCCATGAATACGGTTCAAAAGCTAGAACAGGAACAGATTGATAAATTGGTTGCGGAACGTCCGGTTCCTCAATTCCGTCCGGGGGACACCCTTCGGGTCCATGTGAAGGTTGTCGAGGGTACGCGCGAGCGTATCCAGGCCTTTGAAGGAATTTGCATCGCGCGCAACGGCGGCGGCATCAATGCTAATTTCACGGTTCGGAAAATTTCCTATGGTGAAGGCGTGGAACGTATATTCCCGCTTTATTCTCCACGGATTGACAAGATCGAACTTGTGCGTCAGGGCATCGTGCGCCGCGCCAAACTTTACTACCTGCGCGAACTGCGCGGCAAAAAAGCCCGTATCCGCGAACGCCGCGAAGACCGCTATAACAAGGTTGTCGGCTAACGGAACCCAGCCTGAAGGGCGAATTGGTAATTTCTTGATGAGCTAAGAGGATAGATTATGGGAACCCCTAGAACCTTGTATGACAAAATCTGGGATAGTCATATTGTCGACCAGATGGAAGACGATACCTATATTCTCTATATTGATCGCCATCTCGTTCATGAAGTTACCAGCCCGCAGGCCTTCGAAGGATTGCGGGTGGCCGGTCGAAAAGTCCGGCGACCGGACGCGACCTTTGCTGTTGCCGATCACAATGTCCCGACGAAGGATATTGAAAAAGGGATCACGGATCCCGAAAGCAAGCTGCAGGTTGATACGCTGGAAGCCAATACGGCGGAATTCGGCATTCCCTACTTCTCAATGACCGATGATCGGCGCGGGATTGTCCATATCATCGGACCGGAACAGGGACTGACCTTGCCCGGCATGACCATCGTATGCGGCGATTCCCACACCTCCACACATGGTGCTTTCGGCGCGCTTGCGCATGGCATCGGGACGTCGGAAGTCGAGCATGTGCTGGCGACACAGACCCTCGTTCAGGAAAAAGCGAAGAATATGCGCGTCCAGGTTGACGGGGCATTGCCTATCGGCGTAACGGCAAAGGATCTGGCGCTTGCAATCATTGGCAAGATTGGAACGGCGGGCGGCACCGGGCATGTGATCGAATATGCCGGCGACGCGGTTCGCTCCCTCTCCATGGAAGGCCGGATGACACTTTGCAACATGACGATTGAAGCGGGTTCCCGCGCTGGTCTGGTTGCGCCTGGTGAGACGACATTCGAATATGTAAAGGGCCGTCCTTACGCCCCCAAGGCCGGTGCATAC
>JAIOYL010000019.1 GCA_021741195.1 Sneathiella sp. | reverse complement strand
TGGAGGAGCATGACGGGGTGACGGCGGAGGACTGCGTCGCATTCCGCGGACGGCAACGGTTCAAGCAGACCCTTTCGCAGCTTGATGCCGCCGCACCCAGGGGAATGCCTGCCAGGCTGAAGGAAAACGGCAGCTATATTATTACCGGTGGAACCGGGGGGATCGGCCTGGAGCTTGCCAAATATCTTGCCAGGTCGGTGAAAGCGAAGATCGCCCTGATCGGCCGCAGCAAGATGCCGGAAAAGGCAGACTGGGACGGTATTTTGAAAACCGAGCCCGGCTCGGGCAGGGCGCGGGCGATCCAGACTCTGAAAGAAGTGGAAAGCTTCGGCGGGACTGCGCTTTTCGTTGCTGCCGATGTCGCGGACCGCGTGCAATTGACCGGGGCGCTTGAAACGATCCGCGCCGAGTTTGGCGGGATAGATGGCCTGTTCCATGGGGCGGGAACCATGGATGATGCGCCGATGATGGCAAAAACCCTTGAGGATGCCCATCGCGTCATGTCTGCCAAGGTTACCGGCGGTGAAAATCTTGCGGCGTTGCTTCCCGGGGGCGATCTCGATTTCTTCGCCGTCTTTTCCTCAACCTCCGTGATAACCGCGCCGCCGGGCCAGGTTGATTACGTGGCGGCCAACAGTTACCTTGAAGCGTTGGCGGCCTCGCGCGCCGACGGTCTTGCCATTTCCTGGGGCGTCTGGCGGGATGTCGGCATGGCGGCGCGCGCCTATGGGACTTCCATGGAAATACCGGCGGGCGGGCATCCGTTACTTGGCCGCAAGCAAACGGCCGAGGACGGCACGGTTTCCTTTACCGCCGGTTATGATCCCAAGAAACTCTGGGTCCTCAGTGAGCATGTGGTCGGCGGTGTGCCAGTGCTTCCCGGCACCGCCTACATTGAAATTGCCCGCGCCGCCATGGACGAGGTTGCGAGTGGCCGCAATTGGGAGATAAATTCCCTGTCACTGGTCAACCCGATGGTTTTCCCGGAAGGCTTGGGCGCCCGCGTCGTCATCACCCTGACCCCGGACGAGCAGGGATATGAATTCCGGGTTCAGAGCGCCCTCTCGGCGGAAGCGCCGCTGATCGATCATTGCCATGCCCGGGTTGTGTTCAAACGGTTCCAGGACAGAAAAATTCCGCGTGATCTGCAGACGATGTCGGGTTTACGTCTTTCAGACAGCAGTGGACGGGATTCGCAGGAAGACCTGATCGATTTCGGCCCGCGTTGGAAAAATGTTGGTGAAATCCGGGCTGGAACGCAAGAAATAGAAGCTGATTTTGTGCTCCCCGACGCGTTTGTCTCTGATCTGGGCGTATTTGCCGCGCATCCGGGACTTATGGATACAGCCGCGACGATCGGGCTGAATTTGCTGGCCGATGTGGGCAACGAGGGCGCCTTCTACGCCCCGATGTCGGTGGATCGTATCCGTATCCTGAAACCGTTGCCGCAGAAGCTCATCACAAGGGCCAGGCTTGTTGCCGAGACACCGGGGCGATTCGCCAGTTTTGACGTTGTGTTTCTGGGTCACAATGACGAAAAGCCGCTAATGATGTTGGAAGGGTTCGCTCTGCGCCGTGTCGATGGCGGCAGTTTTGACTTAAAGGGTTCGCCTGAGATGCTGGTTGACTTGATGATTTCGCAAGGAATATGCGCCGCCGAGTCTGAAGCGGTTTTCAGCCGGATGCTTGAGGTTCCGGCGCGCCAGATGGTTGTATCCCCGACGTCAATGACAGATCTTCGCCGCGAGATGGCGAGAACGGCCGAACCGCGGCGAAAGAAACCATCGCACCGCAAAGAGGGGGCGCAGCAGAAAGAGACCGCCTACGCTAACTCAGTAGAGAAGAAAGTTGCGGAATTCTGGTCCGATCTTCTCGGTGTTGATCAACCGAAGCCAGAGGCGGATTTCTTTGATCTCGGCGGCCACTCGCTGGCGGCGGTCCGGCTGTTTGCCAAGATCCGCAAGGAGTATAAAGTTGACTTGCCGCTCGCGACCCTCTTTCAGGCGCCGACGCTGCGGAGCCTGTCAGAAGTCGTGATCGAAAAAGGGCAACTGGAAGTTGGCGAAATGGTGAAGGGGGAAAGCAATGAAAGGGGCGCCCCGGAACAGCGATGGTCTCCGCTTGTCCGGATCAAGGATGGGTCTTCCGCGGTCAAGCCGCTCTATCTCGTGCATGGTGCTGGGGGCAATGTTTTGAATTTCCGGTCTTTGTCCGGCTATCTTGATACAAAATTGCCTTTTTATGCACTCCGGGCACTCGGATCAGATGGCGGAGGCGAAGTTCATGAAACCATTGAGGAAATGGCGGCTTGTTACCTGGACGCGATACGGAAACATCAACCGGAAGGCCCCTTTAACCTGGCAGGCTACTCAGGTGGCGGGGTTATCGCGTTCGAAATGGCGCAACAGCTCGCGCGGGCTGGAGATGAGGTTGGTAACTTGATCTTTTTCGACACATTGGCGCCGGAAGATGATCAGAAAACGGTGAGCGTGCTTGAAAAAATCTGGGTGGCCCGGCATTGGAGCTTGAAATTCGCCCTGCAATGGCCGTTGCGAAAACTGCGAAGCCGATCCGCTCGCGGTGAGATGGATGAAATAGAGCGATGTTTAAAAAATGGGGAACGTATACCTGATGCATTGGTTGGCCGATACATGACGCAGGCCTATCTCAGGGCGGAGCACCGCTATCAACCGGTAACGTATCCGGGGGACGTTTTACTGTTCAAGGCGCGCGAGGCTAGTGTCGAGTTTTTAAGAGCCGGCAATGAACTCGGCTGGAAGAAATGGATTTCCGGTCATATTGAGGTTCAAGTCTTCGAGTGCGACCATTTCAACATGATGATCGATCCAACGATCAGAGAAATCGGCAAGATATTGAATGAATTGCTGGTCAATGACTAGTCCCGGCGCCCGGCACAACGCCTGAATAGAATGCAGGCACATCTTTCAAAAGGCCTTGGCCGGATAAATTGACATGCGTGCCGTTCTCATAGGCAATGAAATGCTTGGGCTCCCGCGCGGCGTCAAATAACCGTCTGGCGGAGCGGATATTTATTGCCGTATCCTTTTCGCCATGCAGGACCAGAATCGGCGCCTGAATTTTGCCAATGCGGTCAATCGAATCATAGCGTTCCCGGTTCATCACATAACAGAAGGGAAGCCCGTAATAGCGGTCGGTAAAATAGTCACAAAAGCGGGCAAAGGCCGCTTCCAGCACTAGACCGGCAACAGGCCTTTCCGACGCAAGCCGCACGGCAATGCCGCTTCCGAGGCTATAGCCATGGGCAACCCGTTGTTCTTCCGGGATTTTCATCCCCATAAGGACATCCAGCTGATCGTAGAGGGCGCGGGCGTCTGCGGCGAAATTTTCCTCGGCTGGGATGCCGCCCTGACCGCTTGATCCGCGGTATACTAAAGCGGCGAGCCCGAAGCCCTGATCCAGAAACGGCTTCAGGCGCTGGACAGACGGGCCGATGGACGCAAAATTACCCATGAAATAGAGAATAACCGGCGCGCCATCTTCCGGGGTCTTGATCCAGGCTTTGATATCGGCGTCGTCCTCGGACTTGAAATCGACGATCTTTATGCCGTCGAGCCCAAGTTGCTGCGGGTCGCCGGGATTTTGATCGAATTTGTAGATGGAGCCATAAAAGACACGCAGTCCGACGAACCCCGCGGCAACGGCCATCGCGATCAGCACTCCCGAGAGAATCAAGGCGTTCTGCAAGGACATATCGCTCCTATCCGCCACTTTCCTTAACTTCCGGGGATATTGGCCCGGTGTTATTGGCGGGTCAAGGGGGGAGGGCCGGACGGGATGCCATGAGTCGGCGTGACCGTAATCCTATCTGGCGCGGAATTTATGCGTTAAGGGGCGATTGTCCGATTTCGGCTAGCCGTTCCCGTTCGATTTGATGAGCTTGATGAGGAAAAGAAGCAGCACGGCGCCAATGGTTGCATGGATTATCGCGGCGATTATGCCGCCGCCGATATTGATCCCGATTCTCGGCAATATAAGCCCGGCGATAAAGGCGCCAATAATGCCGACAACCATGTTCCCGATCAAACCGAACCCATATCCTTTTACAATCAGTCCAGCCAGCCAACCGGCCACGGCACCAATGACCAAGAATATGAGGAGACTTTCAATTCCCATGTCGACTACCCCTTAATTACTTTATTCAAAATTCATATTAGGGGTTCAGTAATGGCGGGTGTCAAGAATCAAATAGGTTTCGCCTGCACGCCGCACGCCGCTGCAATTTGCGGCAAGGACTTGCGGATTTACACCATTATGGGGGCAATTCTTTGCGGATCCGGGATGAACACACCCATTATGGTGCCGTTGATAACGTCTTGCTAACCATAATGGGTGCGTCCCTTAATTTCCTCTATCCGTCGCGGGCGTTGAGGAAGGCCTGCCGGCTGACGCGGGACCAGCTTGCCGCGAGACCAAGCGCCTTGCGGTAGGCGGTGAGAATTTCCTCCGCTATCGCATCTCCCTTGACGAAATCATCAAGAAGCGCAGGCGTCAGTGATTTCGCAGCGGCAATGACATCTGCCGGGAATTCGCGGACGTCGACCTTCTTGTTGGTGATCAGGTCATCGAGGGCGCGGGCATTCTCCCAATCGGATTCGGAAAGCCCGAAGGCGTTCTCCGCCTGGCAGGCGTTCTCGACAACGGCCTTGAGATCCGGCGGCAGGCTCTCGAACGCGTGCCCGTTGACGAGGCATTCAGCGGTGCCGTTGGGCTTGTTGAAAGAGGGCCAATAGTAATAGGGCGCTGCCTTGTAAAAACCGAAACCCCTGTCGCTCCATGGGCCGAGAAACTCGACCGCATCGACAAGACCGCTCTGCAGGCCCGCATAGATATCACCGGGCGGCAGCAGCACCGCGGTCGCGCCCAGTTTTTCATACAGGTCGCCGCCGAGCCCGGCGCTCCGGATTTTCAGGCCTTTCAGGTCATCGAGAGAGTTAATCTCCTTCTTGAACCACCCGCCCATCTGGATACCCGTATTCCCGGCCATGAAAGGCTTGATATTAAACGGCGCGTAGAGCTTGTCCCAGAGCGTCTGCCCGCCGCCCTGGTTGATCCAGGCCATATGCTCGAGTGCGGTCAGTCCAAAAGGAACGGTCGTGAAAAAGACGCTCGCCTTGGCCTTTCCCTGCCAGAAGAAGGAGGCGGTATGGCCAAGCTCCGCTGTGCCGCCGCCGACGGCCCCGAAAACTTCCAGCGGCGGGACCAGTTCCCCGGCCGCATAAAGCTTCACTTTAAGCTTTCCTCCGCTCATCAGGGTGATCCGGTCAGCGAGCCGCTGTGCTGTTATGCCGACACCCGGCGCGCCTTTCGGCCAGGACGTGACCATCTTCCAGTGACGCGTGCCGCTCGCGATGGCGGGCTTCGCCAGCAGTCCGGCGCCGATCGCGCCGACGCCAGCGGTCGCGAGGAATTTCCGGCGGGAGAGAGGTTGTTTACTCATGCTTCTACCTTCCTTTCCTGAAGGCTGGACTGACTGAATTGATAGAGCTGGTCGAGAATGGCGACGGCGAAGGTGCCCGGGCCCTTGCTTTCACGCGCCGCCTGTTCCCCGGCTTTGCCAAAAAGATCGAGACCGGCGGCGACAGAGGCAAGGCGGACGTTGGGTGCGCTGACCGCGACGCAGGCCGCCAGCATCGCCGTTCCCGCGCAACCGATGCCGGTGACCAGGCTCATCAGCTCATGACCGCCGTCGAGGGTGATTTCCGCCTCTCCGTCGGTGACGAGGTCGGTAACGCCGGTCATGGCGACGATGGCGCCGGTTTTCCGCGCAAGATCGGCGGGACCGCCGCCAAGCGTTGCAATTTCCCCCTTGTTGCCGCGGATCAGTGCCGGGCCAAGTGCAAGCAGTTCCTTCGCATAGGCGGCGCGCGGCGGCGACCGGTCGATAAAAACGGGATCGAAAATCCAGGGAATGCCATTCTCGCGCGCTGCCGCGATGGCGGCCCTGATCGAGGCTTTCAGGTCCCCGTCAAGGGTGCCGATATTGACAAGAAGCGCATCCGCGCTCTTTGTGAAATCTGCAACCTCCACGATATCCGAGGACATGGAGGGGATGGCTCCGACGGCGAGCAGCATATTGGCCGTCAGGGCCTGAACCACCGTGTTGGTGAGGCAATGCACCGCCGGACGGCGCATGGCGATCTCATTTAAAAGCGGTAAGGCATTGTTATCGCGCATACTTTCTTCCTTCCATATTTCGGGGAAAAAAGCGCGGAAAGCATTCGATGAAATGAACCGGCCTCAATTCCCTCCGCCGGTTCTAACCGGATCAGGTTCTACGGGTCGGCATTTATTCTGCCTCTCAGCCCAAACAGGCACCCCGATGAGTAATCTTTATTCTAGGGTATTATGGCCGTTTTGCAATGTGAAATATCGCGTGAAAAAACCTAATGCGGCGGGTTCAAAAAAGGACTGTGACAGCCTGGCTGCCTTTATGATAAATTGAAGCGATAAAAGAGCGGGGATACGGCCCCAACCGGCCCCGTCCAATGTCAGGATAAAACCCATGACCAGTCAGCAGCTTCGCTTTACCTTTCTTAACTTCGGTCATTTCGTTGATCATCTGTTCATGCTGATTTTTGCGAAAGCGGCGTTTAGCGCGGGGCTTTCCTTTGGTCTGGCAGCCGACGGGGCTTATGCGGAAATGATCCCCTACGGTATTCCTTCGCTGGTTCTGTTTGGCGCCGGAGCGCCATTTGCCGCCTATCTTGCCGATAAATGGAACCGTATTGGCGTGATCACCGTGTTTTTCATCGGGGTCGGACTTGCCGCCATCATCACGGGTTTTGCGCAGTCGCCTCTGCAAATTTCCTTTGGCCTCGCCGCGATCGGCCTGTTCGCCTCGATCTATCATCCCGTGGGCATCGCCATGATTGTTCAGGGGGGCGGTCGGGTCGGCTGGCGCGTGGGGATCAACGGCGTCTGGGGTAATATGGGCGTCGCGGCGGCGCCGCTGATCACGGGCTTCATCCTCGCCGGCCATAACTGGCAGCTCGCCTTCATCCTGCCGGGGATCGCCGCCATACTCACCGGCATCGGTTTCCTCATCTTCGCCCGCCGGGGCGGGGCACGGCCGCCTGTCCATGCGGCGGGTGAAAAGGAGATTGTTGGCTTTATGCCGGGCTGGAAGCGCGCATTGCTCGCCATCGCGCTGGTGACGTCCGCTGGCGGCTTTGTTTTCGGGACCATGACCTTCATCATCCCTCGCATGTTCGAGGTCAGCCTGCCGGGCGTCACCTCAAATATCGCCACGACAGGCCTGCTTGCGGCGCTGGTTTATGCTATTGCTGCCTTTGCACAGCTCGTGGTCGGTCGATTGATTGATAAATACCGGGTCAAGCCGGTGCTCTTTACGATTGCTCTCGCGCAGCCTGTGTTGATCGGCATTATGGCGATGCAGACCAACTATGCACTTTTCTTTGCGACCGTGGTTGCGATGACCTTTGTTTTCGGCCAGATACCGATAACCGATACGGTTATTGCGCGCTATGTCCCGGATGCCTGGAGGGCAAAGGTCATGTCGGTGAAGCTGATGCTGAACCTTGTGATCGGCGCGCTGTCGCTCATGGCGGCGCGTTTCATTTTGGAATCGGGCGCCGGATTTGAAGGCGTGATCACCGTCGTTGCAATCGTTGCCGCCCTGATTTCACTGGCGGCGCTGATCTTGCCGGGCCGGGTCCGCCGGGAGCGGCTGGGGACGGTAATCTCACCGGCCGAGTAAGCCGTTTGACGGTTTTTTCACGGCCTCTCTTGTACTGCGAAAGTTCAGTCTGCGATTGCCTGGAAAGATCAACTGTGGCATATTACGAAAAAATAAGAAGAAAAAGGAAAATAGAATGAACATTCCATTCAAAATCCGTCCGAAACATCTGCTCGCGCCGCCGGTCCGGCTTGATCCGGCTTTCGACGATCCCGAAGGCGTCGTTGAACTGATCAAAAAGGGCAGCCCCTACAAGACGCTTTCAGCGGTTCATCGCAATAAGGGAGAAACATCCGGCGGCTGGTTCCGTAATTTCTGGGCGCTCGGTGGCAAGGTCGTTTTCGACGGGGCCGAGCCCTTTTTCCACAATGATCGCTTCATTGAGGCGGCGAAAAAGTCCTTCGAGGCGGAAGTGATCCGCCCCGTCGCCATGATGACCAATCTCAACCTGCCTGCGGAAGGATTACCCGCCCATCAGGACTTGCCGTTTTTCCGCGGCGCGCAGAACCGCGAGGTGCCGAGCTGGATGCTGGAGCCGATGGGTTATTCCGGCCTTTTCCATAACTGGGCGGTGCCGGTCGCCTCGGCGATCACCTGGTTCTACGATGGCGAGGGCGGCGAGTTCGAATACTGGCCCGACGGCCTCGGCGCGCCCTCGAAAACCGAGCGGCCGCCCTACAGCAATTGCTGCGTCCTCGCCGACAACGAATATATGTGGCACCGGGTCGGCAGCGTCGGCCCGGAGGCGGAACGGCACCGCTATGACGATTTCGGCCATGACGCGACATTGACGCTGACGCCGGACAACCGCTGGCGGGTCGAGGATGAAGGGAAGATCGTCGCCGATCTTGCCTATGGCGAAGTGCGCCTTTCTGTCCTCTGGAAGGGATATTGCTTCAAGGATGAGGCGGAAGCCGCCGCCTATGACGATCACAGCAATGACCTCAGCAAGGACCTGATCATCGATGTCTTTTGCGACGACCTGGCGGCGCGCGGGATCAGGACGGCGCGGCCCGGCGATTTCTGGAATGATGAGGCGTGGAAAGAAACGATCACCAGCGTCTATAAGGCGCCTTCGGCGGAGTAGCCGCAGCATGGATTTTTCTCGGCGGCGGCGTTTTTCCTGATATGATGCCACCATGTCAAAGGACCCAACCGATACCCGGCGGCGGACCATTGAACTCGACGCCGCCTACCGCGCCGGAGACCTGGAGAGAATCCGGCATCTGCTCGGCGATCCGCCGGGTTTTCCCAATTGCATCCAGCCATTTGAACTGGGCTGCGCGGGCGCGCCCCTCGACTACGCATTCTGCTGGTCGCCGACCTCGATGATATACGAGCTTCTCGCCCTCGGCGCTGATGTGAACTACAGCGAGAATGACGGATTTCCGGCGCTGTTCACGCTGCTCTCGACGGACCGGGCGGATAAATACGATCTGATCGCGCTTCTTCTCGATCACGGGGCGGATATTCACCAGCGCGGGATCAATGACTGGACGGCGCTCCATTACGCGGCGGCGCAGCGCGATTTGACGGCGGTCAAGCTCCTGCTTTCGCGCGGCGCCGATCCGCACCTCAAGACACGGATCGACGACAACACCTCCGCGCTCGAGGAGGCGGAGATCAGCGGGTATGATGAGATCGCGGCGGCGATGAAGGCGGCGCGGGGTTAGCCCGGCCGCGCCGCCGGAACTTCAGCGCTCAGCGCGCCTCACCTCATGCCCGGAATGGCGTCGATAAACTCGGCCATGGCGTTACCAGTGGCGACGAGCATGCCGTCCTGGTTGTTCACCTCCACGTCGAACAGGAGCCAGTAACCCTTTTCTGTCTTCTTCTTGCTCTGCAGCGTGACGACGGGGGTGATGGTATGGCCGAGCTGCACCGGTTTCAGCCAGCGCGTTTCCAGCCGCCGGTGAAACCCGCCGCGCGGGATCAGCCAGTCGGTGAGGGTCCGCGTGATCAGCGCGAAATTCTGCATGCCATGCATGATAACGCCGTCGAAGCTGGTCTTGCCGAATTTGTTCTTCATGTAGTTATCATCGAAATGAAGCGGGTTGTAGTCAAGCGACGCATCGGCGAAGGCCTGGATCGTGTCGCGGGTGACGGTGAAGGGACGACCGGTGATAACCTCGCCCTCATCAACCTTGTTAAACTGTTCTTCTGCAGTCATTTTTCTATTCCTTTGTTGATTAAGCAGGCCGGATGGTCTGGCCACGGCCGGTGCAGACAACTTCGCCGAACTGATTGGTGAAGGTATTTTCATGGACGGCGAAAAGCCGGTCCTTGCGGATGAACCGGTCAAGCGCGGTGCCGCGCATGGTGATGGTGTCGCCCGGCCGGATCGGCACATGATAGGACCAGTTCTGCCCCGCGTTGATGGTGCCGGGAGAGCGCATCCAGTCCTCCGTCGTCGTACAGGCGAACATCAGCAGGATATGGATGGAGGGCGGCGCGATAACGCCGCCGTAAATGGTCGTTTTCGCGTAGTCCTCATCGAAATAGAGTGGATTATCCTCGCCGACGCCCTTGGCGTAGCGGGCGATTACTTCCTTGCTGAGTGTGACGGGCCGGGTATCGCGGAGTTCTCCTGGAATGATCTCATCCCAGGTGGCGCGTTTGTCGACGTCCTTCCAGAAGTCGGTTTCGAAGTTGTCAAGATCAAGTACAGTCATTTACTTTTCCCCTCCTAGGGCGTTTTTAGTGGCGCCGTGACGCCATCTTCGCTTCTTGTTATGGTTTTGTGCCCGCGTGCAGTCGAAATTCCACTCCGCAATAATCGAAACTCTTATCTGAAACGGGGCATCCCGCCCGCTTCGCCGTTTCCAGCATTTTGCCGGGATCGGCAACGGTCAGGTCCATGGCCGAGAGCTGCTCCGCCTCACCGTTGACGGCATCGCGAAAGAGGATCGTTCCATAATCGAGACTGATTTCCCGTATATTGTTTCCCAGGTCCAAGACGGGCCTGTCACATATCCTTCCCCAGAGCGCGGCGCGCGCGCCAACATCAGGGCTGCAGATTTCGATGCTGAGCACATCTTTGGTGACATCCGTCTTGACGAATTTGTGCCAGCCATCCCCGGCCCATTCATAATGACCCAGCATGCCATCGTCACCATAATGGTGGTCAAATTCCATCATGGTGGCACCTGTCTGCTTGGGGTTGAGCTGAAGAAGATCGGCCTTTTCGTCACTCCGCTCGTAAATCGGCTCAACTCCCGCGGCATGCGCAAGGGCCTTGTGGCGGGTGACATCGGCGCAGTCAAAAATAGCCATATAGCCGCCGCGCCCCTTGTTGCGCGCGAGGAACCTGTCGACGGCTGTATTGGCTTTTGTCGGCGCCACAATTTCGAGAAAAACGCCGTTGAGCGCATACATGATGTTTTCAAGCCCGAATTGCGGCAGGTTTGAGCGATGGCAGACCTCCAGACCGAGGACATTGCTCAAAACCGTCTCCGCATGTTTGATGTCGGACGCCGCAAGGCAGATCTGCCTGAGCCGGACATAGTTGTTCGATGGCATGGGTTCCTCCATTTCCCGGGATGCGGGATTGACCGGTTCTTGTTGATTGTTGCTTACCGGAACGGCGAGTATTTCAAATTTATCGCCTGAGGTAAAGGCTGTGTTGCCTACTCCGCGTAATGGGACTGGACAACTGGAGTGTTTTCAAAAAATCAGTAGTAAAATTGCCCGATACTGATAGGCTATGGCCCTGAATTGACCGGGTATTTTTCCAGAATTATCAGCAACAGTCCTCCTTAAGGTTGGCATAATAGAGCATGACGACAAGCTTACCTTCCCCGATAACACGAATGAGCCAGGCAATGATTGTTCTGGGCCTCTGTGCCGCGCTCATTGTTGCTTTCGTCAATTTACGGGACAAGCCTGTTATTCAATTGATTGAGGGTCAGCTGCTTGACTGGCGCTTCCTGTTGCGTGGACCAATTCTGGCAGACCAGAGTATCGAGCTCATCTTTGCCGGAGGCAACAAGCCGGGAACGTCAGGTCAGTCAACTGTTGCCACCGGGTCGATTGTTCAGGCGATTGATCTACTGGACAGGCAAGGCGTCAGGGTTATCGCGATCGATCCGAATTTGTTAAAGATGAGTGCGCCGGGTGCCCCCGGATCGGATCCTGCGTTGAATATAGAGCTGGCAAAGGCTTTAAATCGATCCAACGCTGCTGTGGTTCCCTATGTTTTTACAATGGGACCCGCCAATGGTGGCCGCACCGCCCTGCCGGATGCCATTCAACGGACTGCCTATAGCGTTTTCCGTTCCCGGGAAACAGCATCCGTGAAAAAGCCGCTCGAAGCCGGTGGATTTTTGGCGCCAAATGCTGAAATTCTCGTTGCGGGAATGCCGGGCCATGTAATCGGGAGCACTGGGGGGACCAGAAGCCGTCAATATGCCTATCCGGTCGTCGGATACGGCGGCGCCTTTTATCCCTCAGCGGCATTGCAGGTCTTCCGTCTTTCCGTTGATATGAAACTCACCGGTATTGTGGTTGCCTTTGGCGAAGGCCTGAATATTGGAAGCCTTTATTTGCCAACTGATAGCTTGATGCGGCTTGCGGTGAATTATCATGGTCCGGCGGGCACGTATCGGAGCCATACCCTCGAGGAACTGCTTGACGGCACGTTGCCGCAGGATACTTTCAAGGACAAGCTGGTCCTGATCGGGCTGGAACCAACGAGTCCTGGCGCAAGTGTTGCAACGCCCTTCGATCCGGACCTGTCGGAGATTGAGTTTCTGGCGAATGTTATCGATAATCTGCTGCATTTTAATCCACTGATCCGGTCCCAGCAGATAATCGTCCTTGATATCCTCCTGCTCGCCCTCATCGGTTTGTTTTTTGCGCTTCTGGCGGCGGCAAACCGGATTTCGATTGTTCTAACGCTGGCGGGCTTGGCGACGGCACTGCTGCTAGCGGCAAATGTTGAAGCCCTTGTTTTGCTTAACCTGTGGCTCGGCCTTACATTTCCACTTGCTGCGATTATCCTCTGCACAACCGTTCTGGTGGTAACCAAGAGAATTTCTGCGCGGCGGAAACGGGCATTTGAGGCAGCGGAGGAGGCTGATGCCAAACAGTTTATGGCGCCCTGGACCTTTGACCGGGTGACCAGACTTCCTCAATCCAAATCAGAATCCGTTGTTGTGCCGGAGGATGGCGAGGTGACGCTTGGGCCGGATAACGAGATAACGGGGTTTTCCAGTTCCGGAAATGACGTCGTGCCGGTTCCGGAGATTTCGCATGAGGTATATCCTCCGGAAGTGGGAAGCACCCCTGACTCGGCAAGTTTCGTCGAACCGGAATCCATCGTTGAACTTGAACCGGCACCGGAGCCTGAACCGGAGCCCGAGCCTGAAACGGTGAAGGCGCCTGGTGTATTTCCTCCACCCGGCGTAGTTCCACTGCCGGTGCCGCCATTAAAGGACGAGCCGGGAGGGCAGTATGTTATGCAGAAAAGCAAGAAACCGGCGTCTCTTATCCCGGTGATGGAAGCTTCACCGCGTAAGGCCAAGGCGCTGCTCCCGCCGTTATCAGCGACGGGGACGATAGAAAAAGGCGCCGTAAACGCATTTGATGTCGCGGTGCTCTATATCAATATGAGCGGGTTCAAATCTCTGGGGAAAGCGTTCGGGCCGACGCGGGCCTCTCAGTTTCTGCATGCCCTGAACCGGCTTATTGAAAAGACCGTCGTCAAACATGCGGGCTTTCTTGAAACATATGGTGATGACGCGGACGAGGGCGTCATGGCGCTGTTCGGTCTGCCGGAAGCCGGCCGGAATGATGCGGTGAACGCGCTTGAATGTGGCCGGGAACTGGCGGTAACGCTCTCTGAATGGGGGACGCGTCAGATATTGCCGGAAGATAATTCCGTCAAGTTCTGTATCAGTCTTGGGTATGGCCCTGTCCTTGTTTACGCTGCCGGAGATGCGGCAAATCCTGTCGTCAGCGCTATAGGCGACGCAATATATATTACGAGCAACCTGCACAAGGCGCCTGCGGCAGAGGGCGCGAGGGTGATTGCCTCCGCAAAGTTGGTGAAGGAAGCTCGGGACGCAGGGAATTCAGCCGAATTGCTGGCTGGATTCACTGAGCAGAAGGGGCAGAAGGTTCCGGGATGTGCCGAGGCTACGAGCTTGTGGTGCGCCGGAAGCGCATCCTTTTAAACCCCGCATGCGCATGACGAAAAGCGCTCATGAAGTGGCGGTATGGACGGTTTCGGGATAGGCTTTTTCGAAGGCCTCTATCCGGGCGCAGCGCTCACCAATCGCCGAAATGAGCGGAAGAGGCGTCATATCGACACCCCACCGAATGGCATTATAGATCTGTGGGACAAGACAGATATCCGCGAGGGTCGGTTCATCCCCAAAGCAGAAGGCGCCTTTTCCGGCCCTGGCAATCATGGTCTCCAGCGCCGTCAGGCCCCTGGTGATAAAATGCCGCATCCAGGCGGATTTTTCCGTATCGCTCCCACCCGTCAGCCCAATGACATGAGCGACGACATTGAGGTTGCAGATCGGGTGAGTATCCATTGCGATAACATGGGCCATGGCGCGCACCCGTTGCCGGGCGGCTGAGGTTTCGGGCAGAAACGGAAATTCGGGCCGGGTTTCATCGAGATAGTCGATGATGGCAAGGGACTGCGTCATCATTTCGCCGTCTATTTCAAGCGCGGGCACAAATCCTTGCGGATTGCGGTTGAGGTGTTCGGCCGTGAGATGGTCACGGGTCAGCAGGTTTACAGGAACAGTCTTGTAGGCAAGTCTTTTGAGGTTGAGCGCGATACGGACACGGTAGCTGGCGGAAGACCGCCAATAGTCATAAAGAATAATATCGCTCATCGGCCCGTCACTCCTACTCTTCCGCCGCACGGGCGAGCGCGGCTGCGAGAATGTCCAAGTTCCCGATTTCGTTCGCCAAAATAAGAACAAGCCGCGCATTCACGGCGGCAGATTGCTCAAACTCAAGCCCTTCATGGGTTTTCATCAGCAACTCGTAGAAATCATCGCCGTGCTGTTGCAGGCGGTCTTCCGGGGTTAAACGGCTGTTCATCTTATTGTCTCCAGAACAGGTTTCGACATGGCGCGCGCGAGCGCGGCGTCGAGGGCTTCAGGTTCTGCCGCTGACGTCTCGAATGCCGCTACGATATGTTGATCGGGGCGGATCAGGTAAATCATATTTTCCCCATAATGAGCGACGACGTCGGGATTATCCTTGATATGCAGCTCCCTGATGCCGGGAAGAACCTTTCCGGCCTTCTTTTCGCCGATGGTCAGCAGCAAGAATTCCCCGCCAAGCTTGTTTAGAAGCCAGCCGCCTTCCAATGGCGCATCGGGACAGGGCGTCCCCGGCGCGAGTCCTCTGGTCGTCGTCCGTGGCGTTTGCAGTGGATACCCTTCCAGCGAGCAGGGAACCGACAGACGCCCGGAATTGACGAGATGGCGGGCGAAGGGCTGATCGCGGGCGAGATTGAGGACGGCATCGCGAAATACCGCCTCCATTTTCGACTTGGGGGTCATGAAGCTGGTCGCGCGGGAGGAGTTCATGATATTCTCAATGGCGCCGTGGCGTCGTTCCTCGTCGTAACTATCGAGGAGGGCGGGATCCGCCTCTTTTTTAAGGACCGCCGCAAGCTTCCAGCCCAGATTATCGACATCCTGAATGCCGCCGTTGCCGCCGCGCGCGCCGAACGGTGAAACCACATGGGCGCTGTCGCCGACAAAGATCACCCGGCCATGGACGAACCGTTCGAGCATGGCGCAGGTGAAGCTGTAGACGCTGACCCAGTCGATCTTGAATTCGCGGTCGCCGACAATCTGGCGAAGACGCGGGATGACATGTTCGCTTTTGCTTTCCTCGATCGGGTCGGCGTCAGGTCCAAGCTGCAGGTCGATGCGATAGATATCATCTGGCTGCTTGTGCAGAAGCGCCGATTGGCCAGAGTGAAATGGCGGCTTGAACCAGAACCAGCGCTCGGGGCTGCTGCTCTCAAACGGCGGCTCGGCCATTTCGATATCGGTGATGAGGAAGTGCTCCTCGAACGTATGTCCTTCGAACCTGAGTCCCATGCGGTTCCGGATGCCGGATTTCGCCCCGTCGCAAGCAAGCGCATAGTCGGCCTCAATTTGATAATCCCCCTCCGCCGTTTGGACATGGAGCGTCACGCCGTCATCCCGGATATCCTCTCCGGTTACCTTGCTGAGCCAGCGCAGATCGATGAAATCGGGAAAATCATTGACCCGGTCAACCAGATATTCCTCGGCATAATATTGCTGGAGATTGATGAAGGCGGGCATTTTATGCGCTTCGTCCGGTAGCAGGTCGAAGTTGTAGACTTCCTTCTCGCCATGAAACAAACGGCCGACCTTCCAGGTGACGCCTTTCTCCATCATCCGGTCGCCCACGCCGAGCCGGTCAAAAATCTCAAGCGTCCGCTTGGCCCAGCAGATGGCGCGCGAGCCGACGGAAACCACATTATTATCGTCAAGAATGATGGATCGGATGCCGTGCAGCGCAAGGTCGATGGCCATCGCGAGACCGATGGGCCCTGCACCGATAATGGCGACGGAATATTTGCCGGGCGCCTCACCTTTCAGCTCCGGCGGGGTTTTAAACGGATATTGCCGGTTTTCATAATGCATCGCTCTACCCCTGCAGTGACGCCCACATTTCCTTGTCGCGCTGGGCGGTCCAGATGCGCGGCGTATCGATGCCTTGCGCCTCGTCATAGGCGCGCGCGACGTTGAAGGGCAGGCAATGCTCATAGATTGCATAGTCGGCGAATTTCGGATCGCATTCGGCCCGTACAGCATCCCAGGCTTCCTTCAGGCTTCCGCCGCGGGCGGCAACGGCCGCCGCCGGACGGTAGGTGCTTTCGACAAAATCGCGGGTGTTGCGGAGCGCGGCATTTACCAACTCATCCCCGACCAGTGCATCACCACGTCCCGGCACGATGGATTTTGGGTTGAAGGCGGCAATGGCATCCAGTGTCTTGCCCCAATCCTTGAAATGCCCGTCGCCGCAATAGCAGGCGGAATGATACTCGACGATGTCACCAGAGAAAATCACGCCGGCGTCGGGAACATGAACGACGGTATCGCCTGCCGTATGGGCGCGACCGAGATGCATCAGGTCAACCCGGCGCTTGCCAAGATAGACGGTCATGGATTTGGAGAAAGTATGGGTTGGCCAGGTCAGGCCGGGAATGCTCTCATAGCCCTCGAACAGGCGCGGGAAGCGCTCAAACTCGCTATCCCAGTCCTCCTGCCCGCGTTCGGCGACCATGGCGCGGCATTTGTCGGAGGCGATGACCTGCTCGGCGCCATAGGCGGAGGCGCCCAGCACCCGCACCGCATGGTAATGGGAGAGGACGACGAATTTGACCGGCTTGTCGGTGACGGCGCGGATTTTCTCGAGCACCATATTCGCCATTCTCGGCGTTGCCTGGGTATCGATGACCATCACGCTATCGTCGCCGATGATGACGCCGGTATTGGGATCCCCTTCGGCGGTGAAGGCCCAGAGATCGCGGCCAATCTCGGTAAATGAGATGGTCTTTTCTTCCATATCGCCTTGTGAGGCAAATGCCTTGCTCATGGTATTTTCCCTAAATATCTTTTGAGTTATCTGGATGATACTGTTCAACAACCTGATCTATCGCGCCAAAGATGGAGGCGCCACCTTTATCTTTCATCTCGATCCGCACGGTATCGCCGAATTTCATGAAGGGCGTCGCGGGCGCGCCGCCGTTGATGGTCTCGATCATACGGACCTCGGCGATACAGGAAAAGCCCGCACCGCCCTCGCTGATGGCCTTGCCTGGCCCGTCGCCGAGTTTATTGGAGACGGTGCCCGAGCCGATAATAGCCCCTGCGCCGAGTGGCCGGGTTTTCGCCGCGTGGACAATCAGTTCGGCGAAGTCAAAGGTCATGTCGATCCCGGCATTGGCTTTGCCGAAAGGCGCGCCATTATAATCAACGAGCAGCGGCAGATGCAGTTTCGCGCCGTCCCAGGCATCGCCAAGCTCGTCCAGCGTCACGGCGACCGGGGAAAAGGCGCTGGAGGGTTTTGCGTGAAAAAAGCCGAAACCCTTGCCGAGCTCCGCCGGGATAAGGCCGCGAAGGGAGACATCGTTGGCGAGCATGACAAGGCGGATGGCGGCGCGCGCCTGTTCAAGACCTGCGCCCATGGGAACATCCCCGACGATCACCGCGACTTCCCCTTCCATGTCGATGCCATAGGCCTCATCGGCCATGACAATCGGATCGTGGGGGGCAAGGAAGCTGTCGGAGCCGCCCTGGTACATCAGCGGATCGGTCCAGAAGGAGGGCGGCATCTCGGCATTTCGCGCCTTGCGCACCAGCTCCACATGATTGACATAAGCGGAGCCGTCCGCCCACTGATAAGCGCGCGGCAAAGGCGAATGGGCGGTCTTCTCGTCGAACTTTTCGCCAAAAGAGGGATCTTCCACCAGCCTGGTAGCGATTTTCGTGAGCTTTGGCACAATATCCGGCCAGTTATCGAGCGCTGCCTGCAAATTGGCAGCGATTTCCGGCATCGCCGCACAACGGGACAGGTCTTTTGAGACCACCACCGGCTTGCCGTCGCGGCTGCCGTCTTTTAATGTCGCAAGTTTCATTTCTTTCCCTCAATGGTGCCGTCGAACTTCTTCTCCAGCCCGTCCCAGCAATTGATATAGTCCTTTTGCAGGCTGTCATGACGGGCCGCGAATTCCGTTACAATCTGCGGCAGACGCGTTTCGAACATGAAGGCCATGGTATCATCGAGTTTTTGCGGCGCAAGGTCTGCGTTGCTGGCCTTCTCGAAGCCGAATGTATCCGGCCCGTGCGGCAGCATCATGTTATGCAGGCTGATGCCGCCGGGTACAAACCCTTCCTCCTTGGCATCATACTGGCCATGAATAAGCCCCATAAATTCGCTCATGATATTGCGGTGATACCAGGGGGGGCGGAAGGTGTCTTCGGCGACCAGCCAGCGCGGCGGAAAAATCGCGAAATCGACATTCGCCGTGCCAGGCTCCCCGGTCGGGGCCGTCAGAACGGTGAAAATGGACGGATCCGGATGATCGAATGAAATCGAGCCGATCGTGTTGAAATGCCGGAGGCTATATTTGTACGGCGCATAATTGCCATGCCAAGCGACAACGTCGAGCGGTGAATGAACGATTTCCGTCTGGTAAAACTTCCCGCCCCATTTGACCTCGATAGTGCAGGGTGTTTCTGTCTCCTCATAGGCGGCGACGGGATATTTGAAATCGCGGGGATTGGCGAGGCCGTTGGCGCCGATCGGTCCGCGTTCCGGCAGGGTGAAGCGCGGTCCGTAATTCTCGCAGATATACCCGCGCGCGGCCTTATCCGGACATTCGACACGGAACATCATCCCGCGCGGTAGAACGCAAATCTCCAGTGGCGCAACATCGAGGATGCCAAGCTCGGTCATGATCCTGATCGGCCCAAGCTCCGGCACCAGCAGCATTTCCGCATCGGCGTTGAAGAAATAGTCATCCGTCATATTTGCGTTGAAGGCATAGACATGGGCCGCCATGCCGGCCTGGGCAAGGACGCTGCCTGCGGTAGTCATTGTCGCGATACCAGCGGGGAAGGTTGTTTCCGCATCCGGCAGCGGGATCGGGTTCCAGCGAAACTGACCGAGCGGCGCATCGTCAAACACCGCAGGCGCGGATTTCCAAAGGAAGCGTTCGACGGGTTTGAAATGCCGGGTATGCCGCACAGAGGGCCGCATCCGGTAGAGCCAGCTTCGTGCGTTGGTCGCCTTCGGCGCAGTAAAGGCGGAGCCCGAAAGCTGCTCCGCATAAAGACCGTAGGCGCATTTCTGAGGGCTGTTCCGCCCTTCGGGAAGGGCGCCCGGCAGCGCCTCGGTTTCAAACTCATTGCCGAAGCCGGACATATAGGTCAGAGCCATAGGAACAATCCTTGTTGATCTTGATCAGCATATTTAGTAACATATGTAACCGTTGAAAATGTAACTATCAAGAAAGTTTTTTCGTATGACGCTCGTTTTGGAGGAATTTCTACCTTACCGGTTTAACCGATTGGCGGAAACCTTGAGTAAAAATGCGAGTAAAGCCTATCAATCGGAATATGGCCTGACCCGTCCGGAATGGCGTGCATTTGCCCTGCTTGGACAGAAGGGGACCATGACCGCGACCGGGATTTCGCATTTTTCAACAATGCACAAGACAAAGGTCAGCCGGGCCATCTATGCGTTGGAGCAGAAACGCTGGCTGGTGCGTGAAGTCGATGAAGGCGACCGCCGGATGGCGCGAATTACCTTAACGGCGCAGGGAAAAAAAGCGTATGACCGGCTGGTGCCTATGATGCAGAGGATGGAGAAGGAGATGATCTCCCGATTGGGCAGCGAGAACAGCAAGGCGTTATTCAAGGGCCTGGCAGCGCTCGAAGCACTCTATCTCGAACCTGAAAACGGCAAGTGACGCCGGTGGAACCGCTTTCTTCCGCCGAAACATGGTTTCGCCAGCACGTCATGTGGCCGGAGGAGACACTGCTCTGGACGGGCCGGCCGGATATCTTTCGTTCGCTATACTTTAATTTCTGGTTTTGTGTTGTTGGCGTCTTTCTGACTTTATTCCTGGTCATGCTGTGGCGGGCGTCGGACGGCATCGGTGACATACGACTTCCTGAAACTCTGCTTGTTCTGGGGTCTCTGTGGCTCTTGCTAAGCCCGCTACGGTATGGATGGCGAGCCTATCGTACAGCCTATTTTGTGACGGACAAACGCGCCATAATTTTACGAAAGGGGTCGTTTCGGGTGCATGAGACGGCTTTTTTTCCCGCTGACATTACGGATTTTAACCTCAAGCGGTTTGCCAAAGGGCGTGGTGATATCCGCCTTCGCTTAAGCAAAACGAAAGCCCCCGATCCCTATCAGGATGACAAGGAGAAATGGGTGCCTGGTATGAGCGGGGGTATCGTCGCCTGGTCCGGCTCATCCCCCTTCCTGATGTATAATGATGGTTTCTGGGGCGCGGGGAATATTACCGAAGCCGCTGATGCTCTCAAAAAACTTATCAAAACGCCTACGTGATGGAACTCAGCTGTTTAGCCGCGCCCGTAATTCCGTCTTCAGAACCTTGCCGTAGTTGTTCTTCGGCAGTTCGTCGACAAAGAAATACTCTTTGGGCCGCTTGAACCTTGCGATATGCTCGATGCAATGGCGGTCCAGTTCTTCTGGCGTCACGGCGCCACCTTTTCGGACGACGAAGGCGACGACTTCCTCGCCCCAGTCGGCATGAGGACGGCCGACGACGGAGATTTCCTCGACATCCGGATGGGTGAGAAGGGCCTCCTCGATCTCGCGAGGATAGATATTGGTGCCGCCCGAGATGATCATGTCTTTCGAGCGGTCTTTCAATGTCAGAAAGCCCTCTTCATCGAAACAACCCATATCGCCCGTATGCAGCCAGCCACCGCGTAAGCTCTCCGCCGTCGCTTCCGGGTTCTTCCAGTAGCCCAGCATGACGACATCGCCGCGCACGACAACCTCGCCAATCTCACCAACAGGCAGCGGATTGTCGTCCGCATCGAACACCCTGACCTCGACATCGGTGCGCTCGGTGCCGACGGAGGCGAGAATCTCGCTCCGCCTTGGATGATTTTCGTCGCGGATAAGCGCCGTGGAGAGGCCGGTGATGGTCATCGGCGCTTCGCCCTGACCGTAAAGCTGGGCGAATCTGGGTCCCAAAGCGGCGATGGCGCGGCGGATATCGGCCTCATACATCGGGCCGCCGCCATAGACGATGACTTTCAGGTTGCTGGTATCGGCTCCTTCGAACGCGGGGCTGGAGATCAGCCGGTGCACCATGGTGGGCGCGAAGAAAAAGCAGGAATTGGGGTAGTGGGCGATCAGTTCAAGGGTTTCCGCCGGATCGAACCCGCCGCTCAACGGCGTTACCTGTATGCCCGCCTTGGCGATCATCGGCAGGCCGGAAAAACCCGAGCCGTGGGTCTGCGGGGCCGTATGAATGGCCGCGTCGCCCGGTTCTACGGAGACCAGGTCGGTGATATAGCTCAGGACCGCCATCAGGATATTGCGATGGCTGATCATCGCGCCCTTGGGCTTGCCCGTAGTTCCGGAAGTATAGAAAAGCCAGGCGAGGGTTTCCGGAGAGACATCCTGAAGCGCGAGCGGCGGTTCCTGTTTAAGCGCCCGAAAGCCAGCGTCCTGCACCGAAATCACCCGTTCCAGCGCGGCAAGCTCGCCGGCGAGGGGGGCTAGCTCGTCCGCGAGTTCCGCCGTTGCGAAGACCACTCGGCTGTCGGAATTTTCCAGAATATAGCGAAATTCGTTGATATGCAGCTTGGCGTTAGCCGGCACCGCCACCAATCCCGCGCGCCAGATCGCGAAAAGCGCGACCCAGTATTCGGGATGGTTTTTCATAATCAAGGCGACGCGGTCTCCGGCGGCAAGGCCGAGTGAGCCGCGAAGTGCGCCTGCGAGCCCCGCGACCTGACCGGCATATTCGCGGTAAGTGGCGACAATCTCCTTGCCATGGGTAAGCGCGGGCAGGTCCGGATAGGTCTTGGCGGTCCGTTCCAGCAGATTTGCGATATTCATTTGGCTAGTCTCCCGAGGGCGTTCAGGCGGCCCCTTCTTGTTGTTCGATCGGCTGACGGTACGAGAGATACCAGAGGAGCGCTAGCCCCGGCAAGGCCGCCAGAGTGGTAAGGATAAAAAATTCGATCCAGCCGGTGCGCTCGACCAGCCAGCCAGCCGGGGAAACCAGCACCGTGCGCGCGACCGCCATCAGCGAGGTCAGCAGCGCATATTGCGTCGCCGTGTAGGCGACATTGCAGAGGCTGGAAAGATAGGCGACGAAGACGGCGGTTCCCATCCCGCTTGCCACATTCTCGATGCCGATGGTGAGCGCAAGAAAAGACAGGTCCGGCCCGATGGCGGCCTGGGCCGCGAACATCAGGTTGGAGACCATCTGCAGCAGCCCGGAAATCCACAAGGCTTTGTACATGGTGGTTGCGGCGAGCAGCCAACCGCCGAGGAACAGCCCGCCGAAAATCGCAACGGTGCCGAGGGTTTTGACGATCTCCGCAATTTCGGTGAGCGTGAAGCCCGTTTGCAGATAGAAGGGGTTCGTCATGGCCCCCGCGAGACTGTCGCCGAACTTGTAGAGCACGGTGAAGAGAAGGATGATCAGCCAGTCCGGTTTCTGCATGAAATTGAGAAAGGGGTCGATGACGGAGGTTTTCAGCCAGTCGAGATAGGCGTTCGTTGTCACCAGGGATTTATTGTCAAGGACGGCTTTTTCGACCCTTGGCTCGGCCGTGAACAGGACCGTGACAGTGCCGATAAGGATAAAGGCGGCCATCACCATATAGCTGATCGTCCAGCCGAAATAATCGGCGATGACGAAGCTGGAAAAGCCGGTCAGCCACATGGCGATGCGATAGCCATAGACATAGGTCGCCGCACCCGCCGCCATGTTCTTCTCGTCGCAAATCTCTATTCTGAAGGCGTCAACGATGATGTCGTAGGACGCGGAGGCGAAGGCGACGACCAGCGCGGCGACGGCGACATGGAAGAGATTGGCTTTCGGGTCGCTGAAGGCGAGGACAAGCGTTGCCGCGATCAGGAAGGCCTGCAGCAGCAGCAGCCAGCTTCGACGGCGGCCAAACAGGTTTGAAAGTACGGGAATCCGGATGCTGTCGATGAGCGGCGCCCAGAGGAACTTGAGCGTATAGGGCAGCCCCACCAGCGTGAACAGCCCGATCGAGGTGAGGTCCACTTTCTCCTGCGTCAGCCAGGCCTGCAAGATGCTGGCGGTCAGCAGAAGCGGAACGCCCGAGGAAAAACCGAGCAGCGTAATGCTCAGGATGCGCCGGTCACGATAGACTGCGAGGGCGGAAATCCAGCCGGTCATCGGCCAGCCTTTTCCGCATTCCTTTGTTTTTCCAGCAATTCCGCAGCTGGAGTAAATTCCCGCTTTTGCACCCGCGCAGCTTCTTCATGCGTCAGAATGCCACCCACGCAGGTCAGTCCCCGCGCGAGCCAGGGATCTCGGCGGCAGGCTTCAAGCGCGCCATGTTCGGCAATGGATTTGATATGCGGCAGCAACGCGGTGGCATAGCCCGCTGCCGCCGTGACTGGCACCGCGCCCGGAATATTATCGACACAGAAATGGCGGATCCCCTCCGCCACATAGACCGGGTCCTGCCAGCTCGTCGGATGACTGGTCTCGATCGCGCCGCCCTCGTCGCAGGAGATATCGACAATAATGGCGGTCGGCTTCAGTTTTGCGAGGTCCGCGCGGCTGATCAGATGATCGTCGCGATGTTTCGGCCACATCACGCAGTTGAAGATCATGTCCGCATCGGCCAGATGCATCTCCAGATCTGAAATCGGGCCTGCGGTAAAACGGTTGTTATGCCAGTCAAGCATCGCCTGCTTGCGGGCGCCGGGGTTGATATCGAGGCCGACGACATCAATGCCCAATGACAACAGGGTGCGCAGCGCCCCGCGTCCGACATGGCCAAGTCCGAGAATGATCGCCTTGGCGGGCGGCGCGCCGAAATGCGCCATGAAATGCCGTCCCGTTCCGCCATGCGGCGCAAGGCTGAGACGCACGCCTTCAAAGGCGCCGACTTCCCCCGCGAGGGCACAGTTGGGAGAGCCGAACTGGTGGGTATCCTCGGCGGAAAGGGCGGTCAGGCCCACGTCAAGCAGGTGATCGAGCTGCTTGCGGTCATTGGCGGAATGTATATTGGTCAGCAGGATATGATGCTTTTTGAGCAGGCCGAATTCGGCGGGCAGGATTTCCTTGACCTTGACGATGAGCTTGGCGGTCTCATATACGCCGTTTGCAGTCGGCAGGATGGAGGCGCCGGCGGCGATATAATCCGCGTTGCTCGCGCCGGAGAGGACGCCTGCGCCGGACTGCACGAAAAGGCTGTTACCGGCGGGTACCAGATCGTGAACCTGCGGCGGCAACAATGCGACACGGCCTTCTTGCGGTTTGATTTCCCTGGGGATGCCTATTTTCACTTTCGATTGCTTTCCTTGGCTTTCTGAAGATCATCGGTGGTACGTACCAGGCGCTCGGCCAGGACCCGCATCATTTCAACGGCCATTTCCGGGAACTCCGTCACCATTCGGAAGAATACATCCTTGGTTATTTTGAGGGCAGTAAGCTCCGTCGCCGCCTCGATGGTCGCCGTTCTTGGTACATCTATCAGAATGGCAATTTCGCCCACAACATCATTCTTTCCAAGCGTCGCCACTGTCAGCGGGCCCGAGGGCGTTTCGACAATTACACTTGCCTCGCCGGCCATGATAAAATAAGCCGCGTCGCCGTTATCCCCCTGCTTACACAGCAAGTCACCCGGCTGGAATGTCAGGCGCTCGGATGTGAACGCGAGGAGCTTTATTTTCGACGGCTCTATCTTTGCAAATAGGGGTATCTGCCGAAGGATCTCAACTTCTTCTTTCAAGCTCACTGATTGTCTCCCTTCATTTTCACGGGCCTCGCGCTCAAGAACCTGTCAGCATATCCTTGTAAAGAACGCTTCCCTGGCCCAATTTTTCAGGGCTTCCCGACTCTGCAAGTCTGCCTCTCCTCAATATCAGAACATGATCAAATCCTGCCGTCTTGTCGGCGTGATCGATAGACCAGATCAGCCCCTTGCCTTTGAATTCATTAAGAATATTCTCCATCAGGCGGGCTTGTGTGACCGCATCGAGAGAGGAAGTCGCCTGGTTCAGGATCAACACATCCGGGTTCTTGATGATGGCCCGGGCGATGCAGAGTTTCTGGCGCTGATTGGCGCTGAGGCGCGCTCCGGCCGTTCCGACCTTGAAATTGAGGCCGACGGCGATGATGGTGTTTCGCAAGCTCATCTCCTCGACGACGGTCCCAAGGACCGCGCCGATTTTCTCCGCGGCCTGCGCGTAACCAAAGGCGATCTTGCCGAACAGGATATTGTCCTGCAGGTTCGTCGCCGCGTTATAGGCGTCCGCATCGAAGAAAGCAACGCTGTCTTTGAGATGGGGCGGCAGTTCGGCGGCAAATTTTTGTCGGGCCAGAACCACCTTTTCCTGGATGTCATCGGTCAGAACACCGAGACGATGCCTGGACGGGATAACCTTGAACGGGAGCGACATGAAACGCAGCCGGTCCTCCTCCTTCAACTGGTCCAGATGATCCCAGTCGATCCGGCTGATCATCGCCTGGTATTCCGGCAGGTCGTCCGAAGAAATAAAACCGTAAAGCTGGAAAAACTCATGATCCGGCGGCAGACCGGCAAAGAGTTCGATCATCAGGGTGGCGACCTGATAGCCCATCTGAAGGAAGGTTTCCGTCAATCCGGCTTCCTCGATGATTTTCTGGACGTAGCGGTTTTCGGCCATGCGGTCGAGGTCGAAATCATCGCCGACCGGGGTGCCGAACAGCAGGTTTTCAGCAACCGTCGCATTGGTGTTATAGCGATCCTGCTCGAAGGCCTCGAGCATGTTCTTGAGACTTGGATCCGCTTCGATTTTTTCGAAAAACCGGCGCCGCGCCGACAGGATGAGTTCCGCCGTTTCCGGTGCCTGACGCGGATCGATGGTGCTGCGGAGGCCGAGCCGGTAAACATCGTCGCTCAAATCGACCATCTCAAGGACAGTCAGGGCGCGGGCTTTGAGGCCTTCCGCGTCAGTGACGCCAGCCAGGTCATAGTCGAACCAGTCGGCGTCGACATCGTCTGGTGTATTTCCGGTAAGTTCCGCATTCTTTATATAGGTTTGCCGCCGTGTTTCTTCCTCGCCCTCATACTTTTTCTCATGCAGGGGCCGGTGTTTCAGGCCGAAAAAGAGGTTGTCGCCGAGCGTCGAATTAAAGACATAGCCATGCTGCCCGACATAAGCGAGCCGCCTGCCGACAATGGCTTCGGGCGCTGATATCAAATCGAGGCCACCAGCGGTCAATCGTCCCTGATCGGGATCTATGAGCCGTGAAAGAACATGGGTCAGGGCCTCACGCCCCGATCCGGCGGGGCCGATAATCGCGACCCGCTCGTTGAGCTTGAAGCGGGCCGTCAACCCTTCCAGCAATTTCGTTCCCGTATCATCGGCGAGCTCAATATTGCTGGCGACCATTTCCCCGGTGAGATGGGGTAGCTCTTCGGGCTCTGTCAGCTGATTACTCTCGTCGCGCATTCCCGCCGGATCGAACTGCTCGACGACCTGTTCGTATTTGATGCGGGCATCCTCGCGGCGCTGATAATAGGCCAGCAATTCCTTCCAGGGGGCAGCCATTTCCTTATGCGCCCCGATAGCGGCAACAAGTGTACCAACCTCAAGCGTGCCGTTGATGACCATGGTGCCGCCGATTGCGTAGAAAAAAAACGGCCCGAGCTGCTGGATGAAGTTGTTCAGGAACTTGATGACGAATTTCAACAGGTAAATGCGGTAGCGGACGGTGTAAATCTCATCCAGCAGGCGGGAGAATTGCGCGCGCATATAGTTGGAGCCGTCATGGGCATGGACTTCCTCGACACCACTGACGGCTTCGCCAAGATGATCCGATAGTGTGCGTACCAGCCGCACCCGCGCCTTGCCCAGCAGGTTCACCTGCTTTTGCAGTTTCGGGATAAAATAAGCCTGAAGGGGGTAAAGTGCGATTGCCGCCACTGCCATCGCCCAGTTCTGAACAACCAGAAAGCCGACAATAACCAGCAGATATCCGCCCTGGAAAATAGGTACGGCGAATGCTTCGCCGATGAACCCGCCCAATGGCTCGACTTCGGCGGTGATCATTGGAATGATCTCGCCTGGGCTCTTCTTCTTGAACGTTGGCATGGGGAACCGCAGGATGCGCCCGTAAAGATCGTACCGGAGCCGGCGCAGCATCTGTTCGCCGGAAATTCCCTGATAGACATTGATAATATATTTGAACGCCTGATTGACGATCACCATCACGAGAAAAATCCCGACGGTCAGATACAGAAATTCATTCTGGTCAAACTCAAACCCGACATACTCAACCGGAAAAGCAATATCGTTCGCCTGGATTGCCTGGTTGATGATCACTTTCGGCAGGGTGAGGAAGTAATAGAGAAACGGGAAGGAGGCTATGGACAAAACGGTAAGTATAATCTGCTGTTTCATACTGTAACGCAGAATGTACTTGTAAATGTTATGTTCCATTAAACGCGGCCTGCTCACTTCCATATACGCCTCGCAGGATACAAGGGGTCAAGGACGGCGTAGTTTTTCACAGTTCCATCCCCCGCCGCAAGAAGGAAATTGTGAACGCGACGCAGAAGCGTGTCCTCGGCGGTTCTTTGCCTGTTGATATTTACCGGTTCAGCCCTTAACAAGTATCCTGTTTATAATCCGTGAGTATAATAAAACCCTATGTCTGTCTCGCCTGATACAAATCCTGTGGTAGTGGTGGTCCTCAAGGGCTATCCGCGACTGTCGGAAACCTTCATCGCCCAGGAGCTGTTATCATTGCAGCGGCGGGGGATCAGGCTTGCGCTTGTCTCGCTGCGCCATCCCACAGACAAGAAAACGCATCCAATCCATGATGAGATTGTGGCTCCCGTAAATTACCTGCCGGAATATCTGTATCAGGAGCCGCTCCGGGTTTTGCACGCATGGCGGTACGCACGGCGGCTTCCGGGTTACCGGGCAGCGAAAGAGATCTGGCTTAAGGATCTGAGGCGCGACCTCACGCCCAACCGTGTACGCCGCTTTGGGCAGGCGCTGGTGCTGGCGGTCGAGATGCCGGAGGGGGCCAGCCATATCTATGCGCATTTCCTGCATACGCCAGCCTCCGTCGCCAGGTATGCGAGCCTGATGACCGGACTGCCCTGGAGCTGTTCCGCCCATGCCAAGGATATCTGGACGTCGCCGGAATGGGAGCTCAGGGAAAAACTCGATGCGCTTCGCTGGCTTGTCACCTGCACGTCGTTAAACGCCGACTATCTGGGGAGCCTTGCGGCGGATCCGTCAAAAGTCGAGCTTATGTATCACGGCCTCGATCTTGCCCGGTTTCCAGAATTTGCAATCCGCCGCCACGACCGGGACGGGAGTGATCCGTCGAACCCGGTACAGCTTGTGTCGGTCGGCCGCGCGGTCGCCAAGAAAGGTTATGACAATCTGCTGGCGGCGCTCGCCGGGTTGCCGGAGACATTGAACTGGAGCTTTACCCATATCGGCGGTGGACCGCTCCTGGACACCCTGAAAGCCCGGGCGAGCCAGCTTGGAATTGCGGGCCGGATCAATTGGCGCGGGGCCCTGCCGCAAAGCGGCGTGCTGGCGGCGCTGCAGTCGGCGGACATATTCGTGCTCGCAAGCCGGATCGCCGATGATGGTGACCGCGATGGCCTGCCCAATGTCCTGATGGAGGCGCAAAGCCAGAAACTCGCCGTCGCAGCCACCAATGTTTCGGCAATTCCCGAGCTGGTTATCAACGGGGAGACCGGATTTCTTGTGC
This sequence comes from Sneathiella sp., assembly GCA_021741195.1. Lineage (GTDB taxonomy): Bacteria > Pseudomonadota > Alphaproteobacteria > Sneathiellales > Sneathiellaceae > Sneathiella. The sequence continues at coordinate 3,025 of JAIOYL010000019.1, read as the reverse complement.
CGGAACGCGATCCTGAGGCGATGCGGGCTGCCTTGCTGAGCCTTTGCGAGGATCCCGCCTTGCGCGAGCGCCTTGCAGAGGGTGGCAACCGGCGGCTTCGTGATCTTTTCGACGCGGAGGCCTGGATCGGCAGGCTGGCGGATAAATTCAGCGCCAATACCGGAACAAAAAAAACCGGAACCTTGCCATGAAGCTGGCCTTTTACGCGCCCATGAAATCGCCGGATCATCCTGTTCCCTCCGGCGACCGACGCATGGGCCGTCTGCTCTGGCAGGCGCTGGAACTTGCCGGGTTCGAGCCGGAGCTGACCTCCAGTCTGCGCAGTTTCGATGGCCGGGGCGATCCGGCATTGCAGAAATCAATTGCGGAGAAGGGCAAAGAGGAAGCAGATAACCTGATTGCGAAATGGCGGGAAAATCCCGTTGATGCGCCAAAGGGCTGGTTCACCTATCATCTGTATCACAAGGCCCCGGACTGGATCGGCCCGACCGTCTGTCGCGCGCTCGATATTCCCTATTTCGTTGCGGAGGCAAGCCATGCGCCGAAACGGGCGTCGGGGCTGTGGCAGTTGGGATATGACGCCGCCGCTAGCGGGATCGCCTCTGCGCGCCTCGTTTTTCATATGACGGCGCTCGACGGCGCCTGCCTGAGGCCGTTGGTCAGCCAACCGGAAAGACTGGTATTCCTGCCGCCCTTTCTCGATATCGAGGGCTTCCTGCAGGCGGCGGTGCCCGTCGATGTCGAAACAGAAATTGTTAAAGCAGGCGGAAAAACGGGTATGACGAACCTGCTGGCCGTCGCCATGATGCGCTCCGGCGACAAGATGATTTCCTACGAGCAGTTGGGAGAGTCTTTACGCCGATTAAAGGGCGGTGACTGGCAGTTGCTGGTGGTCGGCGAGGGCGACCAGCGCGCCCGCGTCGAGCAGGCACTGGCGCCGCAGGGTGCGCAGGTCGCGTATCTCGGTCCGCGGCCCGCGGAACAGCTCCCTGCCTTCTATGGGTTTGCCGATCTTTATGTCTGGCCCGCCCATGGTGAGGCCTACGGCATGGCGTTTCTGGAAGCACAGGCCTGCGGGTTGCCGGTGGTCGCCGGAAATATCCGGGGGGTTCCCGATGTCGTCAAAGATGGGGTGACCGGCATTCTGACGCCGGAGGGTGATAAGGCGGCGTTTGCGGCGGCAATCGGGAATTTGCTCCAAAATCCGGAAGAGCGGAAGCGGATGGGCGCCGCCGCGCGCGACTATGTGATGGCGGCGCATGATCTGGCGACAGCGGCGGCGCTCCTGAAAGAACATATCGGAGCGGCGCTTTGATGGTCCGCTTGCTCGCCATACGGCATGGAAAAACCGACTGGAATTTGCAGAAGAGAATTCAGGGGCGAACGGATATCCCGCTCAGCCCCGAAGGCCGCGCCGAGCTTGCGGGCCGGTGCGTCCCGACGGAATTTTCAGGGTTCGACTGGACGGCAAGCCCGCTCAACCGCACTCGTGAAACTGCGGAACTTCTTGGCGTGACTTCCCTCAAAATTGAACCGGCGCTGATCGAGATGAGCTGGGGTGACTGGGAGGGGGAGACACTGCCGGGGCTCCTCGAAAAATATGGCGATGATTTCAGGTATAATGAGGCGCGCGGGATTTTGATGACGCCGCCCGGCGGCGAAAGTCCGGCGGATGTCGTTGCGCGGCTCAAACCCTGGCTTGCCAGCCTCAGGCGCGATACCATTGCGGTAACCCATAAGGGAGTGATCCGCGCGCTTAAATCCCTCGCCTATGACTGGGACATGACAGACAAGGCGCCGGTCAGCTTCGATTGGGCCACCGGACATCTCTTCGAGGTGACCCCGGAGGGCGATCTCCGCCCGCTCCGCATCAATATAGCCATGGAGAAAACATGACCATTCTAGTTCCTCCCGTCAAAATCCTGTTCTATGTCCAGCATCTGCTCGGGATCGGGCATCTGAAAAGGACGGCGACACTGGCGCGCAACATGATGCGGGCGGGATTTGATGTCACGGTTGTCTCCGGCGGTCACGAGATTGAGGTCGATCTCGGTGGTGCGACGCTGATCCAGCTGCCTGCGACCCGCGCGACCGATCTCTATTTCAAGGTACTTGTCGATGAAGACGGGCAGCAGATCGACGAGGGGTGGCGGGCGATGCGGGCGGAGCGCCTTCTTGATATCTATAAAGATTACCAGCCGGATATCCTGATCACGGAACTGTTTCCGTTTGGCCGCCGACAGATGCGCTTCGAGCTCCTGCCATTACTCGACGCGGCCAGGGCGGCGGCAAAGCCACCGCTGATTATCTCCTCTGTGCGCGATATTCTGGTGGCGCAGACAAAGCCCGGCCGCAATGACGAGATGCTGGAACTGGTCGAGAGATATTTCGATCATGTCATGGTGCATGGTGATCCGGAGCTGATCTCGCTGGGCAAGACTTTTCCTCATACGGCGCGTATTGCGGACAGGATCTGCTATACCGGCTATGTTGTCGATCACAGCGGCGTCAAGGGTGGAACCGGTGCGCCCGGTGCCGGAGAAGTTATCGTTTCCAGCGGCGGTGGAGCGGTCGGAACCAACCTTCTCAAGACCGCAATGCAGGCGCGCGAACTTACCGGCGCCCAAGACCGGACATGGCGTATGATGGTGGGCGCGACGGTAGAGGCCGAGAAATTCGAGGAGCTTTCCGCGCTTGCTCCGGCGGGTGTTATTATTGAGCGGGCGAGGGCAGATTTCACGACATTGCTGATGAACTGTGCGCTTTCCATCAGCCAGGGCGGCTATAATACGGTTATGGAAGTTCTCCATGCGAAATGCCGGGCAGTCATCGTGCCCTATGCCGGTGGCCTCGAGACCGAGCAGACCCTCAGGGCGAGACTACTAGCCGAAAAAGGTGTGTTACAGATAGCCGATGAAGAAGGTTTGACACCGGCGCGCCTGGCGGAGAAGGTGGATACGGCGCTTTCGGGCCCACCTTCCCGGGCGGAGATTGACGTGAACGGCGCTGCGGAATCAGTGAGATT
>JAIOYL010000018.1 GCA_021741195.1 Sneathiella sp. | reverse complement strand
CGGAAAATAAGGCGTTAGACGCCGCATCTGCGCCTCGCTCAACATCAATAACTCACTCATAGGCAGCACCTCCTTCGGCGCCTCCATTGAATCAACCTTCAAAACATCATGCAAGAAATTTAATAGGTCCTGAGCCTAGCAAGGTGTTCTAATCTGCAGCAGAGGCTAAATAATTGACCGCGTTGGCCTTTTGAGAATTTTCTTGTCGTGTTTGGGAGGGTGTGCATTAATCATAAATCATCGATTTACGGAAGAAAAACAATGCTGATGACTGCGGTAATATTAAACCTGATCGGTGCCTTGGGACTCTGCTTTATGGGGGTGAAATATTGTTTTAGACCTGCCCCAGTCGATTGCCACCTGAAAATCCTGGGAGTGCCCAAGAGTGAACTCGATTTACAGCAAGTAATTGTATTTTCAGCTATTTACCGAGTGATGGGTGCAAGCTTTCTTGCGGTGGCTATCAGCATTGCGTCCCTTTCATGGTTTGGAGTTTCAGCAAACCTTCTTTGGGCCAAGGTAACTGTGCTTATCGTTGGCATGGCAGTTGGTTTTCCGGCATTTGCGATTACTTATCGAGTTGCAAAACAAACCGATGTCGAGACACCATGGAAGCCTATCGTCATCATGCTTACTGTCTTGATTGTGGCGTTCACATTCTCCGTCATATAGATGTGGAGTAATTTGGGTACCACACAATAACGACATTAGTCTTTTTGTCCTCTTAGTTGCCGTTTCGCCATCTAAGCCCAGATGTCCGCATCGGGTCGGGTACCGACGAAAAACTGACGCCAGGTCTTCGTCTCTTTTGTGCCAACAACGTGTGCCAACAACGGGCACCTGCGCCATTTCTTCCAGTTTCATTACACCGCTAGATCCTCTGCTGTCCTCTGATAGAACCAACGGTCCATCGTTTCCAAAATTAGTGCGTCTCCGCTCATGAACAGACGGCCAGCCTCGAGTTCGCGTGGAATGCTTGTACGGCCCAAAAGTATCGAGAACAGGGACAGTCGATCGGTTTCAATATACAGATCTATATCGAAACCTGGAATTGAGGCACAAATTTCCACCGCCACGTCATTGTTTGCCTTCCGCTGCAAAAACCGTTACTTGTAGCAAAACAAACAAAATCAAACAGATCCAAACCTTCTCAAGGACTACCAATGAATTTTGACGATGTGATCCTTAACCGTCGCAGTATCCGCGGCTATAAATCTGACCCCGTGCCAAGGGCGCTAATCGAAGAAATCATCGCCCTGGCGATGCGCGCTCCATCGTCGATGAATACCCAACCTTGGAGTTTCTACATCATCACGGGTGAGCCGCTAGACCGCATTCGCGCTGGCAATACAGAGCGTAACATAGCGGGCGTCCCCCACTCCCGCGAATTCCGTATTGGCGAGCCCTTCATCGGCAAGCATCGCGACAGACAGATCGGTGTCGCCAAGCAACTGTTTTCCGCCATGGGCATCGCCCGCGAGGACAAGGATATGCGCCAGGACTGGGTGTTGCGCGGCTTTCGTCAATTTGACGCGCCAGTATGCGTAATCGTGACTTATGACCGCGAGCTGGCCGGCAGCGACGATACACCCTTCGATTGCGGCGCTGTTGCGACGGCGCTGGTGAACGCTGCGTGGTCACGTGGGCTTGGCACAGTGATTAACAGCCAGGGGATCATGCAATCCCCTGTGGTGCGCGAGCACGCTGGCATTGCCGATGATCAGGTCATCATGAAGAGCATCGCGCTCGGCTGGCCCGATGAAACCTTCCCGGCTAACGCTGTGGTTTCAGAACGCAAAAGCATCGAAGAGGCAACCGTGTTCGTCGGCTTTGTAGACTAGGCGCCACCTTCAAACCTGACATTGAAAATGGGTTCCACTTTCAGCACAACTGAGGGCATAAACTCACCGACCTGAACGGGTCTCAAAAGTGCACATAACCGACTATGGCTGTTTGATGAAATGGCATCTCTATGACTGATGGTACAAGTGACCGGTTCGGAATTCTATTGATCGCCCTGCAGCTTATTCATGGCGCGACGGAGAGCCCGCCCGGCGGCCCGGGCCTTGTCTTTCTCGCGGGCGATATGCCTGGCCTCGTCGACAACGCCGCGTGCGACCCTGGCCGCCTTTTCCCTCACCCCGAGGATCGGAGGCTAGTTTTTGTGCCGCGTAGCGGGAGATATGGCGCAGGAGGAAAGACATGGCGGCACATTAGCAAATCGGCCCGAGTGCCACAAGACCGACGTTAGCGCGCCAGCATCACAATTGTCAGTAACGGGTTGGAAAGAGGTATTCCCCAGCCTTACCCGGAACATCTGCTCTCGGGGGGCAAAGCGAACGTGCTGGCGACATGGTCGGAGAGTCCACTTTGTGCCAGGAACGGAATCAATTGCAGTGTTGGTTATGCTCGACCTTCCAGTAAATAAGTGGCGCGGGGTTGATGTCCCTTGATCTGGATTTCGCCCCTCGGTGATGTCTGGAAATGATCATGGAGGTATTGTCAGATTAAACGAAATTGGGCGCTCTGACTCACCCAATCTTATTACAGATTGGGCAAAATCCTTTGTATTGCTTGGCAAATAGCCAACAACCATTTTGAAAACCAGCCCAAATCGGCGGCCCACCGTAGCAAATCAGTTTATTCTGACAATACCGCTATTCATTTTTATTCATTATTTATTCTTCGGGAATACCTAATTTGCGAAGATAGAAAGCCATACTTTCCAGAGTTTTTGGAGAAAAGACCATTGCATCTTTGAACCGCTTCACAGTCATGGCTGGATATGCTTTCAGCATAATCTTCTTTGATGCCTCAGCTTCTTCGCGGCGGCCCGCCGCCAATAAAGCCGGGACCAGATTACGGTAAATCCAAAAAGCACTTGGTCGTTCCATCAGGGCACGCTCGAAGAGATTAGCAGACGCACTATAGTCGCCGGAAATCTGATGCGCGGTGGCGATACCGACAAGATTATTGAAATTCATTGGATCAAGTGGACTGAGACGTATTGCGTGTTCGAAATGCTGAAAGGCGGCTTCGGGGTGGTCAGCGTAAACTTCGAGCCAACCCAATCTGCTAAGAGCCCATGCGGAATTAGGGTCGAGCGTAATTGCGCGTTCCAGCATGATGCGTGCGGTACCGTGATTACGGGCAAAAGTATGAACAACACCTAGCACCGAAAGGATTAATGGATCATCGCTCGAAAAAGCAGCCGCCTTCTCCGCCAGTTGAAGTGCGCGGGTCTTTGCGCTTTCGATGTCATCCGTCCAGTTGTAAACTGAATGCTGAGCCCAACACCAACTCGACAGCGCCAGCGCGAGAGGATAGTCAGGGTCAATCGCAAGCGATTTTTCGAGCAGTTCCAGCGCAATGGCGGATTCTTCTTGTTCTTGCATCCAGACATGGCGGATCGCGCGCATGGCATAATCATAAGCGCCCATGTCATGGGGTCGCTTGCGTGTTGCACGGTCAATTTCTGCCTTTTGGATCGAAGGCTGCAACGCACCAGCAACTTGTTCGGTTATCCGGTCCTGAAGATCAAAAAGTTCGCTGTCTGCACCATCATATTTTTCGGCCCAAAGATGTGCGCCAGTTGTGGCCTCGATCAGCTGGACGGTGATCCGCAGTTTACCGCTAGCCCTCTGAACCGACCCTTCAAGCAGATAGCCAACACCCAATTCGCGTCCAATATCGATGATATTCATATGGCGGCCTTTATATGCAAAAGCTGAATTGCGCGCGATCACAAAGAATGACCGTATCCGAGACAAGGTAGCAGTCAAACTTTCGACCACACCATCAGCAAAATACTCTTGATCTGGATCGCTGGACATGTTGTCAAATGGAAGCACCACAATGGAGGGTTTGTCGGGTAACGATAGCCGCTGACCAGTATCTGATGTTTGTGTATCAGGCCAGCGAAACACACGTATCTTGCGGGCTATGTTCTTCAAAACCCGTTCGCCTACGTCTACAAAATCCGCGTTCACCTTGCCGTTTACGTGCTCATAAGCGGTAGCACTGAGTGCCATACCGCCGGGGATACACAATTCTTGGATGCGGGCTGCGACATTTACGCCGTCACCGTATATATCTTTGCCTTCCAGAATAATGTCACCCAGATTTATCCCAATGCGCAAGGTAATGGTATGTTCAAAGGAAATTCCATCGTTAAAATTAGTCATTGCTTGTTGAATTGCAATTCCGGCTGAAACGGCATCGACGACGCTGGAAAAGATGATAATGGCACCATCACCCATCAGCTTCACAATGCGCCCTTGATGGTGAGCCACTTGTGGTGACACTATAGTTTTGTGCAAGCGCTTAAGAGCCTCCAACGTGCCCTCTTCGTCCAGACCCATTAGCCGGGAAAAGCCGACGACATCGATAGATATGATCGCTGCGAGTTGTCTTTGCGTGCGATGGGTTACCATCTGACATGGTTCCTGTTCACTAAGATGCGATTTGTTGCTTTGACGATAGCGCAAATATATAGATCCACGCAGTACAAATTTCTTTTGCTACGGGTTTGCATTCTGTGAAGCCGTTGTATCACAAATGACAGATATTCACATACCCCATCCACCGCGCCTCGTGGCACCACCGATCAAGTTCTGTGGGGTGCTGTCATGTCTGGATGGCGCTCCTATGGCAAGGTAAAAATGTGATGTTTTGCGGCGGCTGGATGCGGTCATGTCTCCGGCCTTTAAATGCGGCTTTTATCCGACAACCGCGGGCCCTGATGTTTTTCGCTAGAACTGATCCCTATCAGACTATCGCGCTCGAGTGGCGCAAGACAGCACCTCGGGTTTTTCAGTCCTGACGATTTCCATTTCGCCTTTGTTTCACATCATCACTTTCTCACTCCGCCAATTGTCAATGCCCACAGGGCAATTTCTATTCATTACTTTCAATTATGCCATTTTCGAAGCAACCCCCTTGGGCGTTGGCTGGTATATTGTGTTTTGCATCATAACCGCCCATGCGATACGTGCCATTTTGTTAGCCAGAGCAACGGCAACGAGCTTGAAAGGCTTTTTAGCCAAAAGCGATAAAGCCCATACGGCAAGTGGAGTATCAGTTTTGCCCGACTTGATGCTGTAGAGTGCTGAATGGGCGCCGATAACAAGCAACTTTCGCAAACGCCGGTTACCCATCTTTGTGATGCGGCCCAGACGAGGCTTGCCGCCAGTTGAGTGTTGCCGGGGAACCAGGCCCAAATAAGCGGCAAATTCTCGACCACCTTTAAACAGGCTGGCATCTGGAATACTGGCTGAAAGACTGGACGCCACGATCGGGCCAATACCCGGGATGGTCGCCAGGCGCACACTCACATCACTGCTGCGATGAGCGATGAGAATGGCTTTACCCAGCTTGCTAATTTGTGCGTCTATATTGAGCAATGCTGTCGCCAAAGGCAGAAGTGCCGAGCGGGCACTGGCGCTAAGGTCATCATTGTTCTCCTCAAGAATAATAGTAATGAGGAGGTGAACATTGCGAGCCCCTTGAGAAACAACCATACCAAATTCAGCAAAATGTCCGCGCACGGCATTGATCAAAGCGGTCCGCTGCGAGACCAGCAGTTCCCGGGCACTATGCAACATCAGTGTTGCTTGTTGTTCTTCGTTCTTTACGGGGACGAACCTCATGGAAGGTCGTGTAACGGCTTCACATATTGCCGCAGCATCAGCCGCATCGTTCTTTTGTCGACGCAGGTACGGCTTTACATAGACAGGCGGTATCAGCCGAACGTCATGGCCCGATGCCATAAGCGTTCGGGCCCAGTGGTGAGCTGTCGCGCAGGCCTCTATACCGATCAAACAAGGGGATAGATTACTGAAGAATGTTATCACTTGTCTCCGTCGGAGGGATTTGCGTAAAACCACCTCGCCATTCTCGTCGATGCCGTGAAGCTGAAAAACATTCTTTGCTATATCAAGTCCAATTGTTGTGATCTTCTCCATGATCGTGGCTCCGGTTAAAGGTTATATGTACCCGTACAGGATACATCAAATGACGCGGCGAAGCGCCATCCACAACATCAGACTAAATGCGACATCGTCTCCGTATGGCGTAAAAAGGCACAACGGTGCCACTATTATACCGCACTAAGTTGGAGCCGCTCGGCCAGTGCGACTTTTCGTTAAAGCTTGAAAGTTATTCGATTGGTTAGGTGACGTTCATGGTTGAAGTGGTTGTGGACAGATGACTGACTAGAGACAAATTTCCGCAGACTTCGCAGTCGCCTGAATTTCAGCATAGACTGCTCCCTTCGTCGGAAAGGGAGATGGGAATTTTCGCGACGATTGTTCTTCCACCGACCAACCTCTTGAACCTCAGCATTTCCGATGGAGAAGATTTGATTCTAACTCTCAGTACTTTTGTTCGTTCTGGGTCAGGTGCAGACCATTCGATTATACAGACATTTCGCCAGCTTTCAGTTCAAAAGCCAGCACGTTGTATGACAAGCCTAAACAGCGCGGTTTTGAATTAGCCCATCGATCCTGCTGATTTTGGGGAAAACGGTGCCCAGGGGCGACAACGAACCACCGACAGAATGACGACGCGTCGACATGCCTAATATCTTATTTGGTTTAGAAGTGCGTTGTTGATCCGAAGAAATGGTGCCCAGGGGCGGATTCGAACCATGGGCAAAAAGATAGCACGTCGTCATGCCGAATGAGGATATTTGATTAGGTCTGTGGTTATACTTGGCTATGTCTCAGGCGAGGTCTAGAAATAGCGTGTCGGATTTTTTATGAGATGACCGAAAATTCTGTATCATCCAATCTCAGATACTTTCCCCCTAACGAAGCCAGTTGTGACATTGAAATAGTCCCAAATCATTCCGCCGTACTTTCATTTTTCCCGTAGCGTTGATACAGAAAGCCAATACCGATAAGGCAAGCGCCTAATCCAAGAAAAGATATGGCGCGTAGCAATCCGTCGAGAGCGGACATGTCAAAAACGAATACCTTTCCAACTGCCGCCAACAATAGCAATAATGCACTCTGGCTTAGCAATTGACTATCACGCCAAATACCAACAAACATTAAGCCGCTGGCAATGATGAGCCAGACAAGCGAGTAAGTATAAAATTCTGGATTACTCATAGGGCTTAATCGAATGTCACCGCCGACGAAGAAATGTCGTATTTCAGTATTGATGTAAAAGAAGGTCAAAAATCCAGCGAAAATTGTTAGGATGCGAGCAAGCGCAGCATGCTCTGTTTTAGCAATTGCCTTAAACAAGATGAATATGGCGGCAGGAAAAGCATAGGCGCTGACGGGGAACAATCTATCAAACCCTTAGCGAATGCGATCGTTGATCGTGGAGCTGCCCACGTAGAGGCATTGTAATCTATCAAAAAGTTTTACCAATAGGGGCGGGGCCTGAATGGTGCTATAGTTCTATCAGTGGCGGGCAGGTCGAACTGCTTTCACATTGACCTGCGTCAGGCTCCGCAATTAACCTCCGCCGTTGCCGCACCTTCGCGCTGGGCGGTGATTAGCCAGAAAGAATTAACAATGCAAATTCAAATCAACACCGACGAAAATATCGACGGCGGGGAAAAGTTGTCTGCCAGAATTTCGGCCCAGATTCGCGAACGTCTGGACCGCTTTAGCCAACATATCACCCGGATTGAGGTGCACCTCAGCGATAGTAACGCTGACAAATCCGGAGATTCCGACAAGCGCTGTCTCATTGAAGTACGCTTGGAAGGCCGCCAACCAGAAGTGGTAAGCGATAAGGCCGCTACGCTTGAGAGTGCATATTCGGGCGCGATCAATAAGTTGCAGCGTGCTCTGGAGAGCACTCTTGGCAAGCTCAACCAACACAAGGGCGCTGACACAATACGAACCGGCGGTCACTAAGTGGTCTCATGCCGCGCATTATGAGAACTATCGAACCAAGAAGGACAAGATTATGGTAAAGAAACAACCCGTTGCATCAGATACAAAAACTGCCCAAACAAAACAGCACGATCCGCGCAAACCGAAAGGGAAAGTAACGGATCATTCGTCTAAACCTGTTGCCGTGGATCGACCCGGCTTTGATTTGGGTGGTTCGACCAGAAAGACGAGCGCAGGAACTGGTCTCGGCTTGGGTCAAGACGCATCTGATAGCCCCGGTGGTCGTAGTCTGCCCGGACGGCGAGGAAAAAGCGAGTAGAGCAAGGCTCGGCTACATCAACCCATCTCTTTCATCCGGCATCACGTCTCGATGGAGAGCGTCCGGCTATTTCGATATTCCTCAGTTCACTCATAGGGTTTCTTGCTAGCCGTATTCTGAAGCGAAGCTAAAGGAAAGTCCGACCCCGAAACTTAGTAAACAAGTAAATTGGAAACATATGACCTACCCTAGAGATAGGTAACAGTTTGTTCTGGAAACACAGGTTACACTTTTGGCCCATCGCGAGAGAAATGCGAGATGCCGTGAAAGGAATGTAACATTATGGATGAACGCATCAAATTCATTGGCCGAATACTGGATGGCGAGAAGATGGCAGTGCTGTGCCGCGAGTTCGGCATTTCGCGCAACACCGGTTACAAGATAATCAAACGCTACAATGAATGCGGTCTCGAAGCATTGACGGACCGGGCTGGATGGCCTTCGCGGTGAGGGCAGCATTGTAGAGCTCTGCCGCAAGGAAGGCATCTCCCAGGGCATCTACTACAAATGGTCGAAAGACTTTCTGGAAGCGGGCAAGCGCCGACTTGCTCGAGATACGGCGCGTGCTGCCAATTCCGATGAGGTGCGTGAGCTGAAGAAGCCCTGGCCGAGCAGATGCTGAGGAACCGCCTGCAGCAGTGAATCCCGCTTTCATGGAATTGCGTGAGCGCGAACTGATTGCGATCAAGGCCCATCAGGTGATCATCCTCGGCCTGTTCTGGCTCGATGTACTGTCCGGTTTTGACATCGATTATCTCAATCGCTACTTCTCCGAAAAAACACCCCGGCTTGCTGATCTAAATTAACGCGCAGATCTTCGGGAAGGCCCAAAGTCGATCTAATCCGCTCGCTTGGAAGAACCGCACCTCCAGTCATCGGATCGAAGACAAAAGGAGAACGAAAGATGAATACTAAAGTTAAAGTTGCGTTGATCACGGGTGCCGGTCAGGGAATTGGGCGGGCCATTGCCTTAAGGCTAGCGAAGGATGGTGCGGACATTGCTATTGTCGATCTCAAGAAAGATAAAATGGATGCTGTCGCCAAAGAAGTGCAAGCCTTAGGCCGCAAGGCAACGGTTTTTGTTGCAGATGTAACGAGTCGCGACCAAGTCTATGCCGCGATTGAGCATGCCGAAAAGGAACTGGGCGGCTTCGACATTATGGTCAACAATGCCGGGATCGCTCAGGTACAGCCGCTAGCTGATGTCACGCCACAGGAAGTGGAAACTATATTCAAAGTGAATATCGAGGGCGTGCTCTGGGGAACCCAGGCTGCGGCCAAGAAATTCAAGGCTCGCGGACACAAGGGCAAAATTATTAATGCATCGTCGGTTGCCGGTCATAACGGCTTTGCCATGCTCGGAGTGTATTCTGCCACCAAGTTCGCAGTCCGCGGCCTAACTCAGGCTGCAGCACTCGAGTATGCCAGCGACGGCATCACTGTCAATGCCTACTGCCCGGGCATTGTCGGAACTGATATGTGGGTTGAGATTGACGAACGCTTTGCGAAACTGACCGGTGTGCCGAAAGGGGCGACCTACAAGAAGTATGTGGAAGGGATTGCACTGGGCCGGGCTGAGACACCGGACGATGTGGCCGCTTTTGTCTCGTATCTGGCTGGTCCGGATTCAGATTATATGACCGGACAGGCACCAATCATCGACGGTGGGATCGTTTACCGCTGACGCAGCCCTGGTGTTGACTCTGTTATCCAGGAGTCGGGACTGTTACGGCTTGTGGACACATAGGCAATTATTGGAACTCGGCAGTTGTGCGGAATACAGCGACCGAGAAACCATGAAAACCTCTCTGGAGGCATCATCTATTCATCGAGATCCAGATTGCAGTAAAAGGAAAATACAATGCTCTACGTCGATATTCCCACCCGACCCGAATTCAAGGCGTTGAATAACGTCCGGACCGATGCGTGTGTCTCGATCTACCTCAAGACCACTCCATTGACCCAGCAAGCAGATACCAGCCGTATTGAACTGGGAAATCTGGCGAAGCAGGCGCGTGGACAACTCGAGGCCGCGGGATTCGACAAGCGTCGGCTTGCGTCCTTGATGGAGCACTTCGATGATCTGGCGGACGATGATGCGTTCTGGCGCCTTCAGGCCAATAGTCTAGCGGTCCTTGCCACGGCGGACATGCTGAGGACTTTCAGGTTGCCAAATGCCCTTTCGCCAATGGTCGCGGTCTCGGATCGCTTTCACCTGAAGCCGCTTTTGCGCGCGATCACATTCTCCAATTCGGCCTTCATCCTGGCTCTTTCGGAAAATGCTGTGAGGTTAGTTGAAATTCACGCTGACCTGCCTGCGGCCACGGTCAAAGTGGAGGGTCTGCCGAAGGATGCGGCAAGCGCTCTCGGCAAGTCCACCCTGAATGACCGCTCGCCGAGCGGCCGCATCCAGGGCTCCGAAGGACAGAACGTCAGGTTTCGCCAATATGCGCGCCAGGTGGATGCGGCCCTGCGGCCTGTGCTTGCCGGACGGGAAGTACCGCTGATCCTGGCGGCAACGGGTCGGCTTGCGTCAGTTTATCGCGCTGTCAATAGCTATCCACATCTGCTCCCGGACGGGATCGAAGACAGCCCTGACCGGATTAGCGTTGCGGACTTGGCTGATGCGGCGCGACGTGCGCTTGATGCCGCAAATGCAACAGAGCTCTCGGCGCTGAGGGCTCTCTATACGGCGCGTGCGGGCGACGGCCGCGCCACTTGCGATCTTGCGGATGGCGCGCGAGCGGCGACATACGGTGCGATCGAAACGCTTCTTGTGGACATCGACGCGGTTATTCCGGGGGTTGTGGACGAGCTGACAGGTGCGGTAACCGTGACAGAAAAGGAAGATGCCACCAATTACGGCGTGGTCGATGAAATAGCTGGTCGAGCATTGGCAAGCGGGGCCCGCGTTCTCGGCGTTAGAAAAGCCGAACTCCCCGGCAAGGGAGATTTTGCGGCGATCCTTCGATATGCAGTCTAGCGTTCAATAATGTGGCATTGTCATCTAACGCATGGACATTGAGCAACGCATCAAAAATGGAGTGTGACGACATGACAAAGTGCCCAATTGACATAGATAAGGCCAAGCTCGACCCAAGCTCAGTGTTCGAAAGCCCAGAGGAGGTAGCGGAGCATACGGATTTGTCTAAGGAGACAAAGATCGAAATTCTACGTCGTTGGGAGTATGATGCCAGCGAGCTTGAAGTGGCCGAGGAAGAAGGCATGGTGGGCGGTGAGCCATCGCTACTGATGAGAGTTCTAAGTACGTTGGAAACTTTGTCCGGAGGATTTAGCACCCAGCATTCTCCACCAACCAAGCAAGGTGGACTTTCTCGTTCGGATACGAGCAACGAGTAAGCGATGCCGTCCCCGAGTACCGGTTCTCGTCTCAGATGTTGTTCACTTTGCTTTAAAATGGCCAGCTTCTATGTTCAGAATCTCTGTGCCTTACATGGACGGCTGTTGCACTTACAGCCAACATGTCACCGGAAGCAACAAACCTCTATCGAGAAACCTCAACTCCGGAAAACGATGATAAAATCTGGCTGGTATCTTTTATGGAATATGATCTAGGATATTTCGATGATGAAACCCGCAGACTGGAACCGCTTCATAACTCTTTCGGGCCAAAAGTGTTACCCATGTCTCAGGTATAATATGTAACCTGTGTGTCCGGTATGAACCATTAAAAAATGGTGCCCAGGGGCGGCAACGAACCACCGACAGACTGATGACGCGTCGACACGCCTAATATCTCAGTTTCGTTTAGAAGTACGCTGTTGATCATGTGTTGCCTGAGAGATAGGTAACAGGTTTTGCCGGACAGATAGGTAACACTTTTGGCATTTTGCAGGAGAAGCAGGATGCCGTGGAAGGAGTGTAACAAGATGGATGAACGTCTTAAATTCATAGTGCAAGATAAGCTAAACTCACACCAAGCTAATAACAATTCAGATTCTATTATGACGATACTCTAGACGATTGGCGTCAACTCACCGTCTGGATAGCCTTGCCGGCGTTTTACGCACAAAGCTCGTTTTCTCTGACGCTGCCCTGACACTCTTCTTTTTACCAGTTATACTATGAAAGAACATCGGATAGGACAGCATGGTGGTTTCACGATCGTTAATCGGTTTAAAAGATAATCTCACGAGCTTGATCAGTGGTAGGCTTTGGCTTCAGGTAATTATCGCGATGATCCTGGGGGTCGGCTTCGGTGTGTTGATTGGCCCAGCAACCGGGCTTTTTGATATGGATACCGCTGAAACGATTGCCGGATGGGTGGCATTGCCCGGCAGGGTATTTCTGCTTGCAATCCAGTTTATTATTATCCCCCTCATTGTGGCATCGGTTATTCGAGGAATTGCTGCGGGAGAGGCCACAGAAAATATTGGTCGGTTGGGGATAGCCGCTATATTGTTTTTTGTTTTTACTACTATAATTGCCGTGATCATTGGTATTGCTTTTGCCTTCATCATTGAGCCCGGGGTCTATATAGACAGCGCACATCTGAAGTCGATAATTCCAGAAACAACATTCTATCTAGAGACAACTGGCAAAGTCGGTCTCCCGTCTTTGAAGGAGCTACCAGGACTATTAACGGGGTTGTTTCCCAAAGACCCATTGGCAACTTTTGTCAGCGGCAATATGTTGCAAACGGTAATCAGCGCCGTCATTATCGGCGTTGCGCTCGTGGCCATGCCATCAAGCCAACGTAAGCCAATACTCGACCTGCTTGGATCAATTCAGTCCGTCTGTATGGTTATTATCGGTTGGGTTCTTAAGTTTGTTCCCTATGCAGTGTTTGGGCTGATTGCCAGCATAAGTGCGCGCGTTGGTATCTCAACGCTTTTGGCAACAGCCGTGTATGTGGCAACGGTTCTTGCCGGTTTGCTTGCATTGCTCTTAGTCTATCTGGCGATTTTATTGATTGTTGGTCAAAAAAATCCCCTTACTTTTATGGTAAATTCTAAAGAAGTTGTGCTGTTGGCATTGTCTACGTCCAGCTCTGCCGCGGTCATGCCGCTTACGTTAAGTACAACAGAGGAAAAGCTGGATGTCAGAACTGGAATATCCCGTTTCGTGATTCCGTTGGGGACGACAATCAATATGGGCGGAACAGCCCTCTATCAGGGTGTAGCAACACTTTTCCTCGCGCAGGTTTTTGAAGTAGAGATAGGTCTTTCCGGTATGGTTCTTGTAATCGTTATGGCGACGGGCGCATCGATTGGTTCGCCGGGCACGCCAGGAGTAGGGATCGTCATTTTGGCGACAATTCTGGAAAGTGTTGGAATTCCGGCTGCGGGAATCGCGCTGATAATGGGTGTAGATCGGATTATTGACATGTGCAGGACATCGGTCAACGTCATTGGAGACATGGTCGCAAGTGTCGTCCTTGATCGATTGATGCCCGATCCGGATCAAGATGTCGAATATTCACGTTAAACGTTGCAGTTCAATCTGGAGGCTTAAGCCGACTGCCTAGAATGGACACGCGAAAAAATGGTGCCCAGGGGCGGATTCGAACCACCGACACGCGGATTTTCAGTCCGCTGCTCTACCAACTGAGCTACCTGGGCTTGTCGCGATGCACGCTTTGCCGCGCGGGCGAGGAAGCAGGTTTATAAAAGAAATAATCCGGGCTGTCCAGAGTTGTTGATCTAAAAATGCAGAAAAGGCGTCGCGCGGATTTTCATCATGAAATCAGGGCCTTCTTCACCCGATCCGGCGCAGGGTTCGCCGAATTAAATGGCTTACCGATCTGTTTCAATTGTGCGGTGCCGCTAATACAGAAATCCCGGCCATTTAGGCCGGGATTCGTCGTGATTAAAAGCGAAAAGATTATTCTTTGGGTTGCCAATATTGCATGGCGTCCAGTTTCATCTGCCGCTTTTCCTCATTCGGGAGTTTAAAGTTATAGCTGAATGTCGCGGCCTCCCAGGAGCCATACATGGGATTGGCGATCGTGATCCATTTCGTGCTCCAGAAATCCTTATAGGTATCAAGCAGCGCTTCACGATCTGCAACAGTGGCATCCCTGGCTTCAACAAAGTCGCCGAGATTATCGCCGACCATCAGGACAATGCGATAGTCTTTTGCGACATGCGTGCGCCTGGTACTTTTATTTGAGCCCCATTCTTCCTTTTCTCCGCGCAAAAGCACCGTATCAATCTTGTCATTCACGTAATATCCCAGATCAACGAGATTCTTTCTCGTTCCCTCTTCTTCGGGGGCTTTGCGGTTGGAAATATAGAAAACCTCCACCCCCTTCGATTTGGCGTAGTCGATAAATTCTTTTGAACCAGCGATCGGCATGGACGTTGCCCCCATAACAAACGGTGCCCAGGTCTTTGAGCTATATCCGGTATTCGATTTGATCAGCCAAGCCTCATAGGAGGTGTTGTCCAGAATGGTTTCGTCGATATCAAGGATTACAGCGGGCGGTTTGTCCTGATAGCTGTCTCCCTGCTCTGTTGCGGCAGTGGAGTTTTTATCCGCCAGGGATCGGTCCAGCATCACTTCAGCCAGTTTGTAAGCGGCCATGGCGTTCGCTTTGAATTCCACGGCAGTTTGTGTCCAAAGGGTCGCGTTCAGGAGATCATTTTCTTCCGCCCGCACCGTCGTTGAAACTGCCATTATGCCGACAAGGGCAAGTCCTGTCAGAATGCCGCGGCCCGCAAGTTTAATAGTCATTGATAAGCTCCCATATCTCGTATTTCAGGATGGACATGCTGACGGGGAAAAGTACTAAATCCATTATTAATCGTAAGTCTATTTCGTCAGAAATAGCGTGAATACACAATATCTATTTTGTATTCCCAATATGCAAATAGCATTAGTATGTTGGTAAAGTTACCGCGACTTTTCCACATGAAGGCGAAATTTGGTAATCTTACAGTATAATGAGCAGCTAGGATGATGAGGCCCGACAATGACGGGTGAGATAAATATCACTCCCTATCAACGGATCAAGCTTACAGTGGAATCCCAAATCCCCCTGGTCCGCGCCATGGAACGGGAATTGGGCAGGGAGGCCGCCCATGTTCTGGTTCGGGACGCGTTGGATGAAAATAACCTTCACCTGTCAAAGGAACGGCCACTCGATCGCCCGATGGCAATTTCCGCGCTCGAGGCAGAGTTCGCCTCGTTCGGTATTGGTGTTGATTTCGAGTTTGAAGTATTAAAACGCGACAACGAGGAGCTTCATATCGATGTGACCAAATGCGGTTACGTTCAACTGGCGGAGAAACTGAATGCCCGCGATTTGGGCCCCCTGCTGATCTGCAACTGCGACTTCGCTCTCGCGCAGGGGATTGGACTGGAACTGAAGCGGGAGAAGACTTGCATGAAAGGGGACGGGCGCTGTGATTTCAGGTTTCGCCGGGTTCGGGAGCCTCTGGAATGATCCCGGACCAAAGCTAAGATCTATTCACCTTCTTCATCATTGGCGGGGATGGTTTCCTCGCCAGGAACGACATAGCTCTCGTTAAACCATTTTCCAAGATCCAACTGCTTGCATCGGGCCGAGCAAAATGGGCGATATTCATCCACGACCGGCTTACCGCATTGCAGGCAGGCCTTCTTCGGTGTTTTTTTATCATTCATTGAGATTAGCCTATTTTATAGTCAAGAGCGGACATCTGGCGATTGGCAATAATCTGGAGCGGTCTCGCCAGATGCGTCTCCAGGATATTTTTATGACTTTCAAGCCTTTTTGCAAGCAAGTCGCCGGCCTCGACTACCAGTGTTGCACCATGGGAAAACCGGATTTCGTTTTCGAGCGCGCGAGTGACGTTTGAGAGAACGGTCGTTTCACCATCAACCGCGCCGCGTCCGTCACAGGCGGAGCAAGGGGTCAGCATCAATTCGTCCAGCGATCTTCGGACCCGTTTGCGTGTAACCTGCATCAATCCGAGTTCCGTCATGCCAATTAGACGCGTCGGAACGGGATCCTCATCGAACGCCTTCTGCATGACCCGGCTTAGGTTCTGGACGTCGCCCTTGCCGCTCATCTGAATGAAATCAATGACAATAATGCCGCTGTAATTTCTGAGCCGTATTTGGCGGCAGATTTCGCCTACTGCCTTCAGGTTGGTCATAAACTCTACGGATCTGGTTCCCGATGATGATGTGAGAGAGGCCGAATTGACATCGATGACCACCATTGCTTCGGTTTGTTCAAAGGTAATGCTGGCGCCGGACTTCAGGTGGATGCGGATTTTTCGTGCCTGCTCCAGTTGCTCCTCGGCGCCGCTTGCCTCAAAAAGCGGTGTCTGCTTGTCCCAGTACTCCAAATTATCAAGGGCAGACGGTGACACACTCTGGAGAAAATTCTTCGCTTCATTCATCACACGGGCGCTGTTGACAATAATTGCTGCCCCTTGCGCAAGCTGTTGGCCCTGTAATATGCGGGTAAGGGGTGTTTGTACTTTTCCAAGCGGGCCGGGCTTCTCGCTTTTTAAATACTCCGCCGAGATATCAGACCATTCCTTTAAGAGATATTGCAGTTCCGCCTCAAGATCATCCTTTGACGCGATTTTTGCCGATGTGCGGATAGTGAGGCCCCCGGCATCGCCGATTCCGTCTGCAAAAGCCATAAGGTTCGCTCTTACGGCTTCGCCCTGGATATGTTTTGAAAGGATCACGCCTTGGCTCTTTGGGCGATAGATAAGGTTCGAGCTTGCAAGACTGAAGCGGCAGCCAAGCTGAACCGTCTTGTCGCCGGTTTTGTCCTTGATCACCTGCACCAGCAGCTTCTCGCCTTCATGGACGGTCGCGTTTATTTTCCCGGCCTTGGCCGAAATATCCCGAGCTTGCAGAAAGCCGGTCTCGCCGGATCCCAAATCCACGAAAGCAATATCCATATCCGGTAACAGCTTGGTGATACGTCCCGTGTAAAAAGTACCGATCAGCGAGATATCCTCAGGTCGCTCAATTTGCAGCTCAACCAGTTTCTCATCCTGCATCAACGCGGCGCGGGTTTCAAACAGCCCCTCTTCGATGAGCAGGATCTGCTCCATCAGTCCTTCCATACATCAAAGCCGTTGCCGCTCAGAAGGTTGCCGACTTCGAAAAGCGGCAGGCCCACGACGTTGCTGTAAGAACCCTGGATGTTGCGCACGAATAAAGCGGCACGGCCCTGAACGGCATATCCACCGGCTTTTCCATGCCATTCGCCGGATTTAAGATAGGCGCGGATTTCATGCATATCCAGCGGCTTGAAAATGACGGCAGTGGAGACGACCCGGGATATTATTTTGCCCTTGGGGGTTATCAGCGTGATGCCGGTGTGGACCTGATGCCGCCGGCCGGAGAGCAATTTCAGAAAGGAGAGGGCGTCGGCGTTAGTATCCGCTTTGCCAAGTGCCCGGCGACCGACGGCAACGACGGTATCGGCGGAAAGCAGGAACGCGCCGGCATGGCGGGGCGATACTGCAACCGCCTTTTCCCGTGCAAGGCGCAAGGCAAGATCACGCGGAAGTTCACCGGCGTTCGTTGCTTCGTCAATATCGGCCGGGTCGACTCTCTCAGGCGTAATGCCGATTTGCTTGAGAAGGGCCAGTCGCCGCGGTGAGGCGGAGGCAAGTATGAGAGGAGGGTTCTGGGCTGACGAAAGGTTTGATTTTGCGTTCCGCGCAGCCGCAACGCGAGCTGTCTTCGGGAAGTCGGTTCGGTCACCCATGGAAGGATACCTTACTTATAGCGGAAGGTAATCCGGCCTTTTGTCAGATCATAAGGTGTCATTTCGACGGTGACTTTATCGCCCGCCAGCACGCGAATGCGATGCTTACGCATTTTGCCGGCCGTATGGGCAAGCACTTCGTGGTCATTTTCAAGTACGACACGGAACATTGCATTAGGCAGCAATTCCGTTACCGTTCCTTCAAATTCCAATAGTTCTTCTTTAGCCATAAATTCCTATTCCAGTTGCTTCAGAATGTTGCAAAATAAGGGGGACAACGCTAAAAAAGCAAGCTTTTCCTTTAGTTTAGCCTAAAGAAAGCAAAAAGCGGTGTTAAAACAGGCGAATTCGCCACAGAAATGAGTCAGTTTTCTCAGACTTTCGGGGCTGGACCTATCCTGAATCTCGCTTTTATTTTCTCGTACAGATCATCACGGACGTGGCGAAATGCATTGAGCTGCATCTCCCGGTTTCCTTCCGTGTGAGAGGGATCAATGGTATTCCAGAATTCCGTTTCCGTCGCTGTCGTGCGGGTGAGCTCTTCGGCCTTGTGATGCGCTTCGGGCGAGAGAGAAATAATCAGATCAAAGGAGTTGTCTTCAAGATCCTCGAAATTCTTCGCGACATGCTTTGATGCATCAAGGCCGATTTCATCAAGGACTTCAACGGCGAAGCCGTCCACATCCTTTGCCATGACGCCGACACTGTCCACAAAAACGGCGTGACCATACAGGCTTTTCATGATGTTCTCGGCCATAACTGAACGGATGCTATTATGGGTGCAGGCAAAGAGCACGCTGCCCGGCAGTTCATCGGTGTAGGAAAGTTCGCTCATGAACGACCAATGCCTGATAACCAGACTAGGCCGGAGATTAATCGCCAGGTGTTCATGCCTATCCCCGTATATGGAGGATGCACATAAGGGTGAAAAGCCGACGGGCAGTATCGAAATCGGTTTCGGCTTTATCTTTCAGGCGTTCTTTCAGCAATTCCGAGCCTTCATTGTGAAGACCCCTGCGTCCCATGTCGATTGCCTCGATTTTAGACGGGGACGCCGATTTAATCGCGTCAAAATAACTTTCGCAGACGTGAAAATAGTCCTTGATAATGCGCCGGAATGAAATGACGGGCAGCGGAATGCGCACCAGTTCTGTCTGATCATCTTCGGTTCTGACATCAAAAATCAGGCGGTTGTCTTCAATGCCAAGATGCAGGGAGTAGGGGCCATCATTTTCAAACCCACTCACTATGAAGGAATTCTGGTCCAGAATGTCGAAGATAGCTACTTTGCGTTCATGCTCAATATCGGCATTGCGACGGATGACGGTTTTTTCGTCGAGCGCAATTTTCGCGATATGCTGATTGTTGGACATTGTGACTATTGCAACTCCTTTTGGCGCTGGTTTTCAGTTCAGTCTTATGGAAACGGACAACGCATGGGCGCCCAGTCCCTCAGCCTCGGCAAGGGCGATTGCCGCCGGGCCTATGCGCCGGAGGCTTTGCGCATCCAGTTTCAGAAGCGATGTCCGTTTGACAAAATCGAGCGTTGACAGGCCGGAGGAAAAACGAGCGGTTCGTGATGTCGGCAGCACATGGTTCGGGCCCGCCACATAGTCGCCGATGGCTTCCGGGCTATAGCGGCCAAGGAAGATGGCGCCTGCATGACGGATTTTAGAGGCCAGGGCATCCGGGTCATCAACGCAAAGCTCAAGATGTTCCGGTGCAATCCTATCGACAAGTGGCGCCGCGTCATCCAAACTTTGAACCAGAATAACCGCGCCATAATCTTTCCAGCTGGCAGAGGCGATTTCCCGCCTTTCCAGCACAGTGAGATGCTGCTCGACGGCCCGCTCGACTTCGCCCGCAAATTTGGCGTCATCGGTAATCAGGATGCTCTGCGCGACCGGGTCATGCTCTGCCTGGCTTAATAGATCGGCGGCAATCCATGCAGGATCATTCTGGGCATCGGCAACGACGAGAATTTCCGAAGGGCCGGCGATCATATCAATGCCGACGGTTCCAAAAACCTGCTTCTTCGCGCTGGCGACATAGGCATTTCCCGGACCCACGATTTTATCAACCGGAGCAATCGTTTCTGTGCCATAGGCGAGGGCGCCAATGGCTTGCGCGCCACCGATCCTGTAGATTTCACTGACGCCGCAGAGATCCGCCGCCGCCAGCACCAGCGGATTAATGACACCTTCCGGCATCGGGACAACCATGACGAGGCGTGTGGCCCCCGCGACCTTGGCCGGTATCGCATTCATCAGCACCGATGATGGATAGGTCGCGCGGCCGCCCGGGACATAAAGCCCGACTTTTTCAATCGCTGTCCAGCGATAGCCAAGCTCGACCCCGTCCTTATCCTTGTAGAAATGATTCTCTGGCATCTGTTGCCTGTGGTAGGCCTCGATGCGGTCCGCAGCGGTTTTAAGAGCCTGCAGGGTCGGTTTATCACACGCTGAAATCGCGCTAACTATTTCCTCGGATGTAAGACGGAATGCTCCGGCATCTTTCAGCGAAACCCGGTCAAATTTGTTGGTATAATCGAGAACGGCGGCATCGCCACGCTCCCGGACATCTGCAAGGATATCCGCGGCGATGGCGCTGACATCCTTGTCCGTATCCCGCTTCTGATTGAGCAGGGCCGTGAAAGCCGCCTCGAAACCGACGTCTTGACTGTTAAGCCGTACCGGCATTGACGACCTCCCGGAATTTTTCGATCCAGCCGTTCAGCTCGACAGAGCGCGTTTTCAAGGCTGCACGATTGACAACGAGACGGGAGGTAATATCGAGAATTTTCTCAACTTCCACCAGCCCATTCGCTCGCAGGGTCTCTCCCGATGACACGAGATCGACGATCCGGCGGCAGAGGCCGAGCCCCGGCGCGAGTTCCATGGCGCCGGATAGCTTGATACATTCTGCCTGGATGCCCGCTGCTGCAAAAAATTTATGGGTGAGATTGGGATATTTTGTCGCAATCCGAATATGGCTCCAACGGTTTGGGTCCCGGTCATCCTCCATATCCGTGGGCTGAGCCACGGCTATGTGGCAATGCCCGATATCGAGATCGACGGGAGCGTATATTTCCGGATAATCGAATTCCAGCAATACGTCATTCCCGGCGACCCCGAGCTGGGCCGCACCGAAGGCGACGAAAGTTGCGACATCGAAGGAACGGACACGTATAATCGATATATTCGGATGATTGGTGCGAAATTGCAACAGGCGGCTTTCGGGATTATCAAACGCGGCCTCCGGTTCGATCCCGGCGGCGCGTATGAGCGGCATTACTTCTTTTAGAATTCGTCCCTTCGGCAGGGCGATAACTAACTCTTCACTCGACGGCACTTAATCGCTCCATATTTCTCAAATTTCCCGATCCGGCTTTATCTCATTCTCGTGGGCGGGTTTGAGTTCGGTTGTCCATGCATCGCCAGTATCGGTCAGGGTAACATTTATGCATTCCGCCATAAGACGAATAGTCCCGCCGCCGGCAAAATTAAGTCGCATTTCCGCTTCCGCATCCTCACCGACTTGTGTCGAAATGCTCAGCAGTTCGAGAGCTTCCGTCGGCTTCTTTTGTGATATCCCGGCGGTCTTGACAGCAAGGATATCTCCAAAATAAATGCCTGAGCGGATGCGAAACCAAGGTTCGCCCTCGGACGGCCGTTTAGGGGCGTCCTCCCATTTGAACCGCGACCCCATGATGGTAAAAGCACGTGGCGATTTGAGGAAACTCATTTCCCCGGGGCTGCTGATCATGCCCTCGCACGCGGCGGACAAGACCTCCATATCGTCAATCTCGGCGGCGAATAGTTTTAAGCCCTTGGGCATATGTCCTGTCCTATAGCATGATTTTAACGTCAGCTCGCAACGATGCGCTCGATATCCGCGCCACAAGCCGCCAGTTTCTCCTCCAGCCGCTCATATCCGCGATCCAGATGATAGACACGATTGATAACGGTTTCTCCCTCCGCTGCCAAGCCTGCAAGCACCAGAGAGACAGATGCTCTGAGATCCGTTGCCATGACCGGAGCGCCAACCAGCTTCTGCACGCCCCGTACAAGAGCGGAATGGCCATGTACGGTGATATTGGCGCCGAGCCGGGCCAATTCTGGAACATGCATGAATCTGTTTTCAAAAATTGTCTCGGTAATCATTGCGGCCCCATCGGCGATCGTCATGAGCGCCATCATCTGCGCCTGCATGTCCGTCGGATAGCCCGGATAGGGGAGCGTCATGATATCGACGCCGTTAATTCTGGCCGCGCTTCGTGAAATTACCAAGCCATTTTCCGTCTCCACGACGTCGGCTCCGGCCTCAACCAGGATATCTAGGACAGAACGGATCAGCTCAGCGCGGGTGTTTGTCAGCTCTATCTTGCCACCAGTGATGACGGCGGCAATGGCATAGGTCCCGGTCTCGATGCGATCAGGCATGACGCGATACCGGGCGCCATGAAGTTTATCGACTCCACGTATAACAAGTCTTTCGGTTCCGTCGCCTTCGATATCCGCCCCCATCTGACGGAGAAGTTGAATGAGGTCAATAATCTCCGGCTCTTTCGCGGCGTTCTCGAGAACCGTTGTTCCTTTCGCGAGAGTGGCGGCCATCAGGAGATTTTCGGTTGCTCCAACGGAAACCGTTTCAAAACGGATTTCCGCGCTGGTAAGTCCAGCGGGCGCTTCGGCTTCCATATATCCGCCAACAATCTTGATTTCAGCGCCCATCTGCTCCAGTCCGCTCACGTGCAAATTCATGGGGCGCGTCCCGATGGCGCACCCACCGGGCAGGGATACGCGGGCCTTGCCGATACGGGCTAGCAGAGGGCCCATTACGAGTGCGCCTGCGCGCATCTTGCGGACAATATCGTAAGGGGCCTCGGTACTCGTTATCCTGTCCGCGGTAATCGAGAGCGAACGGCCATCACTGCAGCCATCGGACACACTCTGGCCATTCATCTCCGCCGTTGCGCCATGCTGGCACAGCAAGCTGATCAGCGTGGAAATGTCTGCGACATGGGGCAGGTTCGAAAGCGTGAGTGTTTCTTCCGTAAGAAGACTTGCAACCATAAGCGGCAAAGCGGCATTTTTGGCGCCACTGATTTCAATTTTGCCGTTAAGAGGTTTGCCGCCTCTAATTCGAATACTATCCATCTAAATTACCCTGTTTCATTCCGGCGGTAAAATCGGCCACCACGGGAAAAGCTGGTCACGAAAAGTTGTTAAAAGAGGGGCTTTTTATCGCATTTTTGGGGTGAAGGGAAAGAAAATGCCACAATTGGCGCCTAAATTCATCCCGCAGGATCAGAAAGTGGCGCATTTTGAACCGACGATATCCAGACATTCCCAGACACTAAAGCCTTGGCAAGGTCACGCCTTCCTGTCCCATATACTTACCGGCGCGATCCTTATAGGAGACCTCACAGGGTTCGTTGCCTTTGAGGAAGAGAAACTGGCAGGCGCCTTCATTTGCGTAAATCTTCGCAGGAAGTGGGGTGGTATTGGAAAATTCGAGGGTGACATGTCCTTCCCATTCCGGCTCCAACGGCGTCACATTGACGATAATACCGCAGCGGGCATAGGTCGATTTACCGAGGCAAATGACAAGCACATCGCGCGGAATGCGGAAATATTCGACGGTGCGGGCCAGCACGAAAGAATTTGGCGGAATGACGCAAACATTGGTCTTTCGGTCGACAAAACTATCGTTGGAGAAGGCCTTGGGGTCAACGGTGGCCGAATCGATATTCGTGAAAATCTTGAATTCATCGGAAACCCGTGCATCATAGCCGTAGGACGACAGGCCATAGGAAATGGTTCCCTCCCGCTTTTGACTTTCCACAAATGGTTCAATCATCCCGGTTTCCCGGGCTGCTGACCGGATCCATTTATCCGATAGAATGGACATACTGTAACTCTCCGCTAAAAAGCCTGTTTGGGACCGGCATACTACAGTCTGAACGGGAGCGGGCCAAGGCCAAATACGGGAGAAACTAGTCGCCCAGGCGATTACGGTTTTTAATCGCGTCCGGCGCCGCCTCTTCGCGGCTACGTTGAAGATTTTTTCGCTTGCGAAGATTGGCGCGTAATGCTTCCGCCAACCGCTCGGCTTTTTCGGCTTGCTGCTTTTTCTTTTGGCTCATCTTGTCGTTTATATGATCAGACATCGATCCGGACCCTAATTGATGATCGTCGCCATCCATAGACCGGTTTTGTCTTCAATGCAAATTTGCCCAAAAAAACAGGAGAAGCAAATTGCTTCCCCTGCATCCTAAAGATTTGGTGTCCGTTAGCTGATGGCGCCTCCATCTTTTCGGTTGATTCCAATGATGGTTGAGCGGGGAACCGATTGTCCGCCTCCGGGATAGTGGCTGTTCCCCTTTTCGCCCGGATGCTGGATGCCGACGAATAGGGTTTTCCGATCCGCGCTCCATGCATACCCCGTGATTTCGCATTCCTTGGGTCCGACAAGGAAACGTTTTATCTCGCCGGTTTCTGGATCGCCTAGCAGCATCTGGTTATTTCCCATCCCGGCAAAATCACCCTTATCGGAGTAATTGCCATCTGTCTGGATCCAGAGATATCCGTTCTCATCGAAAAAAAGCCCATCCGGTGAATTGAACATGTTGCCAGAGTTTACGTTCTTCGACCCGCCATAGGCATCGTTATGGACGGTCGGGTTGCCGGCAATGACAAAAAGGTCCCATTCGAATCCGGTTGCAGTATGATCTCCCTTATCGGGCCGCCAACGAACTATCTGGCCATAATGATTTGCAGCGCGCGGGTTCGGTCCGCCGACCGGTGTTTCGTCGCCGCCCGCGTTTGGTTTTTTGCCGCGGTTCTTGTTGTTGGTGAGTGCAACATAAACTTCGGCCTTATTCGGGTGAACCGCCACCCATTCCGGCCTGTCCATGGTCGTTGCGCCGACTTTTGAACCCGCTTGCCGAGTTAAAATACTGATTTCCGCCTGCGATTTCATGCCCGTGGTTTCAGGCGTTAGCGCAAGCCATTCCCCGTGCATGTCGTCATTGAATTTGGCGACATACAGTATGCCGTCGTCGAGCAGGTTACTGTTATCGCCGACCTTCGAATATTTACCGGAGCTTACAAATTTATAAAGAAACTCTCCGCGTTCGTCGTCACCGAGATAGACAACGACCTGGCCATTATCGGCGACGACGAGTTCCGCATTCTCATGCTTGAAACGGCCGAGAGCCGTTCGTTTTTTCAGGGTTGAGGTTGGATCAAGTGGATCGAACTCAACGACGTATCCGAAGCGGTTTGGCTCGTTCGGGTTTTTACTGATATCGAAGCGCTCATCGACAGTTGCCCAGGCATAGCCCCAGTCCTTATTGCCAACGCCGTAGCGCGTTAATTCCTCGGACGGCTTATAGGCGTCATCGCTGCTGGAGAAATAACCGTTGAAATTCTCTTCGCAGCTTAGATAAGTACCCCAAGGCGTGCGGCCATTGCCACAGTTGTTCCAGGTTCCGAGGGCCAGAACACCCGCTGGATCGGCAGCAGTTTTCATCATATCATGTCCGCGCGCAGGACCGCTGATTTCCATGGGTGTATTGGCAGTGATCCGGCGGTTAAAGGGACTGTCCTTGACAATACCCCAATTTCCGTCTTTTACCGCAATCTCGGCGACGGTCATGCCATGACCTGCCATTCCCTTGCGGACATCGTCTGCATTTTCCGGCTTTTTGCTCTCGCGGTTACCGTAAATAATTTTGAGATTTACATATTCATTGTTGGAGACGAGAACAGATTTCCCGTCTTTCTCAAATAGCGCCATGCCGTCATTATTATCACCGACGGCGAGTTCCTGGCTTGCTGCGGTTCCGCGAGTTACGGGGTCGAAGGCAGCGCTTTCCGACCAAAGGGGTTCGCCCCACATGCTCACGACATGCCAGCTATGGTCGTTCGGGACGGTGATTGTATCGAAGTTGTTGGCGTCGACTTGCCGAAAGCCTTCCGGATTAAAGGCGCATCCAGTTAGTCCGGAAAGCGAGGTTGTTCCCATGACAAAGGCAGTAGTGCCGTAGGCAATCCCTTTACCAAGAAACCCTCGCCGCGACAGAACCGTATCCGTAATTTTCTGGAAGGCGGTCACCCCCGACCGCGAGAAATTGATTTCGTCAAATTCGTCAAAAGATATGTCATCTGGATGTCTTGCGGACATTTTCGGCTCCTGCCAATTGTGAACATGTTGGGCCCCGTAAGAACGGGCTTTTTGTCAGCAGAGTCTTAGTGATTACAAATTACAGTTTTGTGGCAAATCCGTTGTGATTTGGTATTTTCTTGGCGAAAACTGCCGTCTAAATGAACCTCACCGATTTCGCGCAGAACCGCTTTCGGCAATATCCAGAGCCTTGGACGGATCATCCCGGAGGTCAGCCTCCAGAAATGTTTTCGTCTCCGGGATGGCAATGTGAAAATCCGTCTCGAAATGTAGGGACGCCGAGAGTTTAGCGGCTTTAAGATCCAGCAGATGTCCGCCCATTTTGTGATCCGATGTCACGAAGTGGAGATGATAGCCTGCGACATTAAGGGCCTTCGCATAGGGCGGCGTCCAGAATCCGACCAGCGTACCCGTCACATTCTCAAAACTGAATTCGCTCTGGTGGCTTGTCGCCGTTACCAGGTCCTCGTCCGGAGCAGCCTTGCAGGCAGCGCGTAGGTCGATTTTCTCAAAAACACCCTCCAGACGGAAACCGACAAAGATATTTT
Organism: Sneathiella sp.; assembly: GCA_021741195.1. GTDB lineage: Bacteria > Pseudomonadota > Alphaproteobacteria > Sneathiellales > Sneathiellaceae > Sneathiella. The sequence continues at coordinate 5,748 of JAIOYL010000018.1, read as the reverse complement.
CGGACAGTCGCAGATCATCCAGCTGCTTTTTCAGCGCTTCAAACGAAGTGATATTGGCGATATCGGCTGACTGATCAGTGGCAAAACGGGTAATGGCCGCGAACGGGACAAACCAGGGGTCTTCCGCCTCCCGTATCACACCTTCGGCACCAGCCTGATAGCAATGACCGTCGAGCATGATCAGTTCGCCGTCAAGCCCGTCATACGTTCCAAGGCCGAAATCTCCATGGCGTTTAAGATCGCCAACCGTCATGCAGCCCTGATAGACGCCTTTGACTAGCGCGCCGCTGGTCGAGACCTGAAAGAGGGAATGATGTTCCAGACCAAGCGCAGAGGACAAGGCATCCCTCACGACATGCGACAGACTATGACCAGTCCGCTCAATTTCTTCATGCAAGGCGTTCCAAAGGCTTTTTGATATATGGGCTTTTAGCTGATGGTTCATGGATTTACGTCAATGTCCGGCGTTGGGATCGGTGGCAAGGAAAAGCTCCAGATTATCACTATAGTCAACCGGCATATGAATAAGAACAGGGCCTTCGTCAGCCAAAGCCTGTTTCATAATCACATCGAACTTCGTGGAATCATCAAGGCGGTAGCCTTTCGCGCCAAACGCTTCCGCAAATTTGACGACGTCATAATACCCGAGGTCAACCCCGGACCGGCGCTTATACTTCATCAGTTGCTGTTCCATCACCATGTCATAGCCGCCGCTATCCCAGACAAACAGGATGAAATGGAGATTTTCCCTGACGGCAGTTTCAAGCTCCGTCGCGCTGAATAGAAAGCCGCCGTCGCCAACAGTCGCGAGAACGGTTTTTTCGGGGTGCGTGAGCTTCGCAGCCATCGCCCAAGGCAAGGCGACGCCCAGCGTTTGCTGGCCGTTGCTGATGAGCAACTGATGCGGGACGTGGCTTAGAAAATAACGCGACATCCACATGCCATGCGTCCCGATATCGCAGGCGACAATCGTATTTTCATCGAGATACTCATGCAGTTGATGAATGAAGCGGAGCGGATGGATTTTGCCTTTGCAATCGACAAGCGACTTTGGATTATAGAGATAATCCTGGTATTCGGTCCTGACCGGTTTGTGCTGGTCCATGGGCGGCAAGCCGCTCAGCAATGGGATCAGTGCGCGAATATTTTCAGCGACACCGCCCAATACCTCAACATCCGTCTGATAGGCGAGATGAACGTCGGACATAATGTGATCAACATGGATAATATGCTTGCGATCGCCGTTGTTCCATATCTCGGGGTCATATTCGACGGGATCATATCCGATGGAAATAACGACATCTGCCTGCCGCAAAATCTTGTCGCCGGGTTGATTGTTAAACAGGCCAACACGGCCAAAGAACAGGTCGAGATATTCTTTGCAGACAACGCCCGCTGCCTGAAATGTGGACACGACGGGAAGTTTATGGGCAGTTAAAAGATCATGGATCGCTTTGGCTGTGGCCGGTTGCGAGGCTTCCTCACCAAGAAGTAATACCGGTGCTTTCGCCTTGGTGATAATATCTGCCGCGCGGGCAAGAATCGCTTTTGCGGCAAGACCCGAATAATCAATTTCTCCAACTTTAATAATTTCTGAGCTCGTTTGTTCGTGAGAGACGTCCACAGGCAGGCTCAGGAAACAGGCGCCACGTCGCGGCGCCTTGGCAATACGGAAGGCATTGACGATCGCTTCGGGTATCTCGTCGGCGGTGTAAACCTCCTGGCTTGATTTTGTCGCACCCTCCATCAGTTTAACATTCTGCGCGGCCTGATGGGATGCCTTGTGCAGCATCCGCCGTGAGACATTTCCACCGATGGCGACCACCGGATCCCCCTCCGTTGTCGCAGTGAGCAGACCGGTGAGCATATTGCCGACGCCAGGGCCGGAGGTTACAAGCACGACGCCAGGCTCCCCCGTCAGGCGTCCGTGGGCGGCGGCCATAAAGCAGGCGTTTTGCTCATGCCGGCACAGGATCAACTGGATCGGCGAATCTACCAGGGCATCAAAAACAGCATCGATCTTCGCGCCGGGAATGCCAAATATGTATTTGACCTCAAGTGCTTCCATACATTTAACAAGTAATTGCGCGCCACTTTGAGTCATATGTCATCCTTCATGCCGTTAGATAGATAAGTTCCCAATTTTCGATGTGACGTATATTTCATGTTACTCGTTCGAAATAGCAAGGGTAAATTTCTGATCTTGTTCAACTTAATTGAACTTTATATCTTCGGCATTAGTCACGCGCGGCTGGATAATTACGGGGACAGTGAAACGACGCGTTTGCATGGAACGCCTTTTTTGCCGCGTCTGATTAAACTCTTTGACAAGGCTTGAAATCCCTATATATTCCGCCGCGTCCGCACCCATTTCGCCGCCGTAGCTCAGGGGTAGAGCACTCCCTTGGTAAGGGAGAGGCCGGTGGTTCAAATCCACCCGGCGGCACCAGAGCGCACCATGTGAAGTCTTCGGAATTTCTCTTCTCGTGGCATGGTAATACGAAAATGCTGAAACCATTGGCTTTGTTTCTTTTTATGGTTGGTATCCTACTGATTGGTTGGGTTGGCTACGATTACTCGACGAGCGGGCGGGAGGTCGCGAGATTCGATCTTGCGGGTGAGGCTGGTAGCACCGGGCTGGTCGATCTGGATCCGTCAATGAACCCGATGCGGACGATACTCTCCGTTACATACGAGATTGAACTCCTGAAAGGTGATGTGCCAGCTTTTGACTATTCGATCATTCTGAACGGGCCCGGCAGTTTGCACGTATTCGAAGCCAACGGCCAGCAACGCGACAAGCGCGAGGATAATACGCCTGAATATGCGACGAAAACCTCCGAGCAAGTGATTAAAACGTTTGATGTGCCCTCACCGGGCGCGTATTTGTTGGATTGGCGCATTACGCCGACAGAGGCAAAGATATCGGCGCAATCTCTCCAGCTTCGGCAGAATGTTAATCCCCTGAAATACCCCTATTTGATTGCAGGGATGTTGTTGTTCGGGCTTGGCGTTTTGCTTCTGGTAACGAGGCGCCGCCAGATCAGCTGAGTTGGATGTGAAGGAGTGGAATATGTCTGAAGAAAAGCCGAGTTACCGATTGCTGACGGGGGAGGATACGCATGCTTTTTGCCTGCGAGTGAGCGATGCGCTTGCTGAAGGCTATGTCCTTTACGGCTCTCCCGCTGCAACCTTCGATCCAAATGGAAACCGGATGCTGGTGGCGCAGGCCGTCGTCAGGCCGGAGATCGTAAAGGCCTTATAGACATGCTAATGGAGCCCAGCCAAGTTGGCATTTTCGCAATTTCCGCTCTCGCGCTCAACCTGACTCCAGGGCCGGATATGCTGTTCACCACGGCGAGCGGGTTGAAACAGGGGCCGCGGGCGGGAGTCATTGCCGCCCTTGGAATTTCTGCGGGCTCGATGGTCCATATTGTACTTGCGATTGTCGGCGTGACGGCGATTTTCAAAACCTCCGCCCTTGCGTTTGATGTCCTCCGCTTTGCGGGAGCCGCTTATCTCCTGTGGATCGGTATACGCAGCTTTTCGAAGGCGGCGGGTGATCTCAGTCGCCCGCATGTCAAGATATCGGACCATTTTACGGTCTTTCGCCGCGGCATGTTCACCAATATCTTTAATCCCAAGGTAGCGCTATTTTTCATCGCGTTCCTGCCGCAATTCGTGAATATTTCCGCGGGCTCTATCGCGCTGCAAATCCTGATACTCGGGCTGTTGTTTAATTTTACCGGCCTGCTCTGCAATGGCAGTGTCGGTTTGTTCTCGGGCGGCGCGGGGCGAATTCTGTTGCAACGTCCGGCCGCAGCCAAGTGGATTTCCCGGATTTCTGGCTCAATTTTTATTGGCCTTGCTGTCCGCCTTGCCCTTACCGAGCGGACTTAGGGATTCTTTCGCTGATGTTTTCTTTGTGCCGGTTCTCGTCCGGTTTTACAGCCGGTCGTTTCCTCTCGATGCCGTTTGCCAGACGTATTTCGAGACGCTCCGAGCATTGCCCGAGCTCGTCGATTGGCGAGCCGAGGCGGAAAAGGAAGAATGGGTTATTACAAATTGGAAAGCCCGATAAAGGTTCTGGACCCTAAGTAAATACGAGAGAATGTGAGAGCTGTCCTGAATTTCAGAAATCCATAATTTGGTTTACGCCGGCACCTCCGGGTTAAGACTGTAGGTCCCAATAAAGGATCCGCTTGCGAGAACATGTCCCTCCATCGCCGCAAGAGCTTCGGGACCCCCGAAATTGCCAGATAACCTTAGACTCTCCACATCCAGCGCAAAGACTGTGAAATGATAATGATGCACGATGCTGTCGTTCCAGGGTGGGCAGGGGCCGTCATAGCCGCCATAATTCCCCGCCATATCTGGATCGTCGGCGAACCAGTCCGTATAGTTGTTGACGCCGGTAACCCCGTAAGCCCGTTTGCCAGGCGCTTTGCCTTTCGGGGTAATGCCATCGCTGACTTCCCCCTCCGCAAGATTTGAATAGTCGGCGGGAATGTCGACCTGAACCCAGTGATAAAAATCGACACGCGGCAGGCTCGCGGGGACAGTCTTGCCTTCCTGATTGACGTCTTCACCACTGGAAGGGACATCGGGGTCATGACAAATGATCGCGAAGGATTTGGTTCCCGCGGGGGCATCCGACCAACTGATAGCCGGGCTCCTGTTGCCGCTAAGGGCCACATGGCCTTCTTCTGCCGGGACGCCAAATGCATATTTCCCGGGAATTTTACCGCCGTTTTCCCATCCCTTGATTTTTATTTTCAGTAAGGCTGTCATGACTTTTCTTCCCTATTTTTTTGTCATCCTGTTGCTATTTGATCTTAGCAAAGGGACGGAGGCACGTAAATGCCTTACGGGCGGAAGGAAAAAGAGACAGGTCCTTTCAGGCTTTGCAGGTTGGGCTGGATCCAGTCGATCCATTGACAAAGAGCAGGCCGCGTTTCCCGTGGGTCGATGATGTCATGAACGCTGAAACTTTCGGCGCGCGGGAAAGGGGATTGCTGGGCTGCCAATTGCTCTTCAAGCTCCGCGCGCAGCTTTTCCGGATCGCTTGATGCTTCGATCTGGCGGCGGAAGGCAACGGCAACACCGCCCTCGACGGGCAGCGGACCCATTTCTGCGCTTGGCCAGGAGAGCACATATCCATCATCGCTGAAATGTGCGGCTGCGGCGACACCAAAGGCCTTTTTGACGATCACCGTTGCCCAGGGAACCATGGACATGACGGCGGCAGCGACGGCCGACGTCCCATATTTGATAGTGCCGTCTTTTTCCGCATCCGGTCCGATCATGAAACCGGGCTCGTCGGTGAAATTGACGATTGGGATATGGAAGGTATCACACAGCTCGATAAACCGGCGGACTTTCTGGGCGGCATTTGCGCCCATGGCGCCGGCGTAATAGCGGCAGTCATTGGCAATTACGCCTACGGATTGCCCGTTCAGCCGCGCGAAGGCGGTGATCAGGCTGGGGCCGTAACTCTTGCCCATCTCGAAATAACTGTTCCGATCAATTACCAGCTTGATAAGCTTTCGCATATCGAACGGCAATCGCCGGTTTTTGGGGACAATGGAGAGCAGTTCCTCTTCCATCCTGTCCGTGGGATCATCCGGAATTTGACGCTCCGCCAGCTCCCAGACGTTATTCGGCAAGTAACTCAAGAATTGCCGGATCTGTGCAAACGCGTCAACCTCGTCTTTCGCGATATTAGCTGCGACGGCGTTGCGGCTGTGA
>JAIOYL010000173.1 GCA_021741195.1 Sneathiella sp. | reverse complement strand
CACGGCAATGCCTTAGTGACAGGTATGAAAGACCCGCTTCACAAGGCTGATGATTAATGCTGCGAAAGCGATCCAGAAAAAAGACTACCGGCAAGCCTTTGAGGAAATCAAAGCTGAATTCCTCAATCATTGCCGTGGTTGAGACAGCATACATTCCCAACGGAAATACCGCGTCCCAATAGAGCGGATCGTAAACAAGCGGAAAGTGTTTATATATGTGACGCCATATGCCCAGGATCAAAAGCATCGGTATCCACCATGTCCCGGTTGCCCAGTAGAAAACGGTAAATCCTTTCAGGAACGGCAGGAGCGCCGCGAGAAACGGTGCGTCTGGTGTATTTGCAATCAGATGCACGTCATGCGCAGCAGCCCCAACTGCCAAGCGGCGAGTGACACGATTCCGGTAGCCATCACCATCCAGAAATAGGCGGGTGACAGACTTTCAAGTCCGTCAGAGCGCGTATCGTCTGGAATTTTAGATCGGCTATTTTTGATAATAAATCTCCCTTGCGATCGGTGAAAATGATACTCAACCAATGCTTTCAAACAAAATCTGTCTATTCGCCGAAATGGAACCACCATACATGACATTATCGTCTTATTTTTCGAGTTTGATTTACTGCGGCAAAGGCCGTCTTTCCACCCACCAGTTTTGCAAAGCGGTAAGATCCGAGGGCAGCATGTCACCCAATCCGCCTGTGAATTTCTTCCATTTTTCAACGGCGGTCGCCGGCACAGCGACCAGGATGGGAATGCCTTCCGCCATAGCGGCGAGGATGTCATCGGCCAAACCTTCGCCGAGCTGTTCCCGCTCGCCGAATTTTTCAACGATCATAAGATCCACCTTCGCGGCGATGGCGCGGCGGAGGACAATACTTGATTCTGTAAGGGTCGATTGATCCAATCCACAGGAACCGGCTGCGATATCCTCTTTGCTTGGCCGAACGATGGGAAAACGCTCCCCATTATCCAGGGCCACCGCATCAGCGCCGATTTTTATCCCTCGCTTATCGTACAAAATGTCCTGGATAATGCCGCCGACTGAGTACCCTTGCTGACACATATGGGCGGCGAAAGAAGACAAAGCAGCTTTATCGGCAGTTTGTGCCGAATAAATCACGGCTGCGGCGTAAATATTTGATGTGTCGGACATTTTCTCATCCTGTTGACATAGGTGGAACAAGGGAGGGTGATCTCTCGTGTGGTATTTTTATGGCTGCTTGACGCGTATTTCCGCAGGTTAAATTGAGTTGCTTCAAGCTTTCGAAACACTATCACTCGACCATCCGAAATCCTTCCGTATTATGGAAAAAGCCGTTCGACAAGGGAGCGATTGTCACAAGTTCCTGAAGCAAGCGAATGGCTCTTTCGCTGTCCTCATGATTATCGAGAACATTTTGGAAGATGCGGGCGACCTCAACCATATCCATATCATGCGGCCATAATCTGAAGTGAGTGACACCAATGTCTTTCAAATGGTTGAGTTCGCCAAGCAAACTATTCACCGTATAGGACATGGTTTGCGTGCCATTAACAGCCAGAAACGGCGTGCCATCAAGCGTTCTTACATCCATTCCATCGGGATCGAGCTCACAGACATACTGACATCCATCTTTGCTCAGATTATGGGAGCGTGCATGGTAACAGCGTGCTGAGAGCGCCAGAGGCAGCCGGCCAAATGCCTGGATTTCCAATTCCCGGCCGTTCGCGGCTTTTCCAAGCTCGAAAATTGAGGTCGACGGTAATTCGCAGGAAAGGACAACACGCGATGCTCCGGTTTCATAAAAATGCTCTAGCGTGCTCTCGTTATAAACATTTACGAAGGGGCCAACGACATGCTGTTTGTCCCGCAACAAGCTGATGGCCGACAAATCGTTCGCTTCGATCGGCCATGGAGACTCTGAAGTCAAAGCGCGGAGTTCTTTTCTCTCCCTAGCGGACATAATCAGCGCGAGGGAAGAAAGAACAATTTCTTTTCCGGCTTCTTCTAGTCTTTCACAAACTTCCGGAATATAAGGCGAGAAAAAAGGTACGCGTTTGGAGCAAGTAATCTCACCGATATAAACAACGTCAACAGGCGCTTCATCCGCAATTCTGAAATAGAAATCCCGCAGTTTATCTGCGGGCCAGTTATAAAGCACTGGTCCCAAAGTCAGCTTTGGTCCTGCGTTCGTCATTTTTATCTCCAGTTCTTTTGATAAGCGCCGGCCGTACTGCGGGCACCTTCCGTGAGTGAACCGAGATTAGAATCCGGGAGAGCTTCTCCTCTCAAGACGGCGTCAATTGCCCGGCGATAACTTGAGACGACTTGTGCGACATAAGCCTTGCCTCTCTGCCGCCCTTCGATTTTGAGGGCCTTTACACCGGATTTAATCAGCTCCGGCAAAAACGACATCACATTGAGAGAGGTAGGTTCTTCGAAGAGGTAGGAAGGATCACCATCTTGCCCGATGAACCGTCCTTTACAGAGCGTTGGGTATCCGGCCGACTCCCCATCCGTATACGCATTAATCGTGAAGTCCCCAAGCCTTGAGACCAGTTTCCGGCCTCGTTGTTCATAGCTGACGTGGCTTGCGGGAGAACAGACACCATTCATATTGGGAGATTTTCCTGTAATATAGGACGAAAGCGAGCACCGGCCTTCGGCCATGACACACATGCCGCCAAATGCGAAAACTTCGGTTTCGACCTCAATTTCGCCAATCAGTTCAGCTATTTCCCGGACAGTCAAAACCCGTGGAAGTACCACGCGTTGCACATCGAAGGCCGCGCGATAAAAATTAATTGCTTCTGGATTGGACGCCGACGCCTGAACGGATAGATGGCGCCGTAACTGCGGGTGATGCCGTGTCGTATAATCAAGCAAACCGATGTCCGCCATAATTACCGCATCGACACCGATGTCGGCCGCAGTATCAACGGCTCTGTGCCAAGGGGACAGATTCCCGGCCTGCGGATAGGTATTGATCGCGACATAGATCTGGCGGCCCATGGAATGTGCCTGAGCCAGCGCCACTTTCAACTCGTCGGGACTGAAATTAAGACCGGGAAAATTACGGGCATTAGTCTCATCACGAAACCCCACATAGACGACGTCTGCACCGGCTTCCAGAGCTGCATTCAAGGCGGATGGTGTTCCGGCAGGGCATACGAGTTCCATTATCAATGCTCGCCAACCGCGGTGCCCGCGCGTTTTCCAGCTGCCTGCATCTTTCGGATTTCTTTTCCCTGCTGCATAAGAAGTTTTTCCTGCCTGCTGATTTCTTCATCCATTTGGAAAACCCTCCGCAAGACGGGCCCGATGAGGGATTGTTGGACGATATCAAAATCCTTGAGAGCGGTTCGATGAAGGGAGGAAAGCGGTGTCGCCACCTTTTTGAAAAGAGGAGGTAAGGGCCCGGTCAAGCCCGCCAGAATATGCTTGACGGAAAGATCCACGCTATCGACAGCGTTCCTGAGCGTCAGCACAGCTTCGGTATCGCCTTCGACAATTAACCGCCGTGTGAAAAACAATGAATCGCCATCTACGCTTCCCTCGAGAAGTTGCATGAAAGAATAAATGTCTCCCGATATTGTCGCCGTCGCATTCGAGACAGTCTGCCCATCGTTCAGGATTTTTGCGGTCGCTTTTCCATTGTCAAGTATTACGAGGAAGCTGAACGGTAAATCCGTCGGTATAATATGAAAACAGCAGAGGCCTAGAGGCGCCAGCCGGGTTGCAATTTCGGGATATAGCCGTTCCATCCGGCCAAGGAAAATAGTAAGTAGATGGGACGGAAACTTGACGGGCAGTGGTCGCACCGCGAAACCTGCCAGCAAAACCGGTGAGAACGGGGGCAGTAGCGCCGCTGATCTTGTATCGGTCACGAGCTTACCCCTCATTCAGTAATGTTGAAAACCAACACTTTGCAATAGGTCGATCAGGCGGACATTGATCTAGATCAAATAAAAACTTGGTATCTTCCGGAAAAATGTGACCTGAATTAAAAAAGCAAATGATTTTAGATTTCTACTGACATATTAGGCGCCTCGCGGCAATGGAATTGGAAGAACGATTTCTTTGCAGGATTGGCATTCTAAACTTCAGGATCCAGCTTCAAACATATCATCTAGAAACATATATATTCCATTCAATCAAATGGTGTTTTAATTTCACGATTGCCGATACTATAATTCAAAAGGAAATCCAGATTGCGTGTCGAAAGTTTCGAAGTGCAAGGAGGTGGAGAGATTAAGAAATCTTTGCTCTGATGAGGGGTATTCAACACTGATCCATTTCTAGCGAGTTTAACATTATAACGCCAGATAGAGAGTTGACAAATGCCCGACAGCATCTTAATTAGTGATTGAACACTAACTAGGATGCTGTTTGATGCGAGTTCGTAAATCTGCGGAAGCCCGCAAGACTGAAATCATAAATGCCACTCTTCGGCTGGCCGATAAGCTTGGCCCGGACCGGTTGACGACCGAGGCGATTGCGGATGCCGTGGGTCTCACCCAGCCAGGAATATTCCGGCATTTTCCGAAGAAACAGGACTTGTGGGAGGCTGTTGCCGCGCGCGTCGGATCGATGATGGAGACGCGCTGGGAGAAAGCCCGGACTGACGACGCCTTGGCGACGGACAGAATACGCGCGCTTATCAGCGCGCAGTTGCGCTTGATCCAGTCCACACCGGCAATCCCTGCCATTCTTTTTTCGCGGGAGCTGCACAGCAAGAACAAGGGACTGCGGAGTGCCTTCTTTGGGCTTATGAGCCGCTTCCACCGGTTGATTGCTGACCTGGTAACTCAAGCTTGCGCAGCGGGTGAATTGCGTAACGATTTTGATCCCGACGATGCGGCCTTTATTATCATCGGGCTGGTGCAGGGTTTGGCCGTGAGATGGTCCATCAGTGGCCGGAACTTCGACCTGACAGAAGAAGGAAGCCGACTTCTTGAACTTCAACTAAAGGGCTTCGCTCTTGGAAGAGGAAGTGGCAACGGCGAAAGGAATGTATCATGAGAAAACATCTTTTCCGGTATCTTCTACTGTTGCTGGGAGTTGGCGCAGCCGCCGCGGCCGTTTTCCTGTTTCTTTTCATGCGTCCATTGCCGGTAGAGGTGGTACGGCCTGCCGGGAATGTGCCAATACAGGTCTTCGGCCTTGGTACCGTGGAGGCGCGCATCCTGTCAAAAGTCGGCTTTGAAGTCGGTGCCGCGGTTGTCGAGCTGAACGCCGACCATGGCGACCGGGTTAAAAAAGGAGATATCCTAGCCCGGCTGAACAGCGCGGAACAGGAAGCCCGGATCGCCAAAGCCAAAGCCGGAATAGTTAATGCGGAAGCCGCAATAAAGGTGGCCGAAGCCGCTGTTGGCAAGGCGCGCGCGATACTCGCCCAGAAAGAACAGCTGAACCGGCGCAAGCAGGCTCTGGTTGCCCGGCAGACGGTGTCTGCTGAAACCGCTGAAGAAGCGCAAATGGAGCAGGACGTCGCTGTCGCCGAACTGGCTGTGGCGGTCAGCGATGTAGAGGTTGCAAAGGCTGCCCTTGAAGATGCCAGGGCGCAATTCGACATGGAAACAGTCCTTTTGGATCATCATGTGCTTAAAGCGCCCTATAACGCAATTATCGTCCAGCGCCATAAGGAGCTAGGCTCGGTCCTGAGCCCTGGTGAGGTGCTTTTTACGCTAGTAGAGCCGGAGGCCGTCTGGACGCTGTCCTATGTTGATGAAACGAGCGCAGGTGATTTGCGAGTTAACCAGCCCGCTGAGGTTCGTTTGCGTTCTTTACCTCGACAGGTGTTCGAAGGCCATGTAACCCGCATCGGCATTGAAAGTGACCGCGTGAGTGAAGAGCGCCGCGTCTATATCGCTTGCGACCGCTGCCCGGAAAGCTTTCATCTCGGAGAGCAGGCAGAGGTATTCATCACGACCGGCATCCTTGACAAGGCGCTTTTAGTGCCGGAAGCGGCGGTCGAACATTTCAGCGGGATCAGCGGCACGGTCTGGACGGTGGAGGACGGCGAGTTGCAACGCCGCGAGGTCACGGTTGGACAGAGAACACTTGATTCCCGACTTGAAATCACGGGTGGTCTGCCGGAAGGCGCGCGCGTCGTCAATCGCTTGCGTCCGGGACTGCGGGAAGGCCGCGCGGCGAAGATACTGGAGGAAACGTCACCATGAACCTGGCGTATCGGGATATTCGGCACAACCTCGGGCGTTTCCTACTCACCTGTTTCGGGCTGGGTCTGCTGCTGGGCGTCGTCCTCTCGATGATCGGGATCTACCGGGGGCTGGTCGAAGACGCGCTGACACTTGTCCGCAACCCTGCCGTCGATGTCTGGGTCGTGGAATTCGGCACGCGCGGGCCATTTGCCGAATCCTCGCGCATTCCTGGCGATACGCGTGAAGCCATTGCCCGTCTTCAAGGAGTCAACGCGGCAGGCAGCGTAACATATCAGTCGATCGAGACGCGCCACGGTAGCGAAAAGCTGCGACTTTATGTTGTCGGATACGAACCCGGTCGCCCCGGCGGACCAGATCGGATCACCTTCGGGCGGCCCATTAGCCGCAGCCACTATGAAATGATCGCCGACAAGCGAACCGGCTTGCCACTCGATAGTCGCGTTGAACTGGGCCGGGATACCTTCACCGTTGTCGGGCTGACCGATGGACAGGTGTCTACTGGCGGCGATCCGGTCATCTACATCACACTGAAGGATTCTCAACAGCTCCAGTTTGAACTGGCCCCGCCAGCGGCACGGCGGGAGATTGCACGCGGCGGCGGTCCCGGTGACACGGACACGATCAACGCCGTTATAGCGCGTGTTTCACCGAATGTCTCGCCCGACAACGTAGCTAAAGCGGCACGGCGCTGGAAGCACCTTGCCGCCATGAGTCAGGCTGAGCAGGAGCTTATCCTGACGCAGTCCGTCGTCGAACGCGCGCGCAAGCAGATCGGATTGTTCACGGCCCTGTTGCTGATTGTTTCTGCCGTCATCATCGCTCTGATCCTCTATACGATGACCATGGACAAGCTGCGGGAGATCGCCACTCTCAAGCTGATCGGCGCGCCGGACCGAACCATTGTTGGCCTCATCTTGCAACAAGCGCTGGCGATGGGAACGATCGGCTTCGTGTTCGGCGCATTGCTGATCACGAGCATCAAAGACTATTTCCCGCGGCGTGTCGTGCTCCAGCCGGAAGACGGGCTGGCGCTGGCGGCAGCGGTAATCCTCGTTTGCGTCCTTTCCAGTGCTCTTGGGGTGCGGCTGGCGCTTAAAGTTGATCCGGCAACGGCGATAGGGGGGTAACAATGAGCAACCCTCGAAATGAAATCCCGCTTGTCCATGTACGGAATGTCTCAAAACATTTCGGCGAAGGCGACACGCGCGTCGATGCGCTGCGCGACGTCAGTTTGGAGGTACATCCAGGCGAGGTGGTGGCGCTGCTTGGACCCAGTGGCTCTGGCAAAACGACCTTGCTCAACGTCATCGGCTGCATCTTGGAGC
>JAIOYL010000017.1 GCA_021741195.1 Sneathiella sp. | reverse complement strand
ATTTCGATGAAGACGGGTATATGCATATCGTTGACCGCACCAAGGACATGATCACCTCCGGCGGATTTAACGTCTATCCCCGTATAATCGAGGAGGCAATATTCGAGCATCCCTCGGTCGCGGAGGTGACGGTTATCGGCATCCATGATGACTATCGCGGGGAAGCGGCAAAGGCTTTCATAAAACTCACGCCAAGTGGCAAGGAGTTCACGCTTGAGGAGCTTCGGGAGTTTCTTGCTGACAAACTTGGCAAGCATGAACTTCCCGCCGCGCTCGAGTTCCGGCCGGAGCTTCCCAAGACGCTCGTTGGCAAGCTTTCCAAGAAGGAGCTGGTTGAGGAGGAGAGGATTAAATATGAGGCCCGCAAAAAAGCCAAGGCCCCGGCTTAATCCATAAAGAGGAGGAGCCATTGAAGCATGAGTAGCTTCCTGGCGATCGATTTTGAGACGGCAAATTATGATGCGGACAGCGCCTGCGCCATTGGGCTTGTCCGCGCAGAAGAGGGCAAGATCGTTCAGGAAGAGGTTTTTCTGATCCGCCCACCGAGCCCGGAATTTTTCTTCACCCATATTCACGGGCTGACCTGGGAAGATGTGGCGGACGCTCCGGATTTTGGCGAGCTATGGCCGGATATTTTGCCGCTTTTCGACGGGATTGATTTTCTCGCTGCGCATAATTCGGGCTTCGACGCCAAGATCCTGAAAAGCTGCTGCGCCCGCTATGACTTGCCAACGCCGGAAACCGAGTTCACCTGTACGGTCAAGCTTGCGCGTGGCATGTGGGAAGTCCGTCCGGCGAAATTGCCCAATGTTGCGCATTTCCTGGGACTGGAACTAGATCACCACGATGCGCTATCGGACAGCCGCGCCTGCGCCAATATCGTTTTGGCGGCGGAGCGCGATGGCTGGTCTTTCGACAGTGGCTATGACAATGTCAGGGAACGCTATATCGCCATTGACCAGATGTAATCTTCTGAGCGCCCTTCCTTTTATTGCGAATCATTCTTAAAAACTATTGACGCCAATCCGACTGTTGTATTTAATAATGACTATTATTCGCAAATATGGAGCCTGATATGATTCGAATCAGATATTTGACCCCCGGTTCATTGGCAATGCTTGTGGTCAAGGCCGCGGAAGAGCAAATGGCGGCGCGTCTCGTCTGCAAACCGCCCTATGAAGCCTTCGGTAAAAACCAGTTTCCCAATCCAGCAATCAACCAAGAAAAAAGGCGGCACCGCTAAACCGGGACCGCCTTTTTTTGTTTTTCTGGAAAAAGATCAGGCTGCGATACGTGTCGCGGCCTGTACTTTCTTCAACTGGCGACGGGCCGAGTGACGGCCTTGCGCTTTCATTGTCATCTTGCGGGCAGCGCGTTGCTGATTGGAACGGCTGTTCTTGGTCAGACCGTTACCGGCTCCTCCGCCGCCTTTTTTGCGGCTCTTGCCGCCCTGATTGCGGCCGTGCCGCGCTGATCTCGCTGTCATGTGACTAGCTCCACTCGCTTGTAACTAAAATTCGAAGGGCCTTACATAATGGCTGAATGCGAAAAGGTACAGAAAAATCTTTGGCAAATGGCGTATTTTTTAGGAAAAGATGCTTTGCAGTTTCATTGCGATCCCCATATTGCCGGCGATCTTCAACTTGCCCATCATGAAGGCGGTTGTCGGATCAAGTTCTCCCTTGGACAGAGCCAGGAAGTTATCGCGGGTGATGGTAATGGTGCAATCAGCATCGTTATCTTCGTTGGAGACGACATTCGGAACTGTCGTTGCATCAACGAAAACCACCCCGTCATCGCCAAAGTCGAATTTCAGTGTTGCATTGAGCCCGCAATCCTCGCCAACCCGTTCCCGCATGCCATCGGTAATTTCTTCCAGCGTCGCCATCTTTCTTTTCCTTTCAGGATTGAGCCAAAACCGTCTATAAATTCAGATGAAGATCCGAAACGGAGCTCCAGATTAAAACTTGACGTTAACGTAAACGTCAAGTTTTAATCTGTCAAATACTGATCCGGGGCACGAACAATAAACTCGCCGCGCCGGACACCGCGATAAGAATAATAAAATACGTGGGAGACCAATTTATGAATTACCGATCAATCTTCCGGCCCGGATTGTTTGACGGACAATCCATTGTGGTGACGGGAGGGGGCAGTGGCATTGGCCGCTGCACGGCGCATGAGCTGATCTCGCTTGGCGCGAAAGTCGCCCTCGTCGGCCGGAACCTGGAAAAGCTGGAGACCGTAGCGAGCGAAATTGCCGCAGCAGGCGGAATGGCCACCATTCATTCCTGCGACATT
This sequence comes from Sneathiella sp., assembly GCA_021741195.1. Classification (GTDB taxonomy): domain Bacteria; phylum Pseudomonadota; class Alphaproteobacteria; order Sneathiellales; family Sneathiellaceae; genus Sneathiella. The sequence goes on along the minus strand of JAIOYL010000017.1, from coordinate 30,461 downwards.
CGGGATGAAGACGCGGTAAAAAATACTGTTGCCGAAATTATCAAGCAACAGGGCGCAATCCACGGGCTGGTGAATAATGCAGGCGGACAGTTTCCGGCCCCTCTGGAAGAGATAACACTCAAAGGCTGGAATGCCGTTATCGCGACCAATCTGACCGGCGGCTTTCTCTTTGCGAGGGAATGTTATACCCAGTGGATGAAGGAGAACGGCGGCGGGCCGATCGTCAATATGATCGCCGATATGTGGAATTCAATGCCGGGAATGGCGCATTCCGGCGCGGCCCGCAAGGGCATGCTGAGCCTCACCGAGACGGCCGCGCTTGAATGGGCGTCAGCTGGCGTGCGCGTCAATGCCATTGCGCCCGGCATGATCGTCTCCTCCGGGATGAATACCTATCCTGACTGGTGGAAGGCGCGGGTCAAGGCCCGCATCGCCTCTCACCCGGTCAAACGAATGGGAACCGAATCGGAAGTCTCCGCGGGCATTGTCTTTCTACTCTCCGAAGCGTCAGCCTTCATCACGGGCAGTTGCCTGCGCGTCGATGGCGGGGCGCCTAATATCCGCATGAACTGGGATATGCCGGATCACAGGAATAACAAGGCATTCAACGGTTTCCATCTCGCGGAAATACCGAAGTTTTTGCAGGAGGATGAGGAATGATCTACGGGCCCGAACATAAGGAGCTCATGCGCTCCCTCAGCAAATTCATCGATCAAGAGATCAACCCGAATGTCGATGCCTGGGAGGCGGAAGGCATGTTTCCCGCCCATGAATTGTTCAAGAAGCTTGGGCGCCAGGGTTTCCTCGGTGTCTGCAAGCCCGAAGAATATGGCGGCATGGGGCTTGATTATTCCTATAGTCTTGCGGTTTCGGAAACGCTGGGCCGCATCAATTGCGGCGCCGTTCCCATGGCGATCGGCGTACAGACGGATATGGCGACGCCGGCACTTGCGCGCTTCGGCTCCGATTATGTAAAGGAAAATTTCCTGAAGCCCGCAATCTCGGGCGACTATGTCGCCTGCATCGGTGTTTCAGAACCGGTAGCCGGTTCCGATGTCGCCGGGATTAAAAGCCATGCCCGCTCTGACGGCGATGACTATATCATCAACGGCCAGAAAATGTGGATCACCAATGGCACCCAGGCCGATTTCATGTGCATGCTGGTCAATACCAGCGATGGCCCGATCCATGCCAGTAAATCCCTCGTCATCGTACCCATGGATAGTCCCGGGATCACTCTCGCCCGCAAACTCGACAAGCTTGGCATGCGCGCCTCCGATACCGCGCAACTTTTCTTTGAGGACGTCCGGGTGCCGAAAAAAAATATCATCGGCGAGGAAGGCAAGGGCTTTACCTACCAGATGCAGCAGTTCCAGGAGGAGCGGCTCTGGGCCGCCGGAGCAGGGCTTTATCCGCTGGAGAAAGCGATCAATGACACCATCGACTATACCCGTACCCGCGAAGCCTTCGGCAGGCCGCTTCTTGAAAACCAGGTGATCCATTTCCGCCTTGCCGAACTCAAGACCGAGCTTGAGCTCCTTCGCTCCCTCACCTATCGCGCGGTCGGCGATTATGTGGCAGGCGATGACGTGACCATGTTCGCCTCCATGGCGAAGCTTAAAGTTGGACGTCTTACCCGTGAAGTTGCCGATGCCTGCCTGCAGTATTATGGCGGGATGGGGTTCATGAACGAAACCCCGATCAGCCGTCTCTATCGGGATGGTCGGCTTTCCTCCATTGGCGGCGGCGCTGACGAAGTGATGCTCGGTATCATCTGCAAATATATGGATACGCTCCCCAAACAACGTCGCGGCTAAAGGATACCCGTTATATGTCGATTTTCAGTAAAATCCTGATCGCCAATCGCGGCGAGATTGCCTGCCGGATCATGGCTACCGCAAAACGAATGGGCATAAAAACAGTCGCGGTCTATTCAGAGGCGGACGCGGAGGCGCCGCATCGGAAGGCGGCGGATGAAGCCATTCTAATCGGTCCGGCCCCTGCGTCTGAAAGCTATCTCGCGATCGACAAGATTATTGAGGCTGCCCGGCAATCCGGCGCAGAGGCAATCCATCCGGGATACGGGTTCCTATCGGAAAATGCGGAATTCGCAAGGGCCTGTGAAAAGGCCGGGCTCACCTTTATTGGCCCGGATGCCAGTACCATCGCTCTCATGGGCAACAAGGCGGCAGCGAAACGCTATATGATCGAGACTGGTGTGCCCTGCATTCCGGGGTATGAAGGGCTGGACCAGTCGGATGAGGCTTTTATCGACGCGGCCGAAAAAATCGGCTTCCCGGTTATGGTCAAGGCCGCAGCAGGCGGCGGCGGGCGCGGCATGCGCCTCGTCGAGAAACCGGAAAAGATGCAAAAAGCACTTAAAGCAGCCCGCTCGGAGGCGGAGAGGTCCTTTGGCTCGGACGAGCTTATTCTGGAGAAGGCGATCCTCAATCCACGGCATATCGAAATTCAGGTCTTCGGCGATAATCACGGTGCAGCCGTGCATATGTTCGAGCGCGATTGCTCCATCCAGCGGCGCCACCAGAAAGTGATCGAAGAGGCACCCTCGCCCGCAGTCACGCCGGAGTTGCGCGAAAAAATGGGGGCCACAGCTGTCGCCGCGACGAAAGCCAACAACTATTCTGGCGCCGGAACATTTGAATTCCTGCTGGATATCGACAAGAATTTCTATTTTCTTGAAATGAACACCCGCCTGCAGGTCGAGCATCCCGTGACGGAGTGTGTCACCGGGCTTGATCTCGTGGAATGGCAGCTCCGCGTCGCTGCGAATGAGCCGTTGCCGTTGACACAGGAAGAGATTTCCCTCACCGGCCATGCCATCGAGGCGCGGCTATATGCGGAAGATCCGGACAAGGGGTTTTTGCCCCGGGTCGGCACTCTTTCGAGATGGCAAACGGCGAGCGGCGACGGTATTCGTACAGATCACGGCCTCGCCGATGGTTATGAAGTCACGCCCTTCTACGATGCGATGATTGCCAAGATCATCGGCCATGGTGACACTCGCGAAACCGCAAGGACGAATATTTTGAAAGGTCTTGAACAGACAATTGATGAAGGGCTGACGACAAACCGGAAATTTCTGATACGCTGCCTCGCGCACGAGGCTTTCACGGACGGATCAGCGACAACCGCCTTCATTGAAACCCATTTTCCGAAAAAGTGAATGATTGAAGCCCCGCTCCTCCAAAGGGGTAATGGAAGAGCGTGGCCTCGGCGCGCCACGAAATGCTACGCAGTCGCATTTGATTAAGAGCTTAGCTCTTGTGCATTTTACCCTTGGCAGGCATCAGGTTGGACACTTCGTCGGCGGAAATCGTGCCGTCGCCATTGGTATCGGCACCCTCGAAGCGTTTGATTGAGACCGCTTCAAATTCTTCCTTGGAAATGGTGCCATTTGCGTCGGTATCGAGATGTTTCATCAGGCGGGCGTTATGCTCCGCTTTCTTCATCTCGCGCTTCATCTCATGAAACGCCTTTGCTTCTTCCGGACTGATCATGCCGTTGCCATCTTTATCAAGCTTGTTGAAAAATTCCTTCTTTGCAACGGTGACTTCTTCCAAGGTGATTGACCCGCCGCCATCTTTATCGAGTTTTTGAAAGCGTTCGATTGATTTTGCGGTCATTTCGTCAAAACTGATCTGGCCGTCCTTGTTGGTATCCAGCCGCTTGAAGATATTGCCTTTATGCGGTCCTTTATCAGGTCCATCGGGAGCCGCGAGAGCCAGAGTAGGAAGGGCAAGGGCAGCAACCAGGGTACCAATAATAATTTTACGTTTCATCACTTAAGTCTCCTTCATTTGTGTGACTTACCCTTTCAACGGCAGCCCACGAGATATTCCGTCGCAGAAAAATAAAAAAATCAAATGTTCATCGACTGGTTTATTATTGAACAATGTTCATAATTATTTATTATGTTTAAGATGGAGTATTTATAGTGACGGTAGAAAACAAGCAAAACCGCAAGGAAAGCCTTAAAGCCTTCAAGCGCCGACATATCCTGGAGGCCGCCAGACAGCTTTATGATACGGCAGGATTTGACGGCCTCAACATGAGGGCCATCGCCAAGGCGTCAGGTTATTCCCTTGGCGCGGCTTACGCCTATTTTCGCACCAAGGAGGAAATCCAGGCCGAATTGCTGGCGCTCGTTCTTACGGATCTCAGCCGCCACATCCGCAATGTAATGTCACAGGAGGCGGACGCCGCGCGAAAGGCGGCAAATGCCTTCGTTGCCTTTTACCGTTATTTTCAGGCGCATCCGAAAAACCGGCAGCTTTATCTCTCTGTCTTTGCGGGGCCCCCTGCCCGCGATTTTGAACAGGGATCCACGACAAATAAAGAGCTAAACAGCAAATTGCTTGGCCTGATGGGCTTGCTGGCGAATGGACTGCATCAGGGAAGCGCACTATCCGCGTCCGACGCGCAAAGCGAAACCATCGATGCGGTCACTTATATCAGCGGGCTGCTACTGCTGGAAACGAGCGGCAAAATGGACTTAATGAACCAGAACGGCCAAGAAATGGTCGACCGCTATATGCATCGGATGCTATTAAGGACCCAGCAATAAAAAACAACAACAAGATACATTGTGAATTTCAGGAGCTCCCCTTTTATGAGCGGTTATATTGAGAGTTACCGCGGCCAGGTGCTTGCCAGCGAATGCGACCTTCTGGGTCATTTCAATATGCAGTTTTACCAGACCCGCCTCAGTCTCGCGATGGGCAATATGTTCTTTCGCCTTGGCGTCCTACCGAAGGATATTACGGTCGGCAAACGCGGCTTCGCCGTCGTCCATCAGGAAAACCGTTTTCTGGCCGAACTGCTGGCCGGGGATATCATCCATATGGAAAGCGGCGTCGTGAAGGCCACCAACCGGACGATTACGATCAAGCATAAGCTCTTTAACAGCGCAACGGGCATCACCGCCTTCACCAGCCGGTTCACCGTCGCCCATATGGATCTGAACGAGAGGAAAGCGATCCCCCTTACCGACGCCATCCGCGAGAAAGTAGTGGTTTTACAAATCAGCGGGGAGGAAGCGGAATGAGTAAACTGATCCCCTGTTATCGCGGCGCCGTTGAAGCCTGGGAATGTGACCAGATGGGTCACATGAATGTCCAGTTCTATATGTCAAAAGGCTCTGACGCCTTCGGACATTTCCAGAACGCCCTCGGCCTTTCGCCCGCCCTGATACGCGAAGCAAAAAAGGGCCTCCGCTTCAAAACCTTGCGCATCCAGTATAAATCAGAGGTGCATGCTGGCGCCGTCCTGCATGGCTTCTGTGGGATGCGGAAAGTTGAGGGCGATATCCTGCATGGCTTCATCCATCTTTTCGACACGGCGCAGGACAGGCTGTCGGCGGCTTATGAATTTACGGCACAATTTACGGACTATGTGACGGACGAGCCGCTACCCTTGCCGGATTTCGTCAAGGTTTCAGCGGAGGCGCTTTGTGATGCTCATCCGGATTTATACCAGCCTGCCCCCTTCGCGGGCAACATGATGCCGAGAAAGCCTCTTGCTAATATGTTCGAAAGTTGCCGGAGCTCTGTCGACGTCTGGCAATGCGATATGTTCAATCATATCGAAATGCGGCATGTCGTCGGTTATTTTTCAGATGCCGCCACCCATATTATCGGCGCGATAGGCCTGACACGCGGCGAGATAAAACGCCGTAATCTAGGCTCGGCGGCGCTTGATTATTATACGGAATTTCATGCCCCGATAAAGATGTCGGCGCCGATCGTCCTCAAAAGTGGCCTGATGGGTGCAGAGGGCAAAATTTTTCGCTTCGGGCATAATCTGGTCAATGTGGATAGTGGCGAGATTGCCGTCACGACAACTGTTCTCGGCTGCTACTTTGACATGACCGCGCGAAAATCCGTCCCGCTTCCTGAGGAGTTCACAAATTATCCAAAGGAGAAACTGCTAACTGCTCAGTTATAAGCCTTCGCCCTCACGTTAGTCGGGGACTGAACAACAGCTTTATATAGGAGCGCAACAGCATGACCTGGGAGGCCAGTTTCTTCGGTTCCTTCAATGCCTTGGACATGATAATACCTCCCTCAACAATTGTTGAAATCAAGTCGGCAACTTCGACCATATCAACATCGTCATTGGGTGGATAAATCTCGCTGATCTCATTGAGCACGTTAACAAACCTATCGCGCCAGGCAATGGCGCCGCTGCGCGTAAGCTCGTGGATCTCCCTGTCGAACAGGCGTTCCTGATAGCAAATTGTCGCCACCAGACAGCCCGGATGCCCCTCCGGCAAATCCGCCATCATTTCCGCCATAAGTTTCAGGCCGATCAGAAATGCATGAAGGGGGTCGTCATTCAGTTCCCGGGCGCGATTAAACAGATCATCCAGAACAACCTCGTCATTTTCGAGATAGCGGTGAATGAGAGCCCGGGCAAGTTCCGTCTTGTCCTTGAAATGGTAAAAGAACCCGCTCTTGGTGATTTCAGCTTCAGCGATCAATTCCTCAATCGACGTCGCTCCGAAGCCTTTCGCCAATATTGCGGTCTCCGCAATGGAGAGCAGCCGTTCTTTTGTTTCTGCGCCTTTTCTCATTGTTTCCTCGCATATTTTCGTACCGCGGGTACTGTACCCTTGGTACAGTTTCATCCAGCCCATTTCCATCTTAGCACCTTTTGATGATGTTTTAAATAGTTTAACATATTGAAATATATGATGTTTTTACATGATTTCCTAACTGTACCACGAGCCTGCTAGTCACCTCACCATGCCGTACATATTTTCCTGCCATCACTGTTTGGAAGGATAAAAATTATGATACGAGCTAAATACAGAAATCAACTGCCACAGATCGGCGAAAAGATATTCCTGACCGATGGCGGCCTTGAAACCACCTTACTTTTTCATGAGGGGTTCGACTTACCCTATTTTGCGGCGTTCGATCTTTTACGGGACGTCAAAGGCAAGCAAGCGATTGAAAATTACCTGCTGAAATATATCAGCATCGCCAAAGACAATGGCACGGGGATAATCCTTGACACGCCGACATGGCGAGCGAGCCGGGATTGGGGCGACCTTCTCGGCTACAGCCCGGAGGCTCTGGACGCCGTCAACCGTGAATCCGTTGAATTGCTCAAAGGCATCCGCGATGCCCACGAAACCGAGACGACCAAATGCGTCATAAATGGCGTGATTGGTCCGCGCGGAGATGGCTACAACCCCTCCTTCTTCATGTCAGCAGCGGAAGCCGCCGATTATCACCGGGCACAGATTACTTCTTTCGCGGACGCAGGTGCGGATATGATCACGGCAGTTACGATCACCTATGCGGAAGAAGCGATCGGCATTACAAGGCTCGGCGTAGAGGCCGGAATTCCCGTTGTCATCTCCTTCACCGTCGAGACGAATGGGAACCTGCCGACCGGCGAGCCGCTTCAACAGGCTATTGAGAAAACTGATCGGGAAACCGGAAATGGTCCCGCCTATTACATGATCAATTGCGCCCATCCGACGCATTTCGAGAATGTCCTGAAAACAGGCGGAAGCTGGCGCAGCCGGATCGGCGGCCTTCGCGCCAATGCGTCCAGGCTCAGCCATGCGGAATTAGATGAAGCCGAAGAGCTGGATGACGGCAACCCAGCGGAATTCGGCGAGCAGCACGTCAAACTCGCAAAGTATTTGCCGAACCTTGCCGTCATCGGAGGGTGCTGCGGCACGGATCACCGCCATGTCGGCGCCGTGCATCAACATCTGCACTGACCGGAAAATGAAAATACCGGGGATGCCCTTTGTAATCAGCAGCCCCGGTATTTAGAAAAAGGAATGCGGCGATGTATTTCAGATACGACTGGCAGAAATTTGGCGTTTCACGTGAAACAGTAATATTCGTCTATAGGTTGCATATCGCGCCTCGCCGCAAGGACCAGAAATCGCCAGCCCGAAACCAACGCCGCTATCGCGTTCGCAGTATAGCGACGTTCCCCGGCCTCAAAGCTCGCGGGCGATGAGTTCCTTCATGATTTCGTTGGTACCGCCATATATCCGCTGGACACGCGCGTCAGCGTAAGAGCGGGCAACGCGGAATTCCCACATAAAACCGTACCCGCCATGAAGCTGAAGGCATTCGTCAATGACCTTGTTTTCAAGGTCTGAACACCAGTACTTCGCCATGGCGGCGGTGGCAACATCCAGCTTGCCTTTCAGCAGTTCCTCGATACATTTATCGACAAAAACGCGGGCAATCTGAACCTGGGTTTTCTGCTCCGCGAGCTTGAAGCGGGTATTCTGAAACTGAATGATATTCTTGCCGAAGGCGCTTCGATCTTTCGTATATTCGATCGTTTCTTCCAGAACCGCTTCCATCGTCGCCGTTGCGCCGATGGCAATCTGCAACCGCTCCCAGGCCAGTTCCTGCATCAGGCAGAAAAAGCCCTTGCCTTCGCCGCCAAGCATATTGCTCGCCGGAACGCGCACATCATCAAAGAAGAGCTCCGCGGTATCCTGGGCCTTCAGGCCGAGCTTCTCAAGGTTGCGGCCTTTTTCGAAACCGGGCGTACCAGCCTCTACCAAAAATAACGTCGTTCCCTTCGCTCCGGCTGTCGGGTCCGTCTTGGTCACGACGATCACCAGATCAGACATGTAGCCGTTGGTGATAAAGGTCTTGGAGCCATTGATGATGTAGTCGTCGCCATCTTTCACCGCGCGGGTCTTGACCCCTTGCAGGTCGGAACCCGCGCCGGGTTCTGTCATGGCAATGGCGCCAATGATTTCGCCGCGCGCCATTCTCGGCAGATAATTCTTTTTCTGCTCCTCGGTGCCGTAATGGAGGATGTAGGGTCCGACGATTTCGGAATGCAGGCCAAAGCCAGGCCCTGAGGTGCCTGCGCGCGCCTGCTCTTCCATCATGATGATGCTGTAGAGCTTGTCCGCACCTGCGCCGCCGTATTCTTCCGGTATCGGCATACAGAGAAGGCCCTGCCTGCCGGCTTCCTGCCAGGCTTCTCGACTGACCTGTCCGTCCTTTTCCCATTGGGCATGATAGGGAATTATATGCTCTTCATAGAAACGGCGGACCGTCGCCCGAAAGATATTATGTTCTTCACTGAAAATGGACCGTTCAATCATTTCGCCACCTTTATTTTTTATGGTTCGTGCGACTTTTCCCTGTAATTGACAATTTGTCAATTTCTGCTCGCAGTGTAGCCGAGGGACTAATTGGATACTACAAAAAAACTACCGGAGCGACCAATGAAAGGCTGAATTCAGCAAAAAAGGCGGGGTTATGTCCCCGCCTTTTGAGTAGTCTACAGATTTTCGACTAAAACGCTTCCGCATCCAGTTCCATCATCGTTTTTGCGCCCGCGCTCATTTTCACAAGCAGGGAGGAAACATCGGGGATCATGCGTTCAAAGAAGAAACGCGCGGTGACCAGCTTGGTCTTGTAGAACTCTGGATCGTCCGCCCCATCGGCCAGCTTCGCCTTCGCTATCTTCGCCATCTGCGCCCACATGAAACCGAGCGCGACGAGGCCGAACATGCGAAGATACTCGGTAGAGCCTGCTCCGGCTTCATCCGGATTTTTCATGCCCTTCTCGCCGAGCATCGCGGTGCCCTGCTGCAGCTTTGCAAAGGCTTTGGCAAGCGGTAGGACGAATTCCTTTTGATCCGGATCCATCATATTTTCCTGGATGAAGGCATCCACCGGATGGAAGAACTGACGGAGATTACGGCCCATGTTCTGCGGCAGCTTGCGGCCCACCAAATCGAGCGCCTGGATACCGTTCGCCCCTTCATAAATCTGGGTAATGCGGGCGTCGCGGACGAACTGCTCCATCCCCCATTCCTGAATATACCCGTGGCCGCCATAGCATTGCATCGCGGTCGCCGCGAGTTCAAAGCCCATATCGGTGAAATAGGCCTTGATCACCGGCGTCAGAAGCGAAAGCGCCTCATCCGCCGCGCGGCGGCCTTCTTCTTCCGGATGCTTTTCCACCATATCGACTTGCAAGCCCGCCCAGAGACCGAGCGCGCGCGCGCCTTCGGTGAAGGCACGGATCATCAGGAGATTGCGCCGGATATCCGGATGCACGATGATCGGGTCGGCGGGTTTATCCGGCGCCTTGACGCCTGAGATCGAGCGACCCTGAAGACGATCTTTCGCGTAGATCACCGCATTCTGATAGGCAACCTCAGCCTGGCTGAGGCCTTGAATGCCAACACCAAGTCGAGCGGCATTCATCATGGTGAACATGGCGCGCATGCCCTTGTGCGGCTCACCCAGCAGCCAGCCGGTCGCCTCCTCGTAGTTCATGACGCAGGTGGAGTTGCCATGAATGCCCATCTTGTGTTCAATCGAGCCGCAGGCAACGCCGTTGCGCGTTCCCGGATTACCATCAGCATCGAGCAGGAACTTCGGCACGATAAAGAGTGAGACGCCCTTGATCCCCTCCGGGCCGCCCGGAATTTTCGCCAGCACCAGATGGATGATATTTTCCGACATGTCATGCTCACCAGCCGAAATGAAAATCTTGGTGCCAGTAACTTTATAGCTGCCGTCGTCCTGCGGGACGGCCTTGGTGCGCATCAGGCCAAGATCGGTGCCGCAATGCGGCTCGGTCAGGTTCATGGTGCCGGTCCAGTCGCCAGTGACCATTTTCGGAAGCCATGTCCGCTTCTGCTCGTCCGTGCCGTGGCGATGGATCGCTGCGTAGGCACCGTGGGTAAGACCCGGATACATGCCGAACGCCATATTCGCTGCGCTCATCATCTCGGCAAAGGCAATGCCGATCACATGGGGGAGCCCCTGCCCGCCATATTCCGGATCTGCATCGAGACCCATCCAGCCCGCCTCGCGATATTCGTCATAGGCTTTCCTGAAGCCGGTCGGCGTTTTGACCTCGCCGTCATTCCAGGTGCAGCCTTCCCTGTCGCCGACCTGATTGAGCGGCTGGATCACCTCGCTCATTAACTTGCCACCCTCTTCAAGGATTGCATCAATCATATCCGGTGTCGCGTCCTCAAACCCCGGCATATTGGTCATCTTGTCGAGACCGAGAAGGTCATAGAGGACAAATTTGAAGTCTTTGACCGGTGCGTTATAAACAGGCATCTCGAAACTCCTTTTAATTCCTGAGCGGCTTACCGGTGGTAAGCATATGCTCAATCCGGTCGAGCGTTTTATGGTTATGGATGAGGGCCATGAAGCCTTCGCGTTCCAGTTCCAACAGTTTTTTCTCGGTTACTGGCTGGGTGATATCCGTATCGCCCCCTGTCAGTACACGGGCGACCTGCTCACTGACTATGCCGTCGTAGGCCGTGGCTCTGCCCATGGAAACGAACCCGGAGACCGCCATATCAAATGCGGCCGCTGCGGTTGGTCCCGGCAGGTTGATCTCAACCGGTTCCGGGGCCTTGTAGCCTTCGACCATTTCGAGCGCCCGTTTCTTGGCATCGGCGAGAACGCGCTTGCGGTTCATGGTGATCCGGTCGCTGTCGCGGAGGATCAGCATATCACGCGCCTCAGCGGCACTGGTCGCAACCTTGGCCGTGGAGATGGCCTCGAACACGCCCGAGAGCGCGGGCATCGGTCCGCCCGGCCGCTTCTTGTTCAGCATCGCCCGCATGACAAGTTCCTTGCAGCCACCGAAGCCGGGAAGAACCCCAACGCCAACCTCGACAAGGCCCATATAGCTTTCCGCATGGGCCTGCACGGCGCTGGCCGCGAGAACAATCTCACAGCCGCCCCCCAGGGCCATACCCGCCGGGGCGGCAACCACCGGGAATGGCGCATATTTGAGCTTCAAAAGGGCGTTCTGCCCTTCGGAAATCTGGTTTTCGATCACCGGCCACATGGCAGCGTTGGCGGCGAAGAGGACCAGTCCGACATTGGCGCCAACAGAGAAATTATCAGCATCATTCCCAATAACCAGTGCCTTGAATCCCTTCTTGTCGATCTTGCCCGCCTCAACCAGCATCGTGACGACATCCTGATCGATGGAATTCATCTTGGTATGAAGCTCGAGACAGGCGACACCATCGCCGAGGTCCCAGATGCTGGCGCCCTTGTTCGACATTACTGGCTGATTACCACGCTTGATATCCGCGAGCATCCAAGCGCCCTCACGAACCGGCACGACGGCGTAGTCACCCTTCAGGGTCATATAAAGCGCGTCCTTGCCTTCCTCCTTGTAAAGCGGACGATCGCCTACTCTTTTGAGAAACGCTGGCACTGGCAGACCCTCAGCTTCCAGTCGTTCGACGAAATATTTGTTGCCAAGCTGGTCGAGCTGCTCGAACGGGCCATACTTCCAGGCATAACCGGTCTTCATGGCGGTATCGATGGCAATAATATCGTCGGCGATCTCGCCAACCAGCGACGCAGCATAGGAGATCGTCTTGGAAAGGATTGCCCATGCGTATTTTCCACCCTTGTCGTCATGCTCAACAAGCGCACGAAGACCTTTTCTGGCCGCCTTGACAGAGCCGAGCTGCGGTTTCTGCGCCTTGGCATAATCGCCGGTCTTGAGGTTACGCGCTTCCTTGACGTTCTTGCCGCCCTCTTTATTGATGCGGTAGAAACCGCCCTTGCCTTTGCGGCCGGTATATCCCTCGTCGATCATTCTGGCGGTCATCGCGACCAATGGGTGGTCGGGGTCGTACTCCTGCACGAGGACGTCGCTTTTTGGGAGTTCCGTCAGCATGGAGGCGATCACCTTCGGCCCGAGATCGATACCTGTCAGATCGCCGAGACCGAAAATCCCGGTAGAGGGAATCCCCATCGGTTTGCCGCAAACCGCGTCCGCCTCTTCCACGGTGAGGTCAAGATCATAGGCGGACCGTGTCGCGACGGAGGACCAGTAAATGCCGATCCGGTTGCCGACGAAACCAGGCGTATCATAGCAATCGACGACTTCCTTACCCAAGGAGACATCGGCAAATTCGCGAAGCTCCGAGAGCGCCTCTTTCCGGGTATGCTTACCTCCGACCAGCTCAAACAGCCGCATGTAGCGCGGGGGATTGAAGAAATGGGTGATGGCGAAATCCTTCTGGAAGCTTTCAGGTAACCCCTCCATCAGGGTTTTAAGCGGGATCGTCGAGGTATTGGAGGTAACGATCGAGCCTTTCTTCCGCGCCGTATCAAGCCGTTTGTAGAGGTCTTGCTTAAGGCCCGGATGCTCGATAATCGCTTCGCAAATCCAGTCGCAATCGGTGATCAGATCAAGGTTATCCTCAAGATTACCCGTCGTGATCAGCCGCGTATTTTTAGGATGCATGAACGGCGCGGGTTTGACTTTCAGCATGCTTGCTACCGCGCCTTCGGCGAGCATATCGCGGTTCCTCGCGTCTTTTGGAACGATATCCAGTAACACGACCGGGACACCTGCATTGGCAACGTGGGCGGCAATCGCCGCGCCCATCACACCTGCGCCGATAACGGCGACTTTTTCTATAGCCATGATCAGCAGGCCTCCAGAACCGTGGCAATCCCCTGTCCACCGCCGATGCATTGGGTGGCGAGACCGAGCGACTTGCCTTCGCGTTGCAGCAGGCTTGCAACCTTGCCGGTGATGCGCGCGCCCGTTGCGCCCATCGGATGGCCAAGCGCAATGGCGCCGCCGTCGAGGTTGGTCTTTTTAAAATCCATGCCGGATTCCTTCAGGACAGCAAGCGCCTGAGCAGCGAAAGCCTCATTGAGTTCGATAATATCAATGTCAGCAAGCGTCAGGCCTGCGCGCTCCAGCGCTTTTCTTGTAGCCGGGACCGGGCCGATTCCCATGAGTTCCGGCGCACAGCCCGCAACGGCGATCGACCTGATCCGCGCCATCTTTTTAAGGCCATGGGCATCGGCATATTCCTCGGAACAGACAAGCGTCGCCGACGCACCGTCCGTCAGCGGTGAGGAGGTTGCCGCCGTCACCGTGCCGGCCGCATCAAAGGCCGGCTTCAGGCCAGCGAGCGTTTCCATGGAGGTACCTGGACGAATACAGCCGTCCTGCTCAACCCGGGTATTGCCGTCAACAATCGGAATGATTTCATCAACGAATTTCCCGGCATCGCGGGCCGCAGAGGCGCGGGCATGGCTCTCAACAGCCATCTCCTCCTGCTCCTGGCGCGAGATACTGTATTTTCTGGCAAGATTTTCCGCCGTGATACCCATGGAGACATAGGCCTCCGGATATTCCTTATAGAGCCTGGGGTGCGGCGATGGATTGAAGCCACCCATGGGGACGCGCGTCATGCTCTCAATGCCACCACAGATAAAAACATTGCCTGCGCCCATCTGGATTGCGCCTGCCGCCATATGTATGGCTTGCATGGAAGATCCGCAGAAGCGGTTGACCGTCGCCGCCGCCGCAGTTTGCGGGAGACCTGCAAGAAAGCTGATAATGCGGGCGACATTGAGGCCCTGCTCCGCCTCCGGAAACGCACAGCCGATGATCACATCTTCAATGTCTTCCTTACTAACGCCGGTTTTTTCAAGGAGGCCCCGAATAACCTGACCCGCCATTTCATCAGGGCGGATTTTGATCATTTCCCCTTTGCTCGCGAGGGTGAAGGGGGAGCGCGCATAACCGGCAATTACCACGTTCTTCATTATCACAATTTCCTTTCAGATTATTCCAGCAAGACCGGTCTGTTTTCCGGTCAATTTTTCTAGTCTTACCCCATTATCTAGGGCATAACTCCCACAATGAGAGCCTGCCACCCAATTTAGCAGATTTGTTCACGCAATCGTCTTACTGCAACCTTTTTCAGGCTTCCCGCCCGATGCCAGATGCGACTTCAACTGGGCAATCCCATCCTCAAGTTCCGCAATGGCCTCATCGATATCTTCGCGTTGCACAACGAGCTTTGCCAGTTGTTCCTGGCATTTCTGTAGCGTAAACGTGAGCTGTTCGGTGGCTTCCCCTTTTGGAGAATACATATCGAGCATCTTCTTGATGTCCTGCAGGCTAAACCCCAGCCGGCGTCCGCGCAGGATAATTTTGAGCCGCCCACGGTCTTTACGCGAATAAATACGGGTGGTGCCTTCACGAGCGGGATTTATCAGCCCCTTGTCCTCATAAAAGCGGATCGTGCGGGAGGTCACACCGAATTCCTCAGCGAGTTCGGTAATGGAAAAGCTGGCCCTGTCATCCATGTTTATTTTTGCATTGGCATTCATATCATACCCAATCCCTGTTCCTGCGGCCAATATAGTTGACGTTTACGTAAACGTCAACCTCCAGGAGCATTGTTCTAAAAAATGGATTTTTCGGCTGATATCTTGATATACTGTATCCGTAAATCAGCAGGAAACGCAAGAAATGGCGAGCAAAATAACCACCTATGCCGAATTCTGGCCCTATTATCTGCGGGAGCATTCAAACATAAATGCCCGGCGCCTGCATTTTCTGGGAACAACACTCGCGATTTTAAGTCTGGCGCTGCTGATTGTTCTGCAAATGCCTGCTTTTATTTTCGTTGCCCTCGTCAGTGGATACGGCCCGGCCTGGATTGCGCATTTCTTTGTTGAGAAGAACCGTCCCGCGACATTTACCTATCCGTACTGGTCCCTCGTCAGCGATTTTCGGATGTATTTTTACTGGCTCGGTGGCAAACTTCCGGGGGAGCTCAAAAAAGCGGGGGTCGAGTAAATCAGGCCGAATAAAATTCAGTTGGCCACTGGTAGTCCTCGCTTAACGCCTCACGAAAAGTAACTTCTTCTATGTATTTGGCGACGAGCCTCTCATTGAATATCTCGTGACTGCGCCGCCAGCCGTTTTCAGCAATTTCACGCGCCTCATCGTCATGAAGATTGTAATATTCGATTTTTTTAAGCAACTCGTTAAAATCATTATAAAATACAAACTCATCTTCCTTGAAAATCCGGTCATACCCGGTCCTGCGGTGAACAAGGGTCATCAAGCCGTTGCCGGTATATTGCGACACCCGATCCGAGCTATAAAGCGGATAACCCTCGCTCTCGCCTTGGCTCAGGTTCAATCCCATACGGGCGTTTGCAAGGCGACGCTGATAGTCAATGCCTGAAGTTGGCCGTTTGCCACGCATTCCAAGAATTTCGACTGTCTCATCGCCGAACTTATCAAGTATCTGGCTGGCGACATTATACCTCTCACTGTCTGGCAGCGCATTCCCCATACCATAAAACAACCGGTGCTCCGGCGCAGGGTTCTCGAAAGCGCGTACTGTATCTATGGATATATCGACGAGGTTTGGAAAGAAGGAAACAACGTTCCTCTTACGGGCAAATTGCTGGAGCGGCTCCCCAGCGGTTGTGATAAAAACTGCATCCGCCTCGTCTGCGTGATCCGTAATTCTATTGACATTGTCCTGGTGCCAGAGTGCGTCAAAATTATAGGCCGCAATCTTGATATGCGGGACGGTTTTGCGTATTTTCTTCAACGTGGTTGCGAATATTGGATCGGCATGCCCAATTACCAAAATATCCGGCCAGAAATTTCTGGCAATTTCGATCAGGCGGAGGTTCGCGGGCAATATCCCGAACTTGCGCGATCCAAACCAGGTTGAGGCCCGGGCGATATCGCGATCGCTGAACTGATACACCTGATGGCCGTTTCGGATAAATCCGTTGGCCAATTTTCTATTGGAGTCGTAAAATCGGGCGCCGTTCGACTTCTCGTTAAAGTTTCCCACGTATAGAACACGCATTTTCGCTCCGCAATTTCATTACCCAAGATTGAACTGAAAAATTAGATATCTTCACAACTTTGATTTCACAAGTGAATTTTAGGCCCACTGCATCCCTTGTCTTCTGCGAAAATGACGTATTGCAACAGTAATATTAAAATTTTGTCGTGATTTATAACTTTTCCCGCAGTCCCCTTCCCTTCTTTTGCCTTTTCATGTATAGCCAGAAGAATCGGTGCGCCGACCCTGTCCGAATACAAAAATCAAGAAGGCTCAATCCGTCGAATGACTGTTTACCTGCCCATTGCCGAGATTTCAGTCAATCTGTTTCTGATCTTGGGCATGGGCGGAGCAATCGGGTTGCTGTCGGGAATGTTTGGCGTCGGTGGCGGCTTTTTGATGACGCCATTGTTGATTTTTGTCGGCATCCCGCCCGCCGTTGCCGTTGCCACCGTCGCTAACCAGATTACCGCTTCCAGCGTTTCCGGCGTTCTCGCCCATTGGCGTCGGGGGAATGTCGATTTCAAGATGGGAATAATCCTGCTTGTCGGCGGTATTGTCGGTTCCCTCATTGGTACTTGGATCTTTACTATCCTGAAATCCATTGGTCAGGTCGATCTGCTGATTTCTCTATCCTATGTTATATTTCTCGGCACGATTGGCGGCCTGATGTTTTTTGAAAGCGTCAATGCGCTGATTAATGTCCGCAGAGGATCTGTAAAGCGCAAGAAGCTTCATCAGCACTACTGGATCCATGGCCTTCCGTTCAAAATGCGGTTTCGCAAATCAAAGCTTTATATCAGCGCGTTGATGCCGCTGGGTATTGGCGCCTTTGTCGGGATACTGTCGGGCATCATGGGCGTTGGCGGCGGATTTGTCATGGTGCCCGCCATGATTTATTTACTGGGAATGCCAACCACAGTAGTTATCGGAACGTCGTTGTTCCAGATCATTTTCGTCACCATCAACGTCACCCTGCTTCACTCCATCGCCACCCAGACAGTTGATATAATGCTGGCAGTCCTGTTGATGAGCAGTTCGGTTGTCGGCGCCCAGTTTGGAACCCGGTTCGGCACAAAATTGCGAGGTGAGCAGCTTCGAAGCCTGCTCTCACTCCTGGTGCTTATCGTCTGCGCCAAGCTCGCCTTTGATCTGGTTATTACGCCCGACGATCTTTATTCCCTAAGCGTAACAGCGGGGCAATGAGGCTCATGAAAGCCGCCGCAATTAATTCACTTGGACATCTGGCCTTATTCGCGACGATCCTGACCTCTTTCAGCCTGTTCCCGCTGTCGAAGGCGGCGGCGGATTCCACACTGGTCACCGATATTTCCTCCCATTTGATCTCTGTTACCTCGGACTTCACGGGGACAGAACTTTTGCTGTTCGGCACAATACAATCTGACAACGACGCGGAAGAATTCGGCCATGACGATCTTGTTATCGTTGTCCGCGGTCCCCGCAAAAATGTCGTTGTCCGGCGTAAAGACAGAATTGCGGGAATCTGGATGAATACGGCATCAGTCGAGTTTGAAGAAGTTCCAAGCTTTTACGCGCTTGCCAGCAATCGTCCGGTTGAAGAAATTACCTCAGCAACGTCACTCAATCGCCTGAAAATTGGCCCCGTGAGGCTCGGGTTCCTTTCAGAAGTGCCGGGTGCGGAAAGTTTCCCCTTTCAGGAAGCCATCGTCCGGCAGAAATCGGAAGACAATCTCTACTCGGATCGGGAAACAGCTATCCATTTCCTCGGCGACACCCTGTTCAGAACGACCATTGATTTACCGGCCAATGTTCCTGTCGGCGATTACGTTGCTGAATTTTTTCTGTTCAGAGACGGTGATCTTATCAGCGCACAATCCTCTCCGCTTTTCATAAAGAAATCCGGAATAGGGCGCACCATCTATGATTTCGCACATGATTATTCGGTTCTGTATGGTATCGCCGCCAATATTATTGCGCTGTTTGCCGGATGGATTGCTTCAGTCATCTATCGAAAAGATTAGGCCCCGATGTGCCCTGCTTTTACCCAGAAAAAATAAAAGAATGGATTGGGTTTCGTGACCGAGCAGAAAGCAACTGAATTCTCGCTGATGGCGATTGGTGTTCTTGCCCTCTGCTTCATGATGGGCATGACAGGCCGCTTCGCTTTTGAAAATTTCCCGAACCTTGTCTCCCCGCTGGGAAGCGAATTTGCCTGGCCGCGCGGCACCGTGGCCTCCATCTATTCGGGTGGTGGTCTGGTAACCGGATTGACAGGCCCTATCGTCGGTATCCTGTTCGACCGGCTGGGGCCGCGTAACGTCTATGGGCTTGGCATCATCGCCGCCGGGCTCGGGCTGATATTTGCAGGACTCGCGACAAATATCTGGCACTTCTATTTAAGCATCAGCCTGTTGGTGGGATTTTCCGCCTCCTGTCTCGGTAATGTAACAAATTCCGCCCTGGCGAGTCGCTGGTTCAGGACCCAGATACCGTTGGCTCTCGCCATTATTTATTCATCGATGGGGGCGGGATCGCTGCTCGGGCTGACGCTTTCGCAAATATTTATTGAACATTATAGCTGGCGCCAAGCCGAATTTCTGCTTGGCTGTGGCGTCCTTGGCGTTCTTCTTGTCATCCTGTTTCTACCCTGGCGGCGCCTCACGGCCGGCAGCCGGGATCTGATCCGCCCCAAAACAACAGATGTAGAAACCGTGGAAATCGACTGGACGATGGCGAAGGCGATCCGCACATGGGCCTTCTGGGGCCTGGCATCGGTTTTCTTTTTCACTGGAAACGGGATGTTTTCCATCGTCATCCAGGCGGTCACCTATTTGATTGAAATCGGTTTTACCCCGATTGAGGCATCGGTGAATTTCGGCCTGACCGGCATTTTCATTCCTGTCGGAATGCTGGGTGCAGGATATCTTGCGCTTAAAATCGGGTTGTTCAGGACGGCTATGCTCAGCTATGTCGTCACTATTACGGCGGTGATCTGTCTATGGCTTCTAGACCGGTCGGATCACCTATTACCACTCTACGGGTTTATCGTCTGTTTTGGCCTTTCCATGGGGTCGCGCGGCCCCATGATCGGATCCATTGCCTCGCGCCTTTTTCGCGGCCGCAGTTTTGGGGCCATATACGGTGGCATCTCTGTCGGCGGCGGACTAGGGATGGCAAGCGGATCCTTCTTCTCGGGCCTGCTCTACGATCTCACAGGCAGCTATGAAGTCGTTTTCACCTATTCGATTATTTGTCTTCTTGTCGGCGCCTCCCCATTTCTTCTTGTAAGAGAGATAAGAAGCCAATCATAATGGGACCGGATGCAAAATAAGGAACAAGAAAATGTCTGCCTCTTTCGATATCGTTTCCATCGATGACCTTGCCAAAACCATCCCTGATGGCGCGAAAATAGCGATTCCCGCCGACTATGCCGGGGTTTCCATGGCGGCGACGCGAGCGCTTATACGAAGACGCGCGCAGGGTCTCCATATCGTCGGTGTGCCGACAAGCGGGCTGCAGGCGGAACTACTGATCGGCGCGGGTTGCGTGACAACACTCGAAAGCTCCGCCCTTACTCTCGGTGAATATGGCCCGGCGCCCCGCTTCACCAGGGCCGTGCGCGAAGGAACGATCCGCCTGGTTGATGCCACCTGCCCGGCGATCCATGCGGGATTGCAAGCCTCGCAAAAAGGCACCCCTTTCATCCCTCTTCGCGGAATTCTCGGAAGCGACGTTTTGAAAAACCATCCTGACTGGAAAGTAATACAAAACCCTTTTTCTGATGGCGACGATCCGATCGTCGCCATACCGGCGATACGGCCGGATATTGCGCTCTTTCACGCACCGCTCGCCGACCGGGACGGGAACGTCTGGCTCGGACGCAAACGGGAGCTTGTGAACATGGCCCATGCCTCAATGACGGCGTTTGTCACCGTCGATGCAATTTCCGAAACCAGCCTTTTCGAGACGGAGGAAAAAGCCGCCGGTGTACTGCCCGCCCTTTACGTCGGCAAGGTAAGCCTTTCCCCGAACGGGAGTTGGCCGCTTCCCTTCTGGAACGGCGCGAAGGGTGATGACGCACATATGCGCCGTTATATGGAAATGGCGGCGAGCGATGCCGGCTTTAACGACTATCTTGAGCGGTATGTTTTTAGCGAAAGCGCGATGGCATGACGGTTGCAGATGAAAAGAAGGCACTGATCTGCCTGATCGCCGGGCTTTTGCGCGATTGCAATCATGTGGCGGTGGGCGCGGCGTCCCCGATTCCAGGCGCAGCGGCCCTTCTCGCCAAGGCGGCCTGGGGCAGCCCGATGCATGTAAATATTCTGGGATCCGTCGCCAATAATTTTTTCACCGGCGGTGGCGGCGAGCTTTTCGACTGCGCCGCTCAAGGGCGCATTGACGCATTTTTTCTGGGCGGCGGCCAGATAGATGGCAGCGCCAATATCAATCTGATGGGACGCGGCGACTATCCAAAATCGAACCCACGATGGCCCGGCACCTTCGGTTCCGCCTATCTTTACTTCCTTATCCCGAAGGTTATTCTTTTCCGGGAGGAGCATTCCCGGCGGACGCTGGTTGAGAAGGTTGATTTTATCAGTGCGCCAGGCACATCGGAGGAAGGTATCTACCGCAAAGGCGGGCCCTTCGGCCTTATAACGAGCAAGGGATATTTTCGCTTCGATAAAAATAGGAAGCGCTTTAACCTCGTCTCTGTCCATGCGACCAACTCGCTTGAGGATATTCTCGATAATACAGGCTTTGCATTTGATTACCTTGAGAACGTCCCCGTTACGCCCGACCCAGACCCGCAACTCCTTGATTTGCTGGACAGGCAGGTCAAGGCAAAGATTGCGGAAGTATATCCGAATTTCTCTAATACCATATTTACAGTGACATCGCCGGATTGACCGGTAAAATAAACTCTCCAAGAAATAATAAAGAAAACCAAAGGACTGACATGTCGAGTAAAGGTGCCCTCTCCGGACTAAAAGTTATTGATCTCTCCCGCGTGCTGGGAGGCCCGTTTGCAACGCAAATGCTGGGCGATCATGGTGCGGAAATCATCAAGATAGAACCGCCGCAGGGCGACGAAACACGGGGTTGGGGTCCTCCCTACAACGAAGCCGGAATATCAGCATATTTCTCCGGCACCAACCGCAACAAGCGATCCATCGCCCTTGATATCCGCCACGAAGATGGCAAGAAGATTCTGCTTGAACTGCTCGAAGATGCCGATGTCATGGTGGAAAATTTCAAGACCGGCAGCCTCGAGAAATGGGGCCTTGGCTATGAGGATTTTCTGTCGAAAAAATTCCCCCGGCTTATCCATTGCCGGGTGACCGGCTTCGGTGCCGATGGCCCCTTCGGCGGGTTTCCCGGTTATGACGCGGTGATTCAGGCCTGGGCAGGGCTGATCAGTATCAATGGATCCCCGGATTCCGGCCAGGTCCGGCTCGGTATTCCGCTGGTCGATCTCGGCACCGGGATGAACGCCGTCATCGGGATCCTGATGGCGGTTAATGAACGCCATACATCCGGCAAGGGCCAATCCGTCGAAGCCTCTCTGTACGACACAGGTATTCAGTTGCAGCATCCGCATGCGCCAAATTTCCTGATGTCCGGCAATGCACCGAAACTGACCGGGAACTCGCATCCAAATATCGCACCCTATGATCTTTATCCGACGAAAACCGCTCCGGTCTTCCTCGGGGTCGGTAACCACGGGCAGTTCACCAAGCTTTGCGCGGCACTTGGTGAGCCAGAGCTTGCAAAAGACCCCAGATATGCCGATAATTCACTCAGGGTCGCCAATCGGGCCGCGTTGAACGAGGCCTTGAATAACCTGTTCAAGGATAAGGACGGTATCGAGGTGGCAACCAAGCTGCTGGCGGCCGGCGTTCCGGCGGGGGCGGCGATGTCGGTCCCGGAGGCGCTCAATCATCCGCATACGCGGTATCGTAATATGGTTGTGGAAATGGACGGATATTCCGGCACCGGCGTTGCCGTTAAAATGAGCCGGACGCCGGGTTCCGCCAAGTCGGCCCCTCCCGGTTTCGGGGCACAGGGCCGGGAAATCATGGAAGAGCTCGGGTATGATGGCGGTGAGATTGAATCACTCATAGCCGGCGGAATTCTTTGGGAACAACCTAAATAACGGCAATGGAAATCAGGTCTTGTCGTTATCAAATAGTCGTCTGATAGTGAAAACAGAATATCGCGGCGCCGCGCGCCGCCATAAAAAAGTGGAAAAAAAGAATGGTCAAATTCGGTGTAAATCAATCTGTTGAACGCAAGGAAGATTTTCGTCTTGTGACCGGTACGGGCGAATATACGGATGATATCTCTCTGGAAGGGCAGCTTTACGGATATATGCTGCGCTCCCCCGTGGCCCATGCAAAAATCCTGTCCATCGATACCGATGACGCGCGGCAAGCGCCCGGTGTCGTGGATATTATTTTGGGAAGCGAACTCGCCGCCGATAAGGCCAACCAGCTTCCCTGCATGATCCCGCTGAAGAACCGTGACGAAAGCGATCGGGCCGACCCGGGGCACCCGGTGCTGGCAACCGACAAGGTCTGTTACGCCGGGGACAACCTTGCTTTTGTCGTTGCCGAAACATTGCAGCAGGCGAAGGACGCGGCAGAGCTCATTATGGTGGATTTTGATGAACTGGACGTCGTTGTCGATACGAAAACTGCCAATGCGAGCGGACAGCCGCTGGTTCATGCGGGCGTGCCGAACAACGTCGCCTTTGACTGGGCGCAGGGCGATGAGAAAAATATCGATGACGTGTTTAGTAAGGCGGCGCATGTTGTCGATCTTGAACTAATTAATAACCGGGTTGTCGTCAATTCGATGGAACCCCGCGGTCTTATTGCCGAGTGGGACGGCGACACCGGGAAAATGACCGTGCGGATGGGCACTCAGGGCGGCTGGGTGCTGCGCTCCCTTCTCGCCAATGCGATATTGCACATCCCGGAAGAGCAGGTCCGCGTTATCACACCGGATGTCGGCGGGGCGTTCGGCATGAAACTGTTCTTTTATTCCGAATGCGCTGTTACTGTCTGGGCGTCGCGCAAATTGGGTCGGCCAATCAAATGGATGGGGGAGCGGAGCGATGCCTTCCTCTCCGACACACAAGGGCGGGATCATGTCACCGTTGCCAAGCTCGCCTTTGATGCGGGTCACAAGATCATCGGCATGAAAGTGGAGACAAACGCTAATCTTGGCGCCTATCTTTCAACCTTTGGTCCTCTGATCCCGACGATGGCGGCGGTCAAGGTCCTGCCCGGCGTCTATGATATCCCCAATTTCTACTATCACTGCACCGGCGTTTTCACGAACACGGTTCCGGTCGATGCCTATCGCGGCGCCGGACGGCCCGAAGCCATCTATGTTATTGAACGGCTGATGGACAAGGCCGCGCGCACGTTTGGAATGGGTCAGGACGAGCTCAGGCGGATAAATTTCATCCCTGCCTCTGCGATGCCCTACAAAACAGCAACCGGATGCCTTTATGACAGCGGGGAGTTCGAGCGGCTGATGGATCGGGGTCTCGAAAGCTCTGACTGGGCGGGGTTCGGTGCCCGCAAGGCGCAATCCGCCGCGAACGGCAAACGCCGAGGCATTGGCATGTGCTATTATATCGAAGCCACTGCGGGCAACCCGACAGAAACCGCAACGATCCGTTTCGAAGACAACGACATTGTGACCGTTGCGGTCGGCACGCAATCATCTGGTCAGGGCCATTCAACAGCCTATGCGCAGATCGTTGCCGAGCGGCTCGGCGTCCCGTTCGAGAATATCCGCATCATTCAGGGTGACACCGACAAGATCAAGACCGGCGGCGGAACTGGTGGTTCGCGCTCACTGACGACACAGGGGCCCGCCATTCATGCGGCCAGTGACGAGGTCATCAACAAGGGCAAGGAACTCGCCAGCCATTTCCTTGAAGCGGCCGCCGTGGATATTGAGTTTTCCGCCGAGGACGGCGAATTCGCCATTGCCGGCACCGACCGCAAGATCGGCATTCTGGAACTTGCCCATCGCGCCCGCGGGCTTGGGCAGCTCCCGGAGAACCTCGCCGAAGGCCTCGATTCCGAAGCGAGCTTCACGGTGGAGGCCTTCACCTACCCGAACGGTTGTCATATCGCAGAGGTCGAGATTGACGAACTGACCGGCGCGACCGATGTCGTCCGCTATATCATCGTCGATGATTTTGGCACGCTGGTAAATCCGGCGCTTGTCCGCAATCAGGTCATCGGCGGTGTCGGGCAGGGTATTGGCCAGGCACTCACCGAGCATACGGTTTACAGCGACGACGGCCAGTTGCTGACCGGCTCCTACATGGATTATGGCATGCCACGGGCGGATAATATTCCGCTCGACCTTAAGTACGAGACGATCGAGGTTCCCTGCACCATGAACCCGATGGGCGTCAAAGGCTGCGGGGAAGCAGGCTGCATCGGCGCGCCGCCAGCAATCATCAATGGCATTCTGGACGGTCTGAGCGACCTCGGCGTCTATCATATCGATATGCCCGCAACGCCGCAGAAAATCTGGAATGCCATTCAGCAAGCGAGCTAGAATACCCGTTTGACCAGAATCTTCATCGATGCGGACGCCTGCCCGGTAAAGGACGAGATTTATCGCGTCGCCGGGCGGCACCGTCTGATGACGTTCGTTGTCAGCAATAGCTGGATGCGTATTCCGGAGAGCCTGCTGATTGAACAGGTCGTTGTCGATGACGGCTTCGATGCGGCGGATAACTGGATCGTCGAGAATGTCGAGATCCGCGATATCGTCATTACGTCCGACATTCCGCTCGCCGACCGGGTCCTGCAAAAATCCGCTATCGCCCTCGGCCCCACCGGCAAGCCCTTCACGAACCAGTCGATCGGCATGGCCCTCGCCATGCGCGACTTGAACGCCCACCTCCGCCAGAACGGCGAAATCGCGGGCTATAACGCCGCGTTCAGTAGAAAAGACCGCAGCCAGTTTCTGAATGTGCTTGAGAATACATTGCAGAGACTGCGAAAAGGATAGGGCCTGTTTTCTTTTTCACTTAAATTATAATGTGCCGCAGGTTAGTCATTGCTATATTCTCAATAGAAGGGAATTTTTTACATGCTCACCTACCAAGTTCGGGAACGCGGTTTCGTATTCGATAAAGAACGATCAATTAATTGGCCCTCTTCTGTAGAAATTCGCTTTCACTTCATCCCATTGCATCCGTTTGGCATGGCACCAGAAGGCGGTCGTACTGCGGTCGTCGGCTCTAAAAATTGGGTAAATTTTAATGGCAATAATGGTTCGCATTGGGTGAAATCTTTGCCACCATTAAACCCACTCAATGCAGTTTTAGAAAGTTTCGATGAGACAATAAAACTTTCTGGAAACGTTCTTTCATTGAGCAAGAAAATTACAAGTATCCAAGAGCTAAAAGATTTAATTCATAGTCTTTATTTCACATTACCTATGTTGTTAAACATTGAATTTGCTGATCCGCCGCTAATAGAAATGGTAGAAGGGGAAATCGGTTCGACAAAATTTCGCTGGGAATTAAAACACTGGAATATAAACATAAAAAAAGTAACGCAGGAAGAGCAAGATAGCGCTTTGTATGATTCTTGGATGAACCTCGGAATCATTAATTCCCCAGAAAGAGTAAGACTTGTCGCCGCACTTCATTATTTCCACGTTGCTTGTCGATTATCTAGGCGGGCAGAAATTGCCGGAGAATTCCTCTCTGAGGTACTCCTAAACCTTTCCAAAATGTTAGAAGTTCTATTTCCTTCTCAAAACAGTGGCAAAACTATGGAAGCTGCTAGAACTTGGCTACGCCAGATCGGATATTCTTCGACTGAAATCGAAAGCAATTTTATCCCAGCTATGGCTTTACGGAATAAAATAGATGTTGGGCATGTCGATCTTTCGTTATTTACGCAAAAGCAGCTAACTGTGCTGCATTCATATGCAGAGCGTTCAGAAGATCATTTTAGAGAATTGCTACAAAGGGTTTTGGATAAAGTACACAAACAGAAGTTTGATGTACCGGCTTATACTAATCGAACCCCACGTAACGAGGTTTTGAAGATCATTGAAAAAATTGAAGCATCCATGTCAATAGATCATTCTGCCGACCATAATCGAACAATTAGGATAAATGAACGGGAAAATTGGCGCACCGGGGAAGATTCGAACTCCCGACCCCTAGATTCGTAGTCTAGTGCTCTATCCAGCTGAGCTACCGGTGCTTATAGACCAACCTGTGAAGGTTGGAAATTGGCGGCGCGACAGGTGCCGACCGCCCGAGGATCGGGAAATTAATCAAAAGGGGGGGGCAATGCAAGCGTTTAAACCGAATCTTTGCAAAAAGTTGTTTTAAAATCGGTTCTTGTCCCCACGCTTTTCATTAGATACTATCTGGCACTGTTTTCCGGTTTCCACAAAGCGGGACAGTATGGATTAAGCGACATCGTAATCCCGCTGCTGGGCATTTGCGAGCACAGAAAAAAGAGTGTTTTACAACCATGGTATTCAATCTGACCCGCCCCCTAGCATTGAGCGCTATGTTACTTGTGGCAAGCTGCTCCTTTGTCGATGAAAAACTCCTGCCTCCGCTGACCGGCGATCAGGCCCCTTCCAAAACCGCGACGGCGGCCCCTGCAACCACCGAAAAGGCGGCGATGGCCAGCGATTTGGCGGCAACGCAATCCGCCCCGCCAGCGATGGCGCCGGAAACTGTCAGCAGGTTCAAGCTTCCGACTGTGACAGCGGCGCCGAGCACCGGGACGGTGGTTGGCCAGCGGGTTGAAGCCTTACGTGGCGACCTCAAGGCCTTGCAGGCCCGGATCAATCAGAGCAGCGCCCAGTTCGAGCAGATCGAAGCTTCGACCACGGCAACATCCCAGCGCTATCACGGGACAATGGCGGCGATCAATACGCGCCTGCAAATCGGAACGACCAAGGGTAATCCCATCCTGATCAACCAGTGGAATGAGGCGCAAGGAGATCTTGAGAAAATCGCAGGCGATGTTTCCGAGATGAACAGCCTCGCGAACAATGTCTCCAGTGAGGCTGGCGAAGTCGGCTACCTGCTCGAATCAGTTCAGGCGGCATTTGATCTCAGCGGCGCGATCGAAGAGGATCACCGCCAACTCACGGTTCTGGAAGACGAGACAAGCCGGACATCAGTGCTCGCCAATCGCTTGCTGAACCAGTTGTCGAATGATATCAGCCGTCAGACATCCTATGTCGGCGCGGAGCGGGTGAATTTGACGGACACTTCCACGGCGATCAAGAATGGCGGCTTTTTGGGCAGCAGCGCCGGCTCCCGGGCTTACCTGAAAAATACGGCCAAGGCGGATGCGGCGGATGACAGCCGGCAGGCACTTGTCATTATCCGCTTCGACCGCGACGATGTCGCTTACGAACAGGCGCTTTATGACGCGGTAAGCCGCGCCATGCAGGAGCGTCCGCAGTCAAACTTTGATGTGGTCTCGATAGCACCGCTGCAGGGCAATATTGCCGCCAATCAGGCGAAATCAGTGCGTAACGCCGAACGGGTTCTCAAATCCCTCACCGACATGGGCCTGCCGGCATCGCGGGTTAATCTCTCCAGCACGGCAAATGCCGAGGTTACGACGAGTGAAGTTCATATCTATGTTCGGTAAGTAGGCTGTAAAAGAAACGTAAGATTGACACTCACTCCGGCGTTCTGACCGTTTAATCGGCACTTTAGGCGCTCCCACGGAAACATTTTCGCACAATTCGCATTTCCCACTGTATCGCATTTTCATATTTTATAATAATTCTAAAAATGATTTGCAATTATAAATCTCTCCCATATATGTAATGAACAGATTGCATTTATGATTTTGGAGTACGAAATGATGAAGAATATGGAAGGCCAGAACATCCCGAACGTCACCTTTAACGTCCGCGAGGGGGATAACTGGAAGCAGGTCACGACAGACGAGCTGTTTAAGGGACAGAAGGTTGTCCTATTCGCCCTGCCGGGTGCATTTACGCCGACATGCTCCTCTTCCCACCTGCCCCGCTACAATGAGCTCGCGCCCACCTTCAAGGAATGCGGCGTGGACCGTATCATTTGCCTTTCCGTGAATGATACCTTCGTGATGAACGAATGGAAAAAGGATCAGAAAGCAGAATATATCACCTTTGTTCCGGATGGAAATGGCACCTTCTCTAAGGGAATGGGCATGCTGGTTGGCAAGGAGAATCTTGGCTTCGGCAAACGGTCCTGGCGCTATTCGATGCTCGTCAACGACGGCAGGGTCGAGAAGATGTTTATCGAACCGGAAAAGGAGGGCGACCCGTTTGAAGTTTCGGATGCCGACACGATGCTCACCTACCTCAACCCGGCGGCCAGGAAGCCCCAGGCAGTGACGGTTTTCTCAAAGCCTGGCTGTGGCCATTGCGCAAGAGCGAAAGCCGCGCTTGAAAAAGCGGGTATGGGATACGAGGAAATCGTCCTTGGAACCGACGCAACGATGCGGTCCTTGCGGGCCGTTTCCGGAGCCCTGACAACGCCGCAGATTTTTATTGATGGCGTCAAGATTGGTGGCGCAGACGAGCTTGAAGCGTATCTCGCCTCGGCAAAGTCTGCTGCGGCCTGATCCACAAATTCATCCCGCGAAGAAGCGCATCGTTCAGAGTGCCTTCTTCAAAAAAGAAACCCGCTAGTGAGAGCCAGCGGGTTTCACTTTTTAAACCAGACCCTGACTAATTGCTCCAGGACATCCGGGCAACATCCGTTGCAAACAGCGGCAGATCCTGCCAGACCCCGTTCAGCCCCTTGCGAACCACTATGATACGCGGTAACTCGAACAAGTAGCCATTGACAGCATCTTCGGCCAGAATCTTCTGAGCCTCTTTCAGTAGCTTCGAGCGATCATCCATCGAAACCGCAGAATCGGCCTGTGCGATCACATCATTGAACTTCGAGTTCTTGTAATTGAAGTAATAGCCGTCGCGCGCATAGATGCCAATATCCATCGGTTCCACATGAGAGACGATAGAAAGGTCATAATTTTTCTTTTTATAGACCTCGTCGAGCCATTTTGCCCAGTCGACATTGATGATCTTGATCTTGAAGCCCGCCTTTTCAAGCTGCGAGGCAACAATCTGACCGCCCTTACGGGCATAGTCTTCAACCGGCGGCAGCTTCAGGGTCAGCTCAAGTCCATCTGGATATCCTGCTTCCGCCAACAGCTTTTTGGACAGTTCCGGATCATACGGATAGGTGTTTGTCAGATCGACATAGTCCGGATCCTGCGGCGAGAAATGCGACCCGATCGGCGTGCCATAACCATACATCGCGCCATCGATGATTTCCTTACGGTTAATCGCATGGGCGATCGCCTGACGGACCTTCAATTTCGACAGCGCCGGATTGGCGTTATTCGTGCTGAGGATCGTCTCACCGTTAGTGTTGCCGACGAGGATATTGAAATCCTCTTTTAACGCGTCGTTGGAGAGCATTTCGTTGGGCACGTCCGCCGCATCGATATCACCGGAGAGAAGGGCCGCAAAGCGGGCTGCTCCATCACCGATAAACTGGAAGGTCACCTTCTTGATCGCAATATCTTTCTTGTCGCGATAGGTGTCGGCCAGACTCAGCTTGAGGCTGTCACCCTTCGTCCAGCTATCGAACTTGTAGGGGCCAGTGCCAACCGGGTTGGTGGCATTGGTCTTATCGGAGGCCGGATCAACAATTACCGCTGTTGATTCCCCGAGCTGGGACAGAAGCTGCGGATTCGGTTCTTTAAGCTTGATCACGACCGTATCCGCATCCGGCGTTTCA
>JAIOYL010000016.1 GCA_021741195.1 Sneathiella sp. | reverse complement strand
GCTTGTGGATGTCGAATGGGGCGATAGCGACAAGTCGCGGGTCGGCGACTGGGTGCTCGCCATCGGTAACCCCTATGGCCTCGGCGGCACGGTAACCGCCGGTATCATTTCGGCGCGCGGCCGCGATATCCGCTCCGGGCCCTATGATGACTATATCCAGACCGATGCCTCCATCAACAAGGGCAACTCGGGCGGACCGCTGTTTAACATTGACGGCAAGGTCATTGGCATCAACACGGCGATCTTCTCGCAGTCCGGCGGCAGCATCGGGATCGGCTTCGCCGTCCCCTCCGAGCTTGCCATGCCGGTCGCGCAGCAGCTCATCGAATTTGGAAAAACCAGCCGCGGCTGGCTCGGCGTGATCATTCAGCCGGTAACGGACGAAATCGCCGAGGGTCTTGACCTGAAGAACACCGATGGCGTTCTTGTCGCCGGGGCGCCGGAAGACGGGCCTGCGGCCAAGGCCGGGATCAAGTCTGGCGACGTCATCCTGAAATTCGACGGCGAAAAGGTCACGGAACCGCGCGAGCTGTCCCGCCTTGTCGCCGCAACCAAGGTTGGCACGGAAGTCACCGTCGAGCTTTGGCGGAATGGAAAGACAATGGAGAAAAGCGTCGTATTGGGTGAACTTGAAAAAGCTGAAACCGCGATGGCCAATGGATCAAAGGGCGGCAGCGAAAGCAGCGGTGCGACTGTTGGCGTTCTGGGTATGGAACTCGGCGCGATCAATGACACCGTTCGTGAACAGCTTGGCCTGGGCGCCGATGTGAAGGGCGTCGTTGTCACCGATGTCGATCCGGCATCGGAAGCCGCTGAAAAAGGCATCCAGCCCGGCGATATCCTGATTGAGGTTCAACTGGAGCCTGTCGCCAGCCCGGAACAGGTGAAGGAGCGGGTCAAGGAAATCGAGGCAACGGACAAGAAATCTGTCCTGCTTCTGGTGAAGCACGGGGAAAACTCCCGCTTTATTGCCCTGAAGCTCAATAAAAGCAGCTAACCGGCTGGTCTGGAATCAAGGCGCCGCTTCTTCTGGAGGCGGCGCCTTTTTTATGTGCGTACAAATTCGTTTTCGCGGTAACCCTGATAATAGAGAAGCGTCGTCAGGTCGCCGAAGCGGATGGTGGCATCGGCGGCGGCGGCGGCTTTCGCCTTTGCGTGATAGGCGACGCCGAGACCGGCGGCCTCGATCATCGGGATATCGTTGGCGCCATCGCCAATGGCCAGGGTTTCCTCCCGTTTGAGGGATTTTTCATGGCGAAGCGCTTCGAGCGTATTGAGCTTGGCGCTTGAATTCAGGATCGGCTCGGCGGCGACGCCGGTGAGCGCGCCGTTCTCGAACAACAGCTCGTTGCTCATATCCATATGAAAACCGGCGACGTCGCGCACCCGGCTGGTGAAAAAGGTGAACCCGCCGGAGACAAGGGCCGTATAGACCCCATATTTACGCATCGTCTGCACCAGCGTGGCCGCGCCGGGGGTGAGGCGGACCCGTTCGTCGAACACCTGCTGCAGAACCTCCTCGCGCAGGCCCTTCAGCATGGCCACGCGGGCGCGGAACGCCTCGTTGAAGTCGAGCTCGCCGTTCATCGCCCGTTCGGTAATTGCCGAGACTTCCTCGCGAAACCCTGCGAAATCCGCAAGCTCGTCAATACATTCAATGGTGATGATGGTGCTGTCCATGTCGGCGAGGAAGAGCTTCTTGCGCCGGTCCGCCGCCGGTTGCAGGCAATAGTCGATCCAGTCCAGTTGGCCGGATGCAACCAGAATTTTTTGAGCGCGGGCCAATCCGAGAGACCCGAAGACGATATCGCAGGCATGGTCCGCGAGCCAGTCAACGGGTCCGCAGTCAGCGCCTGCGGCAGTAAGTTCGGCGCGTACGGCCTCAGCGATATTGCGAATTGAGGCTTGCGCTGTATGATCAGCGACGAGTGTAAGGACAGTTGTTTGTGCCATTGTAACCGACGGGTATCCCTTGATGGATGAAATTCAGCCGCCAACCCACCACCAAGCAGGCGCGATCCTGTTGGCAGGACCGACCGCCAGCGGCAAATCGGCGCTCGCCATTGCCATAGCAGAGGAATTTGACGGTGTCATCATCAATGCGGACAGCATGCAGGTATATGACGGCCTGCGTGTCCTGACGGCCCGCCCGGGCGCGGAGGACGAGGCCCGTGTGCCGCACCGGCTGTACGGGGTTCTTGATCCGTCGGATTTCTGCACCGCGGCGCGCTGGCGTGATCTGGCGCTCCTCGAGATCGAGGCGGCGAGGGCGGCGGGCAAAATTCCCATCGTGACCGGCGGCACCGGGCTTTATTTCGATATCCTGACCAAGGGAATTGCTGAAGTGCCGCCGATTTCCGAGGCGGTCCGCACCCATCTTCGCGCCCTGCAGCGAACGGAGGGCAACAGCGCGATCTACGCCCGCCTCAAGGAAAAGGATCCCGCCATGGCGTCGCGGCTGAACGAGGGCGATACACAGCGGCTGCTGCGGGCGCTGGAAGTAGTCGAGGAGACGGGCACGTCGCTGAAAACCTGGCAGGAGAGGACGGCGCAGGGACCGGTCCTGGAAGGCCCCCGGCTCTGGCTCGCGCTTACCCCCGACCGCCCATGGGTCTATGCCCGCTGCGATGCGCGTCTCGACTGGATGCTGGACGAAGGCGGTGCGCTCGAGGAGGTGAGGAACCTGATGGCCCGCCAACTCGACCCGGCGCTTCCCGCCATGAAGGCGCTCGGTGTGCCGGAGTTGATGCTGGTGGTTGAGGGAAAGCTCGACAGGGACGCGGCGCTTGAGCGCATCAAAATGCTCACCCGGCGTTATGCGAAACGGCAAATGACCTGGATCCGGAACAAGATGTGCAAAGCAAATCTCTCTTTTGCGCAAGATTTGGAAAGTTTGAAGGATGATTTCTTTCCATTTATTCGTCGATTTTTGTTGACGGCGGGAGAATGAAGGTCTAGTTTCTGCAAAATAGGGGGCTTTCTCTAGGGAAATGCCCGTTTTTTGACCGCCCGGTATTGCGCCGGGCGCTTTTTTTCTATTTGTATTTTAAACCGACGTGCCAAACACAGAGATTAGGACAAAGCGATGGCGGACCAGGAATTGACAGGAGCAGGAATTGTAATCAAGGCGCTGAAGGATCAGGGCGTTGAGGTGATTTTCGGGTATCCTGGGGGTGCCGTGCTTCCGCTCTATGACGAGATCTTCAAGCAGAACAGCATCCGTCATATCCTCGTCCGCCAGGAAGGCGGCGCGGTTCATGCGGCGGAGGGCTATGCGCGCTCCACCGGCAAGCCGGGCGTTGTGCTGGTTACCTCCGGTCCCGGCGCGACCAACGCGGTCACCGGCCTTGCGGACGCGCTGATGGACAGCATCCCGATTATCTGCCTGACCGGGCAGGTGGCGACGCATATGATCGGCAACGACGCCTTTCAGGAGGCCGATACCGTGGGCATCACGCGCCCCGTCACCAAGCATAACTATCTTGTAAAGGACGTGAATGACCTTGCGCGGGTGATGCATGAGGCCTTTTATGTTGCCACCAACGGCCGTCCGGGCCCGATCGTCGTTGACCTGCCGAAGGATGTCCAGCTCGCGACCGGAACCTATGTCCCGCCCTCGCTGGTCAAGCACAAGAGCTACAAGCCGCAGCTTAAAGGCGATCTCAAGGCGATCAAGGCGGCGGTGAAGCTGATCTCGAACGCGAAACGGCCAATCTTCTACACCGGCGGCGGCGTCATTAATTCCGGTCCCAAGGCCTCGAAGCTCTTGACCCAGTTCGTCCGCATGACCGGACATCCGATCACCAATACGCTGATGGGCCTCGGCGCCTATCCGGCCTCCGACAAGCAGTTTCTCGGCATGCTCGGCATGCATGGGACCTATGAGGCCAACCATGCCATGCATGACTGCGACGTCATGGTCTGTATCGGCGCGCGCTTCGATGACCGGATCACCGGCCGGCTGGACGCTTTCTCGCCGAAGTCGAAAAAGATACATATCGACATCGACCCGTCCTCGATCAACAAGAATATCCCGGTTGATATCCCGATCGTTGGCGATGTCGCCCATGTGCTTGAGGATTTGGTCAAGGTCTGGAAGTCCGAAGTTCACAAGCCCGACACGGGGGCCATCAAGAAATGGTGGGCGCAGATCGAGGAATGGCGGGAGCGGGACTGCCTGAAATTTGAGCAGAAGGGCAAGTTCATCAAACCGCAATATGCCCTGGCCCGTCTCAACGAGCTGACGAAGGGCATGGACCGCTATTTTACCACGGAAGTCGGCCAGCACCAGATGTGGGCCGCGCAGTATCTGCAGTTCGAGGAGCCGAACCGCTGGATGACCTCGGGCGGTCTCGGGACCATGGGCTACGGTCTGCCGGCGGCCATGGGCGTGCAGATCGCGCATCCGGATTCGCTGGTTATAGATGTCGCGGGGGAAGCCTCGACGATGATGAATATCCAGGAAATGTCGACGATCCTGCAGTACCGCCTGCCGGTGAAGATTTTCATCCTCAACAACGAATATATGGGCATGGTGCGCCAGTGGCAGGAGCTGCTGCATGGCGGGCGCTATTCGGAAAGCTATATGGAGAGCCTTCCCGATTTCGTGAAGCTGGCGGAAGCCTTCGGCTCCACGGGTCTGCGCTGCAGCGACCCGGCCAAGGTCGATGACTGCATCAAGGAAATGCTGGCCATCAAGGGGCCGGTGCTTGTCGATATGATCGTCGACAAGGCGGAGAATGTCTTCCCCATGGTTCCCTCGGGCGCGGCGCATAATGAAATGCTGCTCGGCGACGAGACGGACAAGGACGGGCCCAAGGTCACATCGGATGGACTATCCCTGGTCTAGGGTCAGTTGATTTCCCGCTAAAACCTATGGATTTAACCTTTCTGCTGGTTTAAAAGAGACCCGCAACGCGCAAAAGGATTGCATGGACAATGATACAGGACACCGAAATTCTCCGTCACACCATCTCTGTACTCGTCGATAATGAGTTCGGGGTGCTGGCGCGCGTGGTCGGCCTGTTTTCAGGGCGCGGATATAATATTGAGAGCCTGACCGTGGCGAAGGTCGATGAGGCGGAGAACCTGTCGCGCATCACCATTGTCACCACGGGCACGCTGATGGTGATCGAGCAGATCAAGGCGCAGCTGGGCCGTCTGGTCCCGGTGCACAAGATTGCGGACCTTACCATCGACGGACCGAGTGTCGAGCGTGAAATGGCGCTGGTGAAAGTGGTCAGCAAGGGTGAGAAACGGGTTGAGGCGCTGCGCATGGCGGATATTTTCCGCGCCCGCGCCGTCGATACCACCGAAGACTCCTTTGTTTTCGAGGTGACGGGAGTTCCCGACAAGGTGAAGGCCTTTATCGGACTGATGGAGCCGCTCGGCAAGGCGGAAGTCTGCCGCACGGGTGTCGTCGCGGTTCACCGGGGCAGGGATATCATCTGAGACGGCCTCAAACGTAATTTGAATTGATGAAGAAATATTAATCGAGAAGGAAAAGACAAGATGCGCGTTTACTACGACAGCGATGCCGATGTTAATCTGATCAAGGGCAAGAAAGTTGTCATCGTCGGCTATGGCAGCCAGGGCCATGCCCATGCCAACAACCTGAAGGATTCCGGCGTCAAGGAAGTGGCTGTCGCGCTGCGCGCGGGCTCTTCTTCGGCGGCGAAGGCCGAGGCGGCGGGCCTCAAGGTCATGACCCCGGCGGATGCCGCCAAATGGGGCGATGTGATCATGATGCTGACGCCCGACGAGTTGCAGGCCGAAATCTATGAACAAGAGCTTGAGCCGAACATGAAGGACGGTGCCGCGCTTGTTTTCGCCCATGGCCTCAACGTGCATTTCAACCTGATCGTGCCGCGTGCCGACATGGACGTCTTCATGATCGCGCCGAAGGGCCCGGGCCATACGGTCCGCTCCGAATATCAGCGCGGCGGCGGCGTTCCCTGCCTTGTCGCCGTGCATCAGGATGCGTCGGGCAATGCGCTCGATATCGGGCTTTCCTATGCCTCCGCCATCGGCGGCGGCCGCGCCGGTATCATCGAGACCAGCTTCAAGGAAGAATGCGAAACGGACCTCTTCGGCGAGCAGGCGGTTCTCTGCGGCGGCCTTGTCGAGCTGATCCGCGCCGGGTTTGAAACCCTGGTCGAGGGCGGCTATGCGCCGGAAATGGCCTATTTCGAATGCCTGCATGAAGTGAAGCTGATCGTCGACCTGATCTATGAGGGCGGCATCGCCAACATGAACTACTCCATCTCCAACACGGCGGAATATGGCGAATATGTCACCGGTCCGCGCATCGTGACCGCCGAGACCAAGGCGGAAATGAAACGGGTCCTCGAGGATATCCAGTCGGGGCGCTTCACCCGCGACTGGATGCTGGAGAACAAGGCGCGCCAGACCAGCTTCAAGGCCATCCGCGCCCGTAATGACGCCCACCAGATCGAGGAAGTCGGCGCCCGCCTCCGCGCCATGATGCCCTGGATCGCCGCCGGCCGCCTGGTCGACAAATCCAAGAATTAGGCTTACAGGCCTCCAATAGGAAAGCCGGCCGCAACGCCGGCTTTTTTATTAATACCTTAAACTCTTGGCGTTATTTTCCGAGTTTACGGTTAGTGTCTCGGTATTCATTCAACTTCATATTGTATAATTTGTCTGGTTTAAGTATACTTCCCGCTACTATGAAACTGAAGCCGTTGTGGACAAATTTTCTAATTGCCGCTGTGAGTTTTTTACTGGCGACGCTGTTGTTTTTGTCCGTACTTCTTGTCGAAATCGGCCATGTTAATCCTGTAGTCATCCAGAATTATGTTATTGCAATAACAGGCCTTTTAGGTTTTGGCAGTGTTTTTCTCCAGAATCAATTCACTTCTCAAAGCACGGAGCGGTTACGCAAAAGGCGGATTGTTGAAAATGTCGATATTGTTAAAGGCTTCTTGAATGAAGCCAGACAGCAATTCGACCAAATCCACGGTATTTTAATGCAACCATTTCCGTCAGATAATGAGTCGGTTGAAATTGAAAATAGGTTGAATTGGCTAAGTTCAAACGTTGTGCAAAATAATGCCCTCAAGACCCCTGGCTATATGGGTAATTCCGAATTTTTACGCGGGCTCGACGGGGAAACAATTGAAGTTTGCCTGCGTTATGCGACTTTTTTGGAAAATATCAATAACGTTCTGCTTTTTGAACAAGTTGATAAAGAGGAGCAATACAGGCAGCTATTCGATGATGCGCTAAAATGCGCGCAACTTTATAACAAGGCGATCAATTTGCTTGAAAGTAACCCTGACTATATGCCGTAATTTAACAGCGTGTTTTAAATTTCCGCCTTTTGGATATAACAATTCGCTATATTTTGTTTGAAAATTATATAACAGAATGCTATATCCTGTTTGAATAGCACCTTTACAAGGGAAAATGATATGGCTGAAAGCACGGTACAAACGGGTAGGACCGCGAGAGGCGGGGTTGTTTTGCCAAGATCGGCATGGCTGGCCAAGCGTCGTGGAACGCCAGTCGAGAGTTCGGCTGTTGATACTCCAGATGATGAAAAAGTGACAATTTCAAAAAGAGAATATCAAAGACTTCTTGAATTTGAAAAAAAAGCGAAAGAAGCCCCGAAGATGATGGCCGCTGTTTTTTCGGACAAGAAGGAAAATTTCCCGCCGGAAATCTTAAAAAAAATCGTGAACGGCGAAAATCCTCTCCGTGTTTATCGTGAGCATCGCCATCTTACTGGACAGCAGCTCGCGGAAAAAGTAGGCGTTTCACAGGCCTATATCAGTCAGCTTGAAACGGATAGGCGGGCAGGGACGACGGATGTGATGAAAAAAATTGCCAAGGTCCTGGATGTCAGCCTTGATCATTTGGTTTAATTACGGCCGCCTGGTCGACAAGTCCAAGAACTGGAAGAAATTCCTCCAGACAAACTGAAAAGCCGGTGCTGTACGCGCCGGCTTTTTTGATGGGGCTAATTCATTTTTCTGACGGTTGACCCGCTCGGTCAAATTTATGGTTAATGACATTTGCGTATTTTCCTCATCTGCTTTACAAATCAATTCCCTGAAAAAGGGGGGGAAATCATTATTAAGCGGGATTGGTTGGAAAAAATTAACTATCTTCTGCGATAAAGGTAAAACGCCATCAAAACTTGTCTCGACAGGCCAGTTTTACGGTGTAAATAAGTGGTTATCGGCATGGGTCTGTGGGAGGACGGTATTCTACCCGCCTCGGGCCCGACTAAAATGCCGGATAAGCGTTCGGTATTGAATTGTGGGACCCTGTCCGGGGTTCCATTATATGGGTATGTGAGGCAATTTAATGTTTAACGGATTACTCGGCTGGATGTCAGCCGATATGGCCATCGACCTTGGAACAGCAAATACGCTGGTTTATGTCAAAGGCCGCGGTATCGTCCTGAATGAACCGTCGGTTGTGGCAATTCTTCACACCAAGGGGAAGAAGCAGGTTCTGGCGGTTGGCGACGAGGCAAAGATGATGCTGGGCCGGACGCCGGGCAATATCGAGGCCATTCGCCCGCTTCGCGACGGCGTGATTGCCGATTTCGAGATTGCCGAGGAAATGATCCGGCATTTTATCCACAAGGTTCACCGCCGCCGCAGCTTTGCGCGGCCCCTGATCATCATCTGCGTGCCCTCGGGGTCGACCGCCGTTGGACGCAAGGCCATCAAGGAGGCCGCCGAAAATGCCGGCGCGCGCCAGGCCATCCTGATTGATGAGCCGATGGCCGCCGCGATCGGCGCGGGGCTCCCGGTCACCGAACCGACAGGCTCGATGGTCGTCGATATCGGCGGCGGCACCACGGAAGTTGCCGTTCTCTCGCTTGGCGGCATTGTCTATTCGAAAAGCGTCCGGGTTGGCGGCGACAAGATGGATGAGGCGATCATCGCCTATATCCGCCGCAATCATAACCTGCTCGTCGGTGAAAGCTCGGCGGAACGGATCAAGAAACTGATCGGATCGGCCTGTGCGCCGGAGGACGGCGAAGGCGAGACCATGGAAATCCGCGGCCGCGACCTGATGAACGGAGTTCCGAAGGAACTGATTATCAGCCAGCGGCAGATCGCGGAAAGCCTTGCCGAACCCGTCGGCGCGATTATCGAGGCGGTGAAGGTCGCGCTTGAGCATACGGCCCCGGAACTTGCCGCCGATATCGTCGACAAGGGCATTGTCCTGACCGGCGGCGGCTCCCTTCTCGGTAATTTCGATCATGTGCTCCGGCAGGCGACAGGCTTGCCTGTCTCAATTGCCGAAGAGCCGCTTTCCTGCGTCGCCATCGGCACGGGCCGGGCGCTGGAGGAACTCAAAACCTTGCGTCATGTCCTGAGTGGAGACAGCGGAAGCCGGTAGGGAGTATGAGTTAGTTCCGGAGTGAAGGTGAATGGCGCCTCGACAAGGCACGGTATTTAGACTGGCGTGGCCGCTGAAGACCATACTTCAGCGCTTCGCCTTTCTTGCGCTTATTTCCCTCTCGGTCGCACTGCTATTTCTCGGCAAGGCGAATATCGGCGTGATCGAGAGCCTGCGCACCACCACGACGGACATCCTGAGCCCGGTGCTCACGACCATTGCCCAGCCTGTGGACGCCTTTCACAAGGCGGTCGCCCGGGTCCATAAGCTGACGAGCCTGATTGACGAGAACGAACGCCTGCGCGAAGAAAACGCCCGTCTCCTGAAATGGCAGGCTGTTGGCCGTTCTCTGGCGCAGGAAAACGAGAATTACCGGCAGCTCCTGAACGCGCTTTCCGATCCGCTTGTCCTGCCGATCACCGCCCGGGTGGTGGGCGATAGCGGCGGGCCGTTCGTGCGGACCCTGCTGCTCAACGCGGGCAGCCGCGATGGGGTGCGTGTCGGTCAGGCGGTTGTCGCGCCGCTCGGCCTTGTGGGCCGCATCGCCGAAGTCGGCGAGCGCTCGGCGCGGGTTCTGCTGCTGACCGACCTTAACTCCCGCATACCCGTCGTGCTCGAGCGATCGCGCTATAAGGGGATACTGGTGGGGGATAACTCGACCTCGCCGCGTCTGGAATTCCTGCCAACGAACGCCACCGTTGTCCCGGGTGACCGCGTTGTCACTTCTGGCGATGGCGGCATGTTGCCGGCTGGCCGGCCCGTCGGGATCGTCTCCTCAGTTGATGAGCGGCGAATCAGGGTGCAGACCTTTGCTGACTGGAACCGTCTGGAATATGTAAGTGTGCTGCGCTATGATCTGCCGGGAATGAGCAACCCGGATGAAAACCCGGGAGATCTTGGCGAAAGCAGATTGGATGCGAAGTGACACCGACGATTGCCTATCAGTTTAATCGTTTCCTGCGCGGCAGCGTTCCCTTCGCCGTCACTTTCCTGCTTGCCCTTCTCAGCGTCGTCCCGACCGGAATCGGCGGCTTTGCCGCTGTCACGCCGTCCTTCGTGGCTATGTCAGTCTTTTACTGGAGTATTCATCGGCCCTATCTGATGAACGCGCCGCTTGTCTTTATCCTCGGCATTCTCTCGGATTTCCTGACCGGTGCGCCACTCGGCCTCTCGTCGCTGATGCTGTTGCTGGTGCATGGCGTTGCACTGTCGCAGCGCCGCGTGTTCGTCGGCAAGACGTTCCTCCTGACCTGGTTCGGTTATCTGCTGGTCGCCTTCGGGATCGCTCTGCTCAACTGGCTCATCGCCTGCCTCTATTCCCTGACCCTTATCCCGCTGGCGCCGGTCATGATGCAGTTTATCTTGTCCCTGACCGTCTTTCCGCTGCTCGCCTGGGTATTTGGCATGCTGCAAAACAATCTTTTGAGGCATACCTGACATGGCGGGCGACCAGCATAAGGAGAAGGGGAGAATTTTCACCCGCCGGTCGCTGATGATGGCGGGCGGGCAGGCCGTCCTGATGTCGGCGCTTGCCGGACGTCTCTATTACCTGCAGGTCATTCATTCCGACGAATATACGATGATGGCCGACGAGAACCGGATGAACCTGCAATTGCTGACGCCGCTCCGGGGCCGTATCGTTGACCGCTTCGGCGCCGAGATCGCCAGCAACCGGCAGAATTACCGGGTTGTCCTGATCCCCGAACAGACCAAGAGCGTCGAGGAGACGCTGGATGCGCTGGCCCAGTATGTCGATGCACAAGAGATCGATCGCGAGCGTATTTTCAAGGATACCAAGCGCAAGCGCGGCTTTGTTCCCATCCCTGTGGTCGATAACCTGAGCTGGGAGCAGTTCGCGCGGATCAACGTCAACAGCCCGAGCCTTCCCGGCATCCAGATGGATGTTGGCTCGACGCGGACCTATCCCTACGGCGATCTCTTCGCCCATATCGTCGGCTATGTCGGCGCGGTATCGGAGCGCGACCTGCAGACGCTGGAGTTTGATCCGCTGCTCGAGCTTCCGGAATTCCGTATCGGCAAGAGCGGGATCGAGAAATATTACGACCGCACGCTCCGCGGCAAGGCAGGTTTAAGCCGCGTCGAGGCCAACGCCTATGGCCGCACCATCCGCGAGCTCAACCGCCAGGAGGGGATCCCGGGCAACGACGCCGTCCTCACCATCGACAAGGAACTGCAGCAATTCTCGGCGAAACGCCTCGATGGGGAAAGCGCCGCGGCGGTCGTCATTGATATCCATTCAGGCGATATCCTCGCCATGGCCTCCGTTCCGTCCTTTGATCCGAACGCCTTTGCGAACGGGATCAGCAGCAAGCAATGGAAGGCGCTGGTGGAGGACGAGAAGCACCCCCTCGGAAACAAGGCGATAGGCGGGCAATATCCGCCCGGATCCACCTTCAAGATGATTGTGGCGCTCGCGGCGCTGGAGGCGGGCGTGATCACGCCGGACCATCAGGTCTTCTGCGCCGGTTATACGCAGCTTGGCAATCACCGGTTTCATTGCTGGAAGCGGGGCGGGCATGGCACCCTCGATCTCGTCGGCGGCATTACGCATTCCTGCGATATTTATTTCTATGACATTGCGCGCAAAGCCGGCGTCGACCGGATCGCCGCCATGGCGAACCGCTTTGGCCTTGGCGAGAAACTGAATATCGACATCCTCGGCGAGCGCGGCGGGCTTATCCCGACCAAGGACTGGAAACTGGCGGTTCAGGGTGTGCCCTGGCAGCTTGGGGAAACCTATAACGTCGGGATCGGTCAGGGCTATGTTCTGGCGACGCCGTTGCAGCTTGCGGTGATGACCGCGCGGCTCGCCAATGGCGGCAAGGCGGTGCGGCCGCGACTGGTTCGCTCCGTCACGGGAACACCGCTCGAGGGTGCCGTCGCGCCGCTCAACACTGTGGCGGCTGAAACAGAGGAAATCGGTATAAATCCCAAAAACCTCAAGGTTGTTCTTAAAGGAATGTATGAGGTTGTAAACGGCAAAAGAGGCACGGCCAGAAGCGCCAAAATCACCGTCGAGGGATGGGAGATGGCGGGCAAGACCGGCACCGCACAAGTACGCCGGATTTCAAGGAAGGAACGCATCGACGGCGTGCTCAAATCCGATGAAAAACCCTGGGAGGAACGTGATCACGCGCTCTTCGTCGGTTTTGCGCCCTTCGATGATCCGCGCTATGCGGTTGCGGTGATTGTCGAGCATGGCGGCAGCGGGTCCCATACGGCGGCGCCGATTGCCCGTGATCTGCTGCAGGAGACCCTGAGGCTCGACCCCTTGCGCCGTCCGAGCTATGACATTGCCAAACATGGCGCGCCGGGGGCCAGGGATGCTTAGGGAGCTCGGCGAAAAAAATGTGCAGATGCCGCTCACGCGGAAGATCTGGGACATGAACTGGGGCTTCGTGCTTCTGATCTGCGCGACCGCCTCGATCGGTTTTCTGATGCTCTATTCAGCGGCGAACGGCCATCTGGAGCCCTGGGCGTCGCGGCAGATGATGCGCTTCGGCGCCGGTCTGATCCTGATGTTCGTGGTTGCGCTCACCGATATCCGAATCTGGCTCAATCTCGCCTATCCGCTCTATGCCGTCGCCATCGTGTTGCTGGGCGCGGTCGAGGTGATGGGGGTCATCGGCATGGGTGCGCGGCGCTGGGTTGATTTAGGCCCGTTCCAGCTGCAGCCCTCGGAAATCATGAAGATCGCCCTGATCCTGGCACTCGCCCGCTATTTTCACAATATCGGCCTCGAGGATGTGCGAAAGATCCGCTGGCTGATTGCGCCGATCCTGATGGTGCTGGCGCCAGCCGCGCTGGTGCTGCGCCAGCCGGATCTCGGCACGGCGCTGATGTTGATGGCGGGGGCGGGCATTGTCTTCTTTGTCGCCGGGGTTCGGCTCTGGAAGTTCGCCCTTGTAATCGGAACGGCCATTCCGGCCGGCTTCTTCGCCTTCCAGTTCCTGCATGACTACCAGAAAAACCGCGTACTCACCTTCCTCAACCCGGAAAGCGATCCCTTGGGCGCGGGCTATCATATCCTGCAGTCGAAAATCGCACTGGGGTCGGGCGGCGTGTTCGGCAAGGGCCTGCTGCTCGGCACCCAGAGCCATCTCAATTACCTGCCCGAAATGCGCACCGACTTCATCTTCAGCATGCTGGCCGAGGAATTCGGCATGGTCGGCGGCCTCCTGCTGTTCTCGCTCTATATCCTGTTGATCGCCTATGGCTACGCCATCGCCTACCGCTCGCGCAATCATTTCGGCAAGCTGCTCGCCATCGGCATGACGGGCATCTTCTTCCTCTATATCTTCATCAATGTCGCCATGGTCATGGGGATGGTGCCGGTGGTCGGCGTGCCGCTGCCGCTGATCTCCTACGGCGGCACCGCGATGCTGACCCTCCTGATCGGCTTTGGCCTGATCATGAGCGTCTATATCCACCGCGATCTCGACATTCCCGGCAAGCGCTAGCGGATCGGCTGGCGGCTGTCCCTGAGACGATAAAGGTCCTGTTCATTGAAGCCACGGATATCCTGCTTGCCGATATGCTCGAAGCGGAACTGATCCTTCAGCATCTCATAGATGGGCTCGTTGGTCGTGATTTCCATCGCCTCCGAGCAGTCCTGCAGGCG
This sequence comes from Sneathiella sp., assembly GCA_021741195.1. Classification (GTDB taxonomy): domain Bacteria; phylum Pseudomonadota; class Alphaproteobacteria; order Sneathiellales; family Sneathiellaceae; genus Sneathiella. The sequence continues at coordinate 18,765 of JAIOYL010000016.1, read as the reverse complement.
CGAGGCGAGGTTCACGGCGGGCCCGAAGATGTCGTAGACATATTTCTGGATGCCGATAACGGAACCGACCACCGGGCCGCTCGTAATCCCGATGCGGCAGCGCCACTGGTTGGGATGTCCCTCGTTGCGCCGCTCGAGATAGCGGATGAAGCGGATCGCTACGTTGGCGACGGCCCGCGCATGATCCGGCGTCGGGTCGGGCAGGCCGGACACGGTGATATAGGCATCCCCCATGGTCTTGATCCGTTCGCAGCCGTATTGCTCGCCGATGCGGTCGAAGGCGCTGTAGATGTCGTTAAGCTCACTCACCGTCACGGCCGGATCGGCGGAGGCGGCCATCTGCGTGAAGCCGACAAAGTCCAGCATCAGAACCGAGACCGGGTCATAAAGCTTGGGGATGACAACGCCGAAAGTCTTGAATTCATCGTAAACCGAGCGCGGCATCATGTTGAGCAGGAGTTTCTCGACCTGCTCCTTCTCGCGCTTGATCTCGCGCGTGTTACGCTCGACCATCTGCGAATAGCTGTCGATCATCGATTCAAGCTCGCGGATGCGGCTGATATTCTGGCAGACCAGGATGATCATGCCATTGCCGTTATCGGCGGCCCGCGTAAACTCGATGGCGAAAATCCGCTCCCGCCGTTTTTTCCTGTGCTTAATCTCGGCGGTGAAGCGTTTGTTCCCGTCGAGTTCCGCTTCCAATGCACCGATATCGAAATCGGGGAGGAGGTCGTCCAGCCGTTTGTGCTCCGCTTCGGTGGCGAACCATTCGACGAAGGTATCGTTCTGGTAAATAAAGCTGTGATCTGCCGCATCGAGAAGGGCAACCCCTACACCGATCGCGCGCAGGAGCTGCTCGTTGATGGCTTCAATCGACATTTTGTCTGACAATCACGGATCTCCTGATCTCCAGCCTCGCTTCCACCGTAGCAACGTCTTCCGCGCTGAAACCATGTTTTGCGAGGGTGCCCGCCAGTGTTGCGACGACTTCATCGAAATGCCTGTCCTCAAGATCCAGCCGTTCATGCAGACGATAAAGCTGTTCGTCGGTGTAAGAGGCGGGGCCGCCCAGAAGCGAGGCTATGAATTTTGTCTGGTGATCGATCAGGCGGGCCATGTCGACATCGTCAAAGAAGGGTCCCACATCATCGCTGTCCAGAAGTACATCGTAGAAGCTTAAGACGATTTTGCTGACAGCAGAGAATCCACCATATTTTTCAAATAAGGTCTGTGCTGCCATATTTTCTTGATCCTTATCAGGCGCGGCGTTCGCCAACTATCGATAGAATAAATGATAATATTGATGATTTCGGTTGTCGAGTTTTTAGTGAATTGCCGGGTTTTTTCAAGTAGTGAATACCCGGCAGGTGGGCGGCGGGAGCGGCAAGGGGCTTTTCCACGACCTGTGGCTCAAATAACAGGCGCGCAGGTACTGCAAGAAATTTCGCCGTTATGCCGAGAACTCTTGTCGATGCTTGCTCCCTGTGCTAGGTATCCCCCCGCAGAACGTTGTTCGCCTAGGAGCGACGGTCGGCAGAATGGGGTGCGAAGTTTAATTTTCGCGCCAAAACCACAATAAAATCAATATTGTGGGCGCTTAGCTCAGTCGGTAGAGCAGCTGACTCTTAATCAGCGGGTCGTGGGTTCGAATCCCCCAGCGCCCACCAATCATTTCAATGGCTTGCCGTTAGTTCGGTGAGCTATTTGTTTTAGTGGCAAAGCACAGTCACGTTTGTCCCATTTTACACCCTGCCGAGACATGATCACATTTGTCTGACATCCCGGAACGAACCAATGATTATTGATTTGAATTATCTGCCCTGGCGACGGAATTGAAAAAAGGCATTATGTCGTCTTCAATTCCCATGGATTGCAAATTGAGATGCGTCCCATTTCTATAGGAAATGAATTTTTTCGGCTGAAGAGCCGCTTCGAACAATTGCTTTCCTAAACCAATATCGACCGTTTTGTCCTGCTCTCCATGCAGCATAAGGAGAGGTGCATCAATCTTTGCAATGCGCTTTATTGAGTCATAGCGTTCCCGATACATAATCAGGCACATGGGAATACCTCGATATTCTGCCGTGAAAACATCACAAAGCCTGCTATATGCCGCGACTAATGCGACACCGGCAAATTTTCTTTCAGCGGCAAGTGTGACAGCAACGCCGGTACCGAAGCTGTAGCCGTATGTGACGCGCCGCTTTGCGGGTATCGATTGACCCATCAACGAGTCAAGCTGGTCATAGAGCGCTCGAGCATCCGCCGCAATTGCCTTCTCTGTCGGCTCACCACCAACCCCACTGGACCCTCTGTACGCCAATGCCGCAAGCCCGAACCCTTTATCAAGGTATGGGTTGAAAGAGCGTGCAGCAGGACCAACGGAGGAACCATTTCCCATGAATCCAAAAATGACTGGCGCATCACCTGATGGCGGTTTTATCCAGGCTGTGATTTCAGCGCCGTCTTCAGATGTCAATTTTACAACTTCGATACCCGTCAGGCCAAACTTTTCCGGGCTGCCTTCAATATTACTAAAATAGTTCGCGTGCCCGAACAAAAACTGCAATGCAAAATATCCGGTAACAATCGCCAACCCGACAGTAGCTCCAATTAAAATCAATCCGTTTTTAATTGTCATCTACACTGTACTCTCAACGATGTTGGGAAAGAGGGGCTTCTGTCACGAATGACGGAATCTTATGATTTCACGGTATCGCACCAAATCTTGATAACCGCAACAATGATGACCCAATCATAAATAATCCAAGTTTACAATTGCTTAAAGTGCCCACCAACCATTTCCCCGCGTTGATCCGGCTTTCGACGGGTGCCTGTTCCGGCCGCTACGATTTCAGCTTTTTGCGGAGATTCGACAGTATGAACTCTTGCGCTTTCACGTAATCGGCCGTTGCGATCAGGTCCACTTCGAAATTGGCGGCCTTTGCTTTCGCCTGGGCCATCGCGACGAGGGCGCCATAGCCGTCGTCATTCGTCACGACCGCGCCGCGGATATACCGTATTCCTGCGTCAAAAAGCATGCCGTTCATATAGGACATATCTTCCGGCGAAAGCAGGATTTCATGGCCGGCCCTGTTATCGAGAATATAGAAATAATTGTCGGATGAATTGATCTTCAACGTTTCCTCGAAGACCAGTATGCGCTGTTCGCGGGCAAACAAACCCGTCGTTACAGTCAAGTGAAGCAATTCCCCACCGTAGTCCCGCGTTATAACGTCGCAATGTATGAATGAGCGGTCCAGAGTTATCCGATATGTCATTCCCAACCCCGCCCGCTTGCCGGGCGCTTTATATTCGGTTGAAATAATGACTCTAAATACGCGTCATGGCAATCGGTGTTCGCTGGTTTGTGTAATTTTTATTGCCGGGCGGCTCCCTCCGCGCGTTTTATGGATGTATTCCCGGGCCCGGCATTGTAAAACAAAGAGAAAGGTCGCCCGGTCCGGAGTCGTCCGGCAATTGCGGCCAAAATGAGCAGGTAACATGAACCTTAATTTTATACGCCATTCCGTCATTATGCTGCAGACCGTGCCTGCGGGCATTGCCTTGTCGGTCGGCGCGGCGTCGCTGGTTATTGTCTATCTTGAAAAGTATCTGCCGCTGGGCTCGATTAATCCATTCATACAGCAGCTTTCGTCCGATACGGCGCGAACGGTTCTCTCGCTGATCGCGGCCGGCGCCATGTCGGCCCTCACGCTCACATATTCCATTGTCCTTGTGGTGTTCGCCCTTGCCGCCGGGAACCTCGCGCCGCGCATGCTCAAGCGCTTCACCACCGATTTCGTCAACCAGCTGACAGCGGGTATTTTCGGCGGAACGTTTCTCTATGCCCTGCTCACAGTGTCGTTCGTCGATACCTACTTTGTCCCCAATATTGCCATTCTGGGCGCCGAGTTACTGGCGGCCCTCTGCGTGATGCAATTGATATATTTCGTGCGCAACGTCTCGGAAAGTGTTTCCATTGACGATGAAATCGCGGCGATAACGCGGAAATTGAAGTCGGCGCTGAGTAACCGCACGGAGAAACAAGGTAAGCGGACCGAAGGGGAGGAGGCAGACACCGGGAAGCTCGGCGAGTTCATTTTTGACATCACTGCCGGAACGCCGGGATATCTCGGATATCTGGATGAGGATGAATTGACGGATATTGCAACGGAAAAGGACGTGACCTTGCAGCTGCAAAAGGCGAGGGGGGCCTATACGCTTGGGGAAGAGGTCCTGATCAAGGCGACCGGGACGCTGGAGGAGGAGACGGTCAAATCCATTCAAAATCAGATTTCGATCCGGCCTTCCCGCTCGGAGGACAGCCCGGTGGAATTCTCCATCAATCTTCTGCTGGAGATTGCCCTGCGCGCCCTTTCGCCGGGCATCAACGATACCTTCACCGCCATCGCGACCGTCGACAGCCTGTCCGACGCGCTATCCCAGGCCGCCACGCAGGAGGATACATCGTCGTCAATCAGGAAGGATGAGGACGGGAAAATCCGGCTGGTGGTGCCAGTGCCGTCCCTTGAAAACCTGATCAATCAGGCATTCCATCCGCTGCGACAGGCCTCGGGCGCGAACGTCATGATGGCATTCTGTCTGGCGCGGGCCTATGCGCGGCTGTGGGCCACCTGCGGTAAAGGCGCTCAGGCGCTGCTGAAAGAGCATGGGCTGATGCTGATCCGCGAGCTTGAAATGCGCAAGCATCTGGACGAGGACATCGCGAGTGTCGTCGAAATCCTGCCGCCCGCCATTCGCAAGGCCAACCGGGAACGGCTTTCGGATCATAAAAAGTGAAGAATTGCCCTGAACCCAAAGGCGACCGGCATGGTGCCTGCGGGCCGGGTTGACATTACTTCTTCTTTAGGGCTGTATTTTTGAGAACGCCGTAGTAAAAAGAACGACGGGCGCAATTTGCCGGACCGGGCCTTTCGGCGCGGTTTTATTGAGGGTGAAAATTCATGAAAATTCTGATCGTAGGGGCCGGCGGTGTCGGCGGCTATTTCGGCGCGAAGCTGATCGAGGCGGGGGCGGATATCACCTTCCTGCTGCGCGACAAACGCCGCGCGCTGATCGAGGCGGAGGGCCTCACCGTCGAGACGCCGGACGGCAGTTTCACGGTCCGGTCGAAAACCGTTACCGCCGGTCAGTTGACGCCGGACTATGACCTGATCATCCTCGCGCCAAAGTCCTATGATCTCGCGGATTCGCTGAACTCCCTCGAAAAAGCCGCCGCGAAAGGTGTTTTTCTGCCATTTCTGAACGGCTATAATCACCTTGAATTTCTCGACAAAAGATATGGCCGGGACCGGGTAATGGGCGGCGTCGCCCAGATCGCCGCGACGATTACGGAAACCGGCGCGGTCAGGCGCATGGGTGATCTTGCGGGCCTGATCGCGGGCGCCCGCGCTCCGGCGCAGGAGGCGGAGGCGCGGGAATTCTCCGACTATTGCAACAAGGCGGATTTCAACTATGTGAAAAGCACGGATATCGAGCAGGCGCTGTGGGACAAATGGGTGATGCTGGCGACGCTTGCGGGGATGACGACGCTCTGCCTCGGCTCCATCGGCGAGATTGTCGCGACCCCCTACGGCGCCGAGATGAGCGCCCGCATGCATGCCGAGGCCTGCGCCATCGCCGCTGCCAACGGCCATCCGGTCGCGGAGAAGGTCAGCGCGGGACAGCGTTCCATGCTGACCAAGGAAGGTTCGATCTTCACCGCCTCGATGATGCGCGATCTTGTGGGCGGCCTCCAGACCGAGCATGAGCATATCCTCGGCGACCTGATCAAGAAAGGCATGCCCAAAGACATCGATTGCCCCCTCCTCAAAATCGCCTACACCCATATGGCCGTGGTGCAGGGGCGGGGGGAGTAATAGCTTCGTTAGCGAAATGCCAAACATACTCTGCGATGTCGACAAACTTGACGCAGATTGGGATAATAGTCGAAGATGATACTCGGAAAAATTGCTCTTTCGGCGGCTACCGCCTAAAAAGTGATACACGCGATATTTATCGAGGGGTTGATATGTGGAAAATATGTCTTGTGCTATGCTTTATTTCAGTATCAGCACAAGCATTTGAAACAGAAGACTTGCAGACAGGCGACAGCTTGTTAAGAGCTTGTGAAAGTGACCCGGAAAGTTCTCTGGAAGGCTTTGCAAACCTAGTCAGGTGCTTTTCCTATGTTAAGGGAATAGTTGATGGAGCAACATTGACGTTTGACCTTAAACCAGAAGCACGAATGTTCTGTGTGCCAAAGCAAGGTATATCTGTGGACCAAAGTGTTCGCGTTGTAGTCAAACACCTAAAAGACCATCCGGAAGATTTACACAAGCGTTCACTTATCCTCGCATATAAGTCTTTGATACTAGCATTTCCGTGCAAAAAATAGCTGCTTTGCAGTCAAATTGGTGAGAATACGGCCCCGTACCCCGTCGACAATATTGCAGTTCACCAGTATCGAAGATCACTAGAAGATTAGACACATAAAAAAAGGGACCGGATTTCCCCGGTCCCCGTCGTTTGGTGCCGGTCGCTGGCTAGTAGAGGGCGACCGGGTTGATGATCATCTGCACGGTGCCGCGCACGCGGGCCTGGCCGAGGACGAACATGAACTCCTTGATGCCCTCGCGCACCAGCGGGCCGGTGTTCATGGTCTCGAGAATGTAGATGCCGTTATCCTTGAGCAGGATCACATGGCCGTAGAAGGGCCGCCCCTCCTTTTCCGGCGGCACCACGTCAACGCCCCAGGTATCGGCGCCGACGGCCATCACATTCTGCGCGGCGAGCCATTCCGCCGCATCTTCCGAGGTGCCGGGTTCGCCACTCGCCCAGGCGGTGGGATCGCTTTCCAGCTTCGCATCGGTCCAGCCGGTGTAGAAGAGGACCACGTCGCCTTCGCGGATTTCAACGCCCTGCGCCTTGGCCGCGGCCTGGATATCGGCGGCGGTGAAGAACTGTCCGGCTTCCAGCGCGGTGACGCCGAAATGCTTGGTCATGTCGATGACGACGCCCCGGCCGACGAGCGGCGGAATATTATGGGTGCCGAGCTTCGTCAGGCCGGTGATCTGCGAGATTTCCTTCTCGTCATTGCAGTTGTAATAGAGGCCGTTCGATCCGAGATGGCCGAGGCCGTCGATCTGCGAGCCGATGCCGAGCCAGAGCTGCACCAGGTCGTCGTTATAGTTGCCGTTAAAGGCGAACAGCTTCTGCCCGCCCTGCTGGCTTGGCTGCACCACCTGCAGGCTGAGCCCGCGCGGCGGGAAGGCCGGTGTCTTGGCGTCGATCACGATGCCGAGCGGGACACTCTTGCCCTGCTTGATCAGCTTGGATGCGGCGAGGGTGCGTTCGGGCGTGACCAGGTTGGCGGAGCCGAGTTCGTCATCCGCGCCCCATTTCGAAGGCTGGCATTCCTGCGCAACGGCGGCGCCTGCAAGAAATGTCATTCCCACCGCCGTCGCGGTGAGGGTCTTTAATATGGACATGGTATTCCTCCCTATTATGTTTTTCTTTAGAAGAAAATCATAATATTGAAATCATTCCAGCGCAAGCGGACCTCGTGAAAAGCCGTTTGCATCTTGCCGCAATCTCCGTATCCTCAAGCCATAACAAACAAGAACGGCGCGAAGGCCGGTGAGGGAGGGATGATGAGTGATATCTGGGAAATTTATGCGCTGCGCTACGCGGCGAAGGAAAACCGGACGAGGCGGGAATCCTTCCTCTTCGCCGATGACCACGCGAGCCCGCATCCGATTGATTTTTACGTCTGGGTGCTGAAAAACGGCGCGCGCACGATCCTTGTCGATACCGGCTTCGATGCGGAGGAGGGGAAGCGCCGCGACCGTCCGATCCTGCAGACCCCGGTGGAGATGCTCAGCGATTTCGGCATTCCCGCCGCCAGCATCGACAGCGTCATCGTTACCCATATGCATTATGATCACGCAGGCTCGCTCAATGAATTCCGCCACGCCAGGCTCTATGTGCAACCGGCGGAGCTGGAATATGTCACCGGCCCTTGCATGTGCCACGCTGCGCTCCGTCATCCCTTCTCCGGCGAGCATGTGGTCGAGATGGTGCGCTCGCTCTATCTTGGCAATGTCGAGTTCTGTGAGGGATCAAGGGAAATCGCGCCGGGGGTGGAAGTCCATCTGATCGGCGGCCATACGCGCGGGCAGCAATGCGTCCGCGTCCGCACCCGGCGGGGCTGGGTGGTGCTCGCCTCCGACAGCAGTCATTTCTATGAGAACTACCGGCGCGGGATGCCCTTTCCCATCGTCGTCGATATGGAAGAGACGCTCAAGGGCTACGATAAACTCCGCGCCCTCGCCGACAGCGACGATCACATCATTCCGGGGCATGATCCCCTGACTAGGGCCTGGTATCCGAAGATCGACGGTGGCTCGGAGAATATCGTTCTGCTGCATGCGGAACCGGTTATTTCGGGCTAGGTGGCGGGCCGGACTTTTGCTATGGTCCGGCAAATGGAAAAAGCAATAATAAAAAAACCCTTTCCGCGCTGGGCCCTTATGTCGCTCAGCTCCGCCTATTTCATGGTCGGGACGTCGAGCCTGTCGGTCATCGGGCTGACCTGGCAGATTTCCGCAGGCCTGAACGTATCGCCCGCCGATATTGCCTTTCTCGTGACCGTTTTCGCGCTCACCTTTGCCATTGCCGCCCCGCTCGTGCAGGTGATTTTCAGCCGCTTCGCCCGTATCAGAATTCTCTGTATCGGGCTCGGCATTCTGGCCGCGGCGCTGGTCATGGGCGCGCTCTCGACCAGCTATGAGATGCTGTTCATTTCGCGCGGGCTGATGGGGCTTGGGGCGGCGTCGATCAGTCCCATGTGCTCGGCCATCGGCGCAGGGCTCGCACCGCCGGAGCAGCAGGGGCGGGCCATGGGCATTGTCTTTGCGGGCCTTACTTTCGCGTCTGTCCTCGGCACCCCGATCTCCGCCTATCTCGGGACGATCATCGGCTGGCGGCCGGTATTGCTGTTGCTGGCCGCCGTCGCGCTGCTCTCCATGACAGCGATCTTGCTTCTGGTGAAGGACCGGCAGGCTGGAGCGCCAATCTCGTACCGCCATATCTTCGAGGCGCTAACAAGGATGCGCTCCTCCTTCGCCATCCTGATGACCTTCCTGCAGATGACCTCGATCTTCTGCACCTACGCGCTGATCGCCCCCTATATGTCGCATAAATTCGAATTGGCGGAGAACATGATTGCCTTTGTCCTGCTCGCCTACGGGGTCAACGGCGTGATCGGCAATATCCTTGCGGGCCGCCTAAGTGACCGGTTCGGCGCGGACAGGATTATTCTTATTTCCCTCTTTGGTCTTTGCGCGGGGCTGGTCATTATCTGGGCGATTGGGCCGAACTTGTGGCTCGCCTTTATTGGGGTCGCGGTCTGGGCGATATTCGGGATGATGTTCCATTCGCCGCAGCAGCAGCGCATCGCCAATATCGACCCTGAGCGGCGGAGCCTGATGCTGGCGCTCAATGCGGCGGCGCTCTATCTCGGGATTTCCATTGGCTCCTGGATCTCGAATTTCGTCTCGGTGCGGCTCGGCTATGAAGTCCTGCCGCTGGTCTCACTCGTCGTTCTGGCATTATGTATCGCGTTTTTCGCCGTTGCCCTCTATGCTGGCCGGAAATCAGGCTGAGGAGGACAAGGATGACGGAAGAGGCGGTCCGCGACGCATTTACGGCCCAGGCGGCAGCCTGTGAGAAACTTGGCTCTCCCTTCACCGCCCGGCTTTGCCGCCTCGCGGGTGAAAGACTGAAAAGCGGCGGCGTCGCCAAAAAAATACTGACATGGCAAGGCGATGCGAGCGCGACGGGCGATTCCGTCCCGCTCCGGCTGATGGGGGCGCTGCATGCGCTGGTCTTGCAAAACAGAAGCCCGGCTCTTATCACTGTCTATCCGCCAGAAGACGTTGAGACTTCCGATGATGCACTGTGGGGCGCTGTCAATGAAGCTCTCAAAACCGAGAAAACTTTTATCCTGGACCGGCTCAAGGGGCCGCCGCAAACCAATGAGGTCCGCCGTGCGGGCGCGACCTTGCCGATGTTTCTGGAAGCGGCCCGCCTGACCGGCCTGCCACTGGTCCTTTCCGAAGTAGGGGCAAGCGCCGGGCTTAATCTCTTCCTCGACCAGTATGATATCCGGCTCAAGGACCGGCACTGGGGGGACAGTGCGTCCCCGGTCAAGATTTCGCCGGAATGGCACGGAAAGGCGGCACCCACAGTCAAGCTCGATATCCGGAGCCGCGCCGGATGCGACCTCATTCCGGTCGATCCCGGATCGGCGGAAGACAGGGAGCGGATGCTGTCCTTTATCTGGCCGGATCAGGTGGAGCGGCTGGAACGCACCCGGGCAGCGATGGATATTGCGGCGAAGAGCCCGATCCGCGTCGAGAAGGCGGATGCGCTGGACTGGCTCAGGGCGCGGACGGCAGAGCCGGAGGAGGGGGCCGCCCATGTCATCTACAGCACCATTGCCTGGCAGTACCTGCCGGAGGACGCGCGCAAGCAGGGGGAGAATATCATCTCGGCCGCCGGCTCCCGCGCGACGCGCGCCGCGCCGCTCCTCTGGGCGCGCATGGAAGTTGATGGCAGTTCCCCGGGCGCGGGCCTCACAATGACCCTCTGGCCCATCGGCGAGCAGTATACTGTCGGGCGCGTCGACTTCCACGGCCGCTGGATCGACTGGTTCGGCTGGCCTTCTTAAGCCATCTTCTCCATCCAGGGGCGGAGATCCATCTCGAAGGTCCAGGCGTTCCGCTCCTGGCAATGCAGATGCCAGTAATTCTCGGCGATTTCGGAGGGATGCAAAAGACCGTCCTGCTCGCGGAGCGCATAGCGTTCGGGAAAGCGTTCGGCAATAAACTGCGTATCGATGGCGCCGTCGATGATGGTATGGGCGACATGGATGCCTTGCGGCCCGAGCTCTCTTGCGAGGCTCTGGGCGAGGGCGCGAAGCCCGTGCTTGGCCCCGGCGAAGGCCGAATAGCCCGCCCCGCCGCGGATCGAGGCGGTTGCGCCGGTAAAGAGGATCGTGCCCTTGCCCCTCGGGATCATCACCTTCGCCGCCTCGCGACCCGTGAGAAAACCGGCAAAGCAGCTCATCTCCCAGACCTTGCGGTAGACGCGGGACGTCATCTCGGTGATCGGGAAATTGACATTGCCGCCGATATTGAAGACGGCAACGCCGAGCGGGGCGACGTCCTTTTCGATCTTCGCGAACAGCTCGACCATCTGGTCTTCCTCGCGGGCATCGGCACCGAAGGCATGGGCCGAGCCGCCGTCTTCGCCGATTTCTGCCGCGAGCGCCTTGAGGTCGTCCAGATGCCGTTCGCGGCGGACGATGCAGGTCTCGAAGCCTTCTCTCGCAAATCTCTTGGCAATGGCGCCGCCTGTCGCATCTCCGGCGCCGATAACAAGGCAGGATTGTTTGCTCATTTTTCTTATCCTTGATCTGGGGGTCAGGACCCTCTGTTTGCTGCGCGTAAAAAAGCTAGGCTCAGGCGGGTTCAAAGTCAATCATGCCGCACCCAGACAAAAAAGAAACATAATCCTGTGTAGCTATGGGGTTGCTGCTTCTGCTAAAACGGGGGATCGGTTCAAGGGGGCTAATTCGATGGCGCGCTTTTCGGCGTTTGAACTTTTTAAAAAAGGGCTCACCGGGCACAAGAACTGGCCCGCGCAATGGCGTGATCCCGAACCCAAGCCCGCCTATGACGTGGTGATCATCGGCGGCGGTGGCCATGGCCTCGCGACAGCCTATTACCTCGCGAAAAATCACGGGATTACGAATGTTGCGGTGCTGGAAAAGGGCTGGCTCGGCGGGGGCAATACCGGGCGGAATACAACCATCGTCCGCTCCAACTACATGATAGAGGGCAATACGGAATTCTATGAGCATTCGCTGAAGCTCTGGGAGGGGCTGTCGCAGGAGCTCAACTACAACGTCATGTTCTCGCAGCGCGGCCAGTATAACACCTTCCATACCCCGGCACAGCGCGATACCGCGCGGCGGAGGGTGAATACGCTGAACCTCAACGGGATCGAGGCCGAGCTGATTGACGCCAAACGCATGGCGGCGGAGGTGCCGGGGCTTGATTATTCAGAAAGCGCCCGCTTTCCCATCCTCGGCGCGATCCACCAGAAGCGGGCCGGGACCGCCCGCCATGACGCGGTCGCCTGGGGCTATGCGCGCGGCGCCGATGGGTATGGCGTTGACATCATCCAGAACTGCGAGGTGACGGGCTTTATCCGCGAGAAGGGCGCGATCACCGGTGTGCGCACCACGCGCGGCGAGATCGGCGCGGGCAAGGTCGGCATGGCGGTTGCCGGGAATTCGTCGCATGTGGCGGCGATGGCGGGGTTAACGTTGCCTATCGAGACCCATGTGCTGCAGGCCTTCGTCTCCGAACCGCTGAAACCGATTTTCGATACCGTCATTTCCTTCGGCGCGGCGCATTTCTATATCAGCCAGTCGGACAAGGGCGGCCTCGTCATGGGCGGCGATATCGACGGCTATAATAGTTACGCGCAAAAAGGCGGCCTGCCGACCATGGAACATGTGTTTGCCGCCGGGGTTTCCTTTTTGCCCTATCTCTCGCGGCTCAAGATCCTGCGCCAGTGGGGCGGGGTGATGGACATGACCATGGACGGCAGCCCGATCATCTGCAAATCGCCCATCGACGGGTTCTATATCAACGGCGGCTGGTGCTATGGCGGCTTCAAGGCGACGCCCGCCTCAGGCTGGTGCTTCGCCCATACCATCGCGACCGATACGCCCCATGAGGCGAGCGCCAAATTCACCCTCGACCGCTTCTCCCGCGGGCTGGTCATCGACGAACGCGGTGCGGGACCGACGCCCAATGCCCATTAACCGGAACAGAATAGGGAAGGCGCGCCATGCTCAGGATTGACTGCCCCTTCTGCGGGCTCCGGGACGAGACGGAATTTACCTATGGCGGCGACGCCAGCCGCACCCGGCCGCCGCTTGACGAGACGCGCGCGGAGGTCTGGAACGACTATGTGTATCAGCGTCCCAATCCCAAGGGCCTGCACTCAGAATACTGGTTCCACCAGCATGGCTGCCGCAGCTGGCTGAAGATCACGCGCGATATGGTGAGCCATGAGATCACGGCCGTTGCTTATGCAAAGGATACCGGGGAATGAGCACGGACAGGCAGAAGTTAAGGATTGGCGGCGGTCTCGTCGATCGCGGCAAGCCGGTTACCTTTCGTTTTGACGGTCGCGTGCTGAAGGGATTTGCGGGCGACACGCTCGCCTCGGCCTTGCTTGCAAACGGCCGGCATCTGGTCGGCCGCAGCTTCAAGTATCATCGTCCGCGCGGGATTTTCGCAGCAGGCGTCGAGGAGCCGAACGCACTCGTTGAACTTGGGGCGGAGGATCGTCTCACCCCCAACGTGCAGGCGACGGCGCAGGAGCTATATGAGGGATTGCAGGCCAAAAGCCAGAACCGCTGGCCGTCGCTCCGGTTTGACCTGATGGCGGTCAATAACCTCTTCTCGCGCTTTCTCACCGCCGGGTTCTACTACAAGACCTTCATGTGGCCGGCCGGGGCTTGGGAGTTTTATGAGAAATTCATCCGCCGCGCCGCCGGGATGGGCAAGGGCACGCATCTGCCGGACCCCGATACATACGAGCATGTCCATGACCATGCGGATATTGCTGTCGTCGGCAGCGGACCGGCGGGACTCAGCGCCGCGCTGACGGCGGCGGAGGCGGGAAAGGACGTCCTTCTCATCGAGCAGGATTTTGAGCTCGGCGGCACACTCCTGTATGAGGCGGGCGAGATAGCCGGACAGGCGAACGCCGACTGGCGCAGGCAAACAATCGCCCGCATCAACGGCGAGCCAAAGATCAGGGTGCTCACGCGGACCACCGCCTTCGGCTATTACGAGAATAATATCCTCGGCTGTGTCGAGCGGGTGCAGGATCATGTCCTGACGCCTGATCCACATGTCCCGCGTCAGCGGCTTCGCCATGTCCGGGCTGAGAAAGTAATCCTTGCGACCGGTGCGTTCGAGCGGCCCTTTGTCTTTGGCAACAATGACTTGCCGGGCATTCTTCTCTCAAGCGCGGCGGAGGCTTATGTCAATCGATATGCAGTGCTGCCGGGTGAGAAAATGGTGCTCTATACCAACCAGGAGAGTGGCTACCGCGTCGCCGCCTCGCTTCTGGAGCGTGGCATCCGGCTTGCGGCGATTATTGATGCGAGAAGCCCCGTGCCCACCCGCCATCACCACTTTGCCCGCGAGGCCGGCATCCCGCTCTATCCCGCCCATGAGGTTGCCGAGGCCAAGGGGGGCCTGCATCTTAAGGGGCTGGTGATCCGGAAAATCGGCGATGGCTTGGAGCCCCGCGATATCCGTCTCGATTGCGATACACTGATCCAGTCTGCGGGCTGGGCGCCGGTCTTGCATCTGCAGAGCCAGCGCGGGATCAAGCCGGTCTATCATGCGGCGCTCGACAGCTATCTACCCGGTAAATGCGCCGACGGCCAGCACGCTTGCGCCGGGGCGGCGGCGGGCTATCCGACCTCCGAGGATGCGGCCGTTCATGGTCATAAGGTGGCGCGCTACCTGATTGGCGCAGCCAAGACAGCGCCGCGTCTTTACGCCCCGAAGGATGCGCCGCCACCATCGCCTGCGCCGGTCCCGTTGACACGCGCTAAATGCTTCGTTGATCTGCAGCATGACGTCACCCGCAGCGATATCGAACAGGGTGTGAGGGAGGGCTTCAGGTCGCCCGAGCATATCAAGCGCTATACCACGCAGGGCATGGCGGCGGATCAGGGAAAAACCGGTAATATCAATACACTGAAAATCTTGTCTCAAGTCCAGGATAAGGAGCAATCCGGGGTCGGCACGACCACCTTCCGCCCGCCCTATACGCCACTCACGATCGGTGCGGTGGCGGGACGGTCCATCGCAGGCGAGCTTCGCCCGACGCGGCTGAGCCCGTTCCATGACTGCCATGTTCGTGCCGGGGCGGAGTTTATCACGGCGGGCGACTGGCTGCGGCCCTGGTATTATCCCGGACCCGGTGAGGATGTCACCGCCGCCTATATCCGTGAGGCCGGCGAGGTGCGCAGCGGCGTCGGCATGGTCGATGTCTCCACCCTCGGCAAGATCGATATTCAGGGACCGGATGCGGCGGAATTCCTCAATCGCGTCTATGTCAACGGCTGGAAGACGCTGCCCGTGGGCAAGGCGCGTTACGGCCTGATGCTGCGCGATGACGGCATGGTGATGGATGACGGCACCACCTGGCGGCTGGGGGAGCATCACTATTTCATGACCACGACCACGACCGGCGCGGGCGCGGTGATGCGGCATCTTGAATATCTGCTGCAAATCGACTGGCCGGAGTTGAAGGTGCATCTTACCTCGGTCAGCGATGAATGGGGCGGCGTGGCCATCGCCGGGCCCAGGTCCCGCGCCGTTCTTGGGTCGAGCTTTCCGGGTGTCGATGTTTCGACCGAGGCGATTCCGCATATGGGCGTGCTGGAGTTTGATCACGAGGGACTGCCCGTCCGTATCTGCCGGCTGAGTTTTTCGGGCGAACTCGCCTTCGAGGTTTATACCCGTGCGGGGTTCGCCGGGAATCTCTGGGACCTGCTGACCGAGGGCGGCAAACCTCATGATCTCAGGCTTTATGGCTCGGAGGCGCTGGGCGCGCTCCGCATCGAGAAGGGGCATGTGGCGGGACCGGAGCTTGATGGCCGCACGACCGCCGACGATCTTGGACTCGGCGGGATGCAGAGCACGAAAAAGGCTTATGTCGGCAGCGTGCTGAAGAACCGCGAGGGGTTGATCCGGAACGACCGGCGGCAGCTTGCCGGGCTCAAACCGGTCGAGGGGGACACGCCGCTGAAAGCGGGCATGTTGTTGTTCGAGGGGGACGGCATAACGCCGAAAGGCCATGGCATCGGCCATGTTACCTCGGTCACCTACAGTCCGGAACTCAAGCGGCATATTGCGCTCGCGTTGCTCGCCGAGGGGCGGGAGCGGGTGGGGACGCTGATCCGCGCGGTGGATAACGGCGGCGCGACGGTGATCGACGTGAAGGTCTGCTCCCCGCATTTCATCGATCCGGAAGGGGAGCGGCTCCATGCTTGAACGTAAGTCCCCGCTTGGCGGCCACCGCATTCTCGGAAAGTTTGGCAGAAAGCTTAAGGAAACGGGCGTAACGATTGAGGAAGTAAAGGATTTTTCCTATATTGAGATCGCCTTCTGGGATCCGGAATCGCCGAGTCTCCGCTCCAAGCTGTCGGAGCTTCTCGGCATCGCCGACTGGCCGGGACCTGCGAAGATGCAGCGCTTAAAAGGCGGCGTCCTGCTGCGGATCGCCCCGGACCGCATTGCCTATCTCGGCGATTCCGGTCCGGCGGAAATTCTCGAGGCTGCCGTTGCCCCTTCTGAGGGCAGCGTCGTCGCTTTAAGCCATAGCCGCTGTTATCTCCGTCTCGGCGGGGCAGAGGTGACGAATCTCCTCAGCCGGGGATTGCGGCTCGATCTTCGCGACCATGCCTTTCCTGTCGGCGCGAGCGCCCTCACGGAAATTCACGGCCTCGGCGTCCTCCTGATCCGGCGGGATAAGGCGCAGTATGATCTTTTGTTCATGCGCTCCACCGCGCTCAACCTCTGGCACTGGCTTAACGAAAGCGCGGCGCAGTTTGGCTATGAGGTGCTATGATGCCTGAAATGCCTCGCGGAGAAGGCTGATCCGGTTATTGAGACTCTCAGGCGCGTAAGGAACCGCATCGCCCTTGCCCCAGACCGGTGCGGGCCAGGCGGCATCGGTCATTTGCCGGGCAATCACATGGATATGCAGTTGCGGCACCATATTGCCAAGCGCCGCCACATTGATCTTGTGGGCGCCGGACAGGTCCGTCATGAGCAGCGACGTGCGGCGGATTTCGGCCCAAACGAGGCGATAGTCCATCTCGTTCAGGTCATGGAGTTCGCGAAGATCGGTTCGCTCCGGCACCAGAATGATCCAGGGATAGCGCGAGTCGTTCATCAACAGAACCTGTGAGACGCCCAGGGTCAGCACTGGAAGGGTATCGGCGGCGAGTTGCGGATGGATCTGGAACATTTCTGTTTTTCCTGAAATAATGCCGGACCATTATAGCGGCATTCGCGCGGGAGATAAAATCATGAAAAGACGATCCGTATCCTTCAGGTTTCTTTGGCTTCTTCTGCCGGTCTTCATGGTTTTTTCCGCGGCCGCATCGGGGGAGCCGACAAAGATCACCTTCCTGCATTTCAACGACATTTACCAGGTGTCCGGGATCAAGGGAAACGGCGGCTTTGCCGAGCTCGCAACCCTTATAAAGGCGGAAAAGGCGCGCTCTCCCAATACCATCGTGACCTTCGGCGGCGACCTGATTTCGCCCTCGATCCTGTCAGGCCTCAGCAAGGGCACCGAGATGATCCAGATGATGAACGCGGTCGGCACCGATATCGCGGTTCTGGGTAATCACGAGTTTGATTTCGGGCCTGATGTGGCGGCGGCGCGGATTGCCGAATCAAACTTCCCCTGGACAGGCACGAACGTCTTCGATCCTTCCGGCAAGGTGGCGGTTGGCGCGCAGGCGGCGATCATCATGGAGGCCGGCGGCTTCAAGGTCGGGTTTTTCGGTATTCTCACGCCGGAGACGGCGGCTTTGTCGCAACCGGGAAAGAATATTCATTTCGGCGATGTGGTCGAGATAGCGGACAAGGCGGTCAAGGCCCTGAAGGAGCAGGGAGCGGAGATCGTCGTCGCGCTCACCCATCTTGACCTCTCGAAGGACGAGAACCTCGCGGAGGAGGTAAAAGGCATCGACGTGATTCTCGCAGGGCACGATCACGTCGCCGCGACCTTCATCCGAAACGGCGTTGCGGTGATGCAGTCAGGATCGGACGGAATATATCTCGGGGTTCTGGACCTTGACGTGGAATGGATCGAAAGCCGCGGCAGGAAGCGCCTCTCGATCCTGCCGAGCTGGAAGATGGCGGCAACGCGCGGCGTCACGCCCGACCCCGAAATCAAGGCGATGGCGGAGTCGTTCGAGGAGGCGCTGGATAAGAAACTCGGCATCGCCATCGGCAGGACAGCGGTCCTGCTCGATACCCGGCGGGATACGGTGCGCCGGCAGGAGGCCGCCTTCGCCAACCTGATCGCGGACGCCATGCGCGCCGAGACCAAGGCCGATATCGGCTTCACCAACGGCGGCGGCATTCGCGGCGATTGTGTCTATGATCCGGGAACGATGCTGACACGCAAGGATATCCTCTCGGAGCTGCCCTTCGGCAATGTCACAGTGCTGCTGGAGCTGTCCGGCAGGGACGTCAGGCAAATGCTGGAAACCGGCGTTTCCAAGGTCGAGGAGGGCGCGGGGCGCTTCGGACAGGTGTCGGGCCTCACCTTTTCCTATGACGCGTCCAAACCGGCGGGCGCGCGGGTGACGGAGGTGATGGTCGGCGGCGTGCCGCTCGATCCCGTGAAGATCTATACGGTCGCCACCAACGACTATATCGCGAGTGGCGGCGATGGCTATGCGGTGCTGAAGGGCAAGAAACAGCTGATCGACGCCTCCGGCGGCACCCTGATGGCGACGACGGTGATGAATTATATCAAGAGCATGGGCGATTTGAGTCCGGTCGTGGACGGGCGTATCATAGCCAGATAGGCGGGATCGGGAGCCATTTATTTGCTTTCCATCGCGCAGGGCAG
>JAIOYL010000172.1 GCA_021741195.1 Sneathiella sp. | reverse complement strand
GGCAAGGAAAGCGTTGGCCTGTCGCGCGAGGACGTGGCGCTTGCCGACGCCATCATCTCGGTGCCGCTCAACCCCGAATTCTCCTCGATCAATCTCGCTCAGGCCGTTCTGCTGGTGGGCTATGAGTGGTTTCAGGCGGGCGATGCGACGCCGGAGCACCGTATCCTCAATGAGGAGCGGCCCGCCAACAAGGCGGAACTCGCCTATCTGTTCGAGCGGATCGAGACGGAGCTGGACGCGCGGGGATATTTCGATCCGATCCTGCAGCGAAAGGATGTTATCCTCCGCAACATGCGCAACATGTTCCAGCGGCTTGGGCTGATGGAATCGGATGTGCGGGCCTTTCAGCGCATCGTCAAGGGCCTTACCATGAAGCGGAAGGACAGGAAAAATGACAAAAATAATCCATAACAGCGCGAAAATCGGCGATATCGTCCTCCATTATGCGCAAAGCGGCATGGAAAATGACGAACTCGTGCTGATGCTGCACGGCTTTCCCGAATTATGGTATTGCTGGAAGGACCAGCTTCCGGTGCTTGGCGACAAATATCACGCGGTGGCGCCGGATATGCGGGGCTATAACCTCTCCGACAAGCCCGAAGGGGTTGAGGCCTATAAAATCCGCCATCTGGTTGCTGATGTCGTCAGCCTTGCCGCGCATTTCGGAAAGAACAGCTTCTATCTCGTGGCCCACGACTGGGGCGCGGCCATCGCCTGGGCGGTCGCCATCGCCCATCCGGACAAGGTCAAGGGCCTGATCATCCTGAACGGCGTCCATCCCTATATCTTCGCCAATCTTCTCAGCAATAACGACGAGCAGATCGAGAAAAGCCAGTATATCGCGCAATTTCAACAATCGGGCATCGAGCATGACATGCTGGCCCATGACTGTGAATGGTTGATGGAATGGACCTTCAAGGATCATGTTGCCGCCGGGCTCATGTCCAAAGAGGACGAGGAGGCCTATAAAACCGCATGGAAGCGCCCGGGAGCGCTCAACGCGATGCTGAATTACTACCGCGCGTCGCCGCTTAAACCTGCAACAAAGGAGACCAGGGGGAAAGGCTCGGGCCTCAATCCGGACAATTTCCATGTCACCATGCCGACGCTGGTGATCTGGGGCGAGGCGGACCATGCTTTGGTCAAGGAAAACCTCGACGGGCTGGAGGAATTCGCGCCCGATCTCAAGATTGTCCGGCTGCCCGGCGTCACCCATTGGGTCACACATGAGGCTCCCGAGATCGTCTCCTTCGAGATCATGTCGTTTCTTGACCGGCTTGAACTCAGAAAACCCGCCGAAAAACGTTGACAAGCGGGAGTTAGTTTCTATGATGCGCGGCTTGTGCAAGCCTCGTCGGCATGCCTTTTTCCTGAAATTGATAAACTGGATCAAGTGAATGACAAAACGTATTCAAGCGAAATACAAAATTGACCGCCGGATGGGTGAAAACATCTGGGGTCGTCCGAAAAGCCCCGTCAACCGCCGCGAATATGGACCGGGCCAGCATGGCCAGGGCCGCCGTGGCAAGATTTCCGACTTCGGCATCCATCTTCGTGCCAAGCAGAAACTGAAGGGCTATTACGGCTCCATCACCGAAAAAAGCTTCCGCCGCCTCTATGAAGAAGCGGCCCGCCTGAAAGGCGATACTTCCGAAAACCTGATCGGCCTTCTGGAGCGGCGTCTTGACGCCGTCGTCTACCGCATGAAATTCGTGCCGACCGTTTTCGCCGCGCGCCAGTTCGTCAACCATGGTCATGTCACCGTCAATGGCAAGAAGGTGAATATCGCCTCCTACCAGGTGGCGCCGGGCGACGTTATCGAGGTCCGCCAGAAATCAAAGCAGATGGGCCTGGTTCTCGAAGCCGCCCAAAGCCCGGAACGTGAGGTCCCGGATTACCTCGACGTGGATCACAAGGGCATGAAGGGCATCTTCACGGCAATCCCGAAACTCTCGGACGTGCCGTACCCGGTCGTGATGGAACCGAACCTGATCGTCGAATTCTACTCCCGTTAAATCGGAAGAGACACGAAAAGCCGGGCGATTTCACGATCGCCCGTTTTTTTGTGCCTGAATTTACCGGCTACAGCCCGCCATCGCGTTTTTCCTCATTGATGGATTTCCTGACCCGCTGGTAGTCATATATCCCGATCAGCAGGACGATCGCCGATACCGGCAGCAGGAACCAGCCGATATGGGTGAGCCATTGATCGTCAAGAAACTTTATCAGCCCGACCGCCGAGGCGCAGAGCGCGATCGCCGTCTTGACATAGGCCATCAGCGTCCGCCGGTTCGCGAGCTCCGTCCTGTGCACGGCCAGCAAAAAGGTATCGATGTTACGCCGGTCACTTTGGGTAATTTTCGTTTCTCCTCATGCAAGAGCATGATAGTAGGATAAAAAATTTCTGCTGCAACCCCTGACGAAGGATCCCGATATGATTTCACGTATTCTGGCGGCTTTTCTCATCTGTGCATGTCTGACCGGCATTGCAAGGGCGGGGGAGCCCTATTCGGCGATCGAAAAGCTCCTCCAGACATCGACAACCGTTCAGGGGCAGCCGTTTGAGTATCCAAAATCCGGAACACCTGAAGTCACGGCCGTGATTGTCACCATGAAGCCCGGCGAGAAGACGGCGACCCACCTTCATGAAGCGCCGATGTTCGCCTATATGCTGGAAGGCGAACTCACCGTTCACTACGACGGCCATGGCGAAAAAGTCTATAAAGCCGGAGACGCGCTGATGGAGGCCATGGAGATCTGGCATATGGGCGTCAACACCGGGGCGACGCCCGTACGCGTCCTCGCCGTCTTTATGGGCGCGAAAGGCACGAAAGATACCGTCGTCCATCCCTAGATCTTCCATAACCTTTTAGACCGGTCAGGGCGCAGGCACGTTCGTGGGCAGCACTTCGCGGATGAATTTTTCGCCGCCCTTGTCCACCTGCATCAGGGTAACGGACTTGACCGGGATCTGGCTGCCCTTGTTAAAGCTGATATTGCCGGTGATGCCGTCAAAATCCTTGAGCGTTGAGAGGGCGTCGCGGATGGCCGCGACCTCAAAGGCTCCCGCCTTGGTCACCGCCGCCGCCACAAGATTTACGGTGTCATAGCCAAGCGCGGTGAAGGCATCGGGCTCCTGGCCCGGGAACCGCCTGGCATAGGCGGCGCGGAAAGCAACGACTTCCGCGCTTGTATTATCCGCGTCGACATCGGCATGGGTGGTGAAATAGACATTGCTCTCATTCGGCAATTCCGCCCATTTTGCGCCGATATCAAAGCCGTCACCGCTGAGAATGGGGCCCGTGAAGCCCGCATTACGAAGGGCGCGCACACCGTCAATCACCTCATCCGGGGACGCCGAGAGAAAAATGAAATCAGTCCCGGGAAGCCCCGACACGGCGCCGGCGAAGCTGCCGGCCTTGTAGCCCCTGCTCAACACAATCTCGCCGCCCAGTCCCGTGAAGCTCGTTTCGAAATATTTTCGAAGAAGCCCGGTATAGGACATGTCCTCTTTATAAAGAACGATCGCGTTGCGCATCTTCAGGTCATGATACGCAAAATCCGCCGCCGCGGCCGCCTGCACGTTATCCCCGTAACAGGCCAGATACAGATAGTCCGGCACTTCCTTCGGGAGCAGTGGGGAGGTGGCGCCGGAGGTGATGAAAAGGCGCTTGTTTTCTGCCGCGACCCTTGCCGCGGCAAGCGTCACATCGGTATCGGACATGCCGATAAGAACCGGCATATCAGGTTGCTCTGCGATCAGCGCCGCCGTTTTTTCGGCGATGACACTTGTGTTCGTTTCCCCGTCCTCAATAATGAGGTTGAGGGGCTTGCCAAGCAACCCGCCCTTTGCGTTGATTTCGTCGGCGGCGAGCTGTGCGCCTTCGGAGGAGGCAATATCGAGATTTTTCTGGCTTCCCGTCAGGTTGTAAATCGCGCCGATGGTCATTGAAGGATCCTTCTCCTGGCATCCCGGCAGAGTGGCGAGCAGCATGAAGGCTGCAATAAGTCCACCGAAGCCTTTGGTTGTTTTGAAATTTAAACCTACGCGTAAATTAGAAAATTTCAAGCTTCGGATTAAGAAGCGAAACGGTCTGTTCATCTGCGTTCTCGATTTTGACAAGGGATCCATGTATTTTCACTCTGTTTTCGGCAACCAGCTTGAGAGCGAGCGGGTAGACCATATGTTCCTGCTCCAGGATACGCGCGGCGAGTGTCTCCGGCGTATCGTTATCAAGGATCGGCACAACCGCCTGGGCGATGATCGGTCCGTCATCCATTTCCGGACGGACAAAATGCACGGTGCAGCCGGTGAAGCGGGCGCCGGATTCGATGGCGCGCTCATGCACATGCAGGCCCTTGAAGGCAGGCAGCAGGGACGGGTGAATATTGAGGATGCGGTCGCGCCAGCGATTGACGAAATCGGCAGTAAGCAGGCGCATGAAGCCAGCAAGGCAAATCAGGTCAATATCCAGATCCTCAAGATACTGCGTGATCTCCGCCTCGAACTCCTCGCGGCTCCCGAAATCCCGATGATCAATCGTGCGGGTCGCAATACTGTTCTCGGCCGCGAATTTGAGACCGGCGGCCTCGAGGTTGTTGGAAAGCACGCAAACGATCTCGGCCGGGAAACCGGGATTGGCGCCGGCCCGCACCAGCGACTGCATATTACTCCCGCGAGACGAGATAAAAACGGCGACTTTCAGCTTTGCCACGTCAGTTCCAGTTCCGGAATTATGACCTGGGGCGCACCCTCGGCGCGGCGGATCAGCCTGCCGACGGTGAAGACGGTCTCCCCCGCCGCCTCAAGCATCGCCTTGGCCGCTGCGGCGTTCTTCGGATCGACAACGACAACCATGCCTAGCCCGCAGTTGAAGGTCGTGGCAAGTTCCCTCGGCGCAATATTTCCGGTATCCGCCAGCCATTTGAAGAGCGGCGGCAACGACCAGGACGCGGCATCGATCTCGGCCGTCAGTGTGGGCGGCAGGATCCGCGGGATATTCTCGAACAAGCCGCCGCCGGTGATATGCGAGAGCGCCGTGATATAGCCCGCGCGGATCGTCTCAAGGCAGCTTTTCACATAGATTCGCGTCGGCGCGATCAGGGCGTCGCCAAGGGTCTTTTGCGAATCGAACGGCGCGGGCGTGTCGTAATCGAGCTTGAAATCCGCGACGATCCTGCGGACCAGCGAAAATCCGTTGGAATGCAGCCCCGAAGAGGCAAGGCCGAGCAGCACGTCGCCTTCCTTCAGGTTGTCGGCCTTGAGAAGCTGATCACGCTCGACCGCGCCGACTGTAAAGCCCGCGAGATCGTAATCGCCCCTGGCATACATGCCCGGCATTTCCGCTGTTTCGCCGCCTATCAGCGCGCAACCGGCTTCTCTGCAACCCTCGGCGATCCCTTTGATAATATCGCGCGCCGCCGCGACGTCGAGGCCGCCGGTTGCGAAGTAATCGAGGAAAAAGAGCGGTTCCGCGCCCTGCACGACCAGATCATTGACACACATGGCGACAAGATCGATGCCGACGGTTCCGTGCCGGTTCATGTCGATGGCGACTTTCAGCTTGGTGCCTACGCCATCGGTCGCGGAGACGAGAAGGGGGTCCTTGAAACCGGCGGCGCGGGGATCGAAAATCGCCCCAAATCCACCGAGATCGGCATCGGCGCCAGAGCGCCGGGTGCTTGCCGCGGGGGGTTTTATGGCCTCAACCAGTGAGTTTCCTGCCACAATATCAACACCCGCATCCTTATAACTGTAACTTTTTTTGGAGCTATCGGTCTTCATAAGTTATGCTGCACCCGAGTTTATGACTATGATCGGGCCAACATACTTTTTTTCCAGTGGTTTGCAATGACGGAAACGTACATAAATCCAATCTTTTCGCGCATTATCGGTATGATAATACTGATTTTTCTTGTCCTCGCCGCTGTTACCGCGCCGAGGGCCGCGACCAATCTCTATGTCGTGCGCGGGATTTCCGTCGATGAAACAGCGGCTTCCGCATCCCAGGCGCGCACCGTCGCCGTGCGCAACGGGCAGGCGCGGGCGTTCAGAACCCTGCTCCGGCGGCTTGTCCCGGCGCCGTATCACAACAGTCTTCCGGTTCTGGACGAAGATGCAATTGCGCCGCTGGTCGCCTCTTTTCAGGTGGCGAACGAGAGAAGCTCGGACACCCGCTACCTCGCCGACCTTACCTTCGAGTTCAAGCGTGGCGACATCCGCAGGCTGCTGCGCGCCAATATGCTGCCATTTTCCGAATCTGTCGGACGGCCATTGCTGATTTTGCCGGTGTATCAGGAAGGTAACCGCTCTTTCCTCTGGGAGGAACCCAACCCCTGGCGGACTGTCTGGGTTGATATCATCGATTTTGGCGTGCGCCCGCAGGAGCCGGAGGATTTGCGCGATGACTGGGCGCAGCTACTCTTGCAGCCGGTCATCGTGCCCGCAGGCGATCTGCAGGACATGAAGTCAATCAACGTGAGCCAGGCGGTAAATCTTGACGATGTCGCACTCAAGAAACTTGCGGCCGACTATGGGGCGGAGGACGTGCTGGTGATCACGGCAAGTGTGCGCACCGGCATTGACGGACTCCCGTTGCTCGATGTACGGGAACATCACGCCAGAGAACTTGCTCCGGCGGTGATCGAAACCTACAAGGGCAGCGACGATGCCGAAACCCTGATGCAGAGCGTGGTTTTCGAGCTGCTGACACGGATACAGGAAAACTGGAAAAGGAAAAACGTCCTGGATTTCAGTGTCGAGAATACGCTGGCCGTGACGACGGAGATTTCAAGCCTGCAGGACTGGCTGGACATCCAGAAGAAGGTGGCGGGCCTCTCCGCCGTCAGTGCGACGCGCATCAAGGACCTGTCCGTCACTCAGGTCTACTGGTATATCACCTTCCTCGGCGGCATGGACCAGTTGGTTGCGTCGCTGGCGCAGCAGGACCTCGATCTTGTCGAACAGGGCGGCTATTGGATGCTCGATCGCAAGAAAAAACCGTAGGCGGATGGGTAGCACAAGAAACAGGGTTTGGACGCCGCTTTGAATATTCCCAACAGCATTACATTGATGCGGATGATTCTCGTTCCCGTCATCGTCTGGCTCATTCTGGCGGATCAGATGTATGCGGCTTTCATCACATTCGTCATCGCCGGAGCATCCGATGCCCTGGATGGCATGATCGCCAAGCAGTTCGATCTGGTGACCCCGCTCGGCACCTACCTCGACCCGCTTGCCGACAAGATCCTGCTGGTGTCGATTTATATCACCCTCGGCATGCAGGAAGATTTGCCAAGCTGGCTGGTCATTCTGGTGGTGAGCCGGGATATCCTGATCATCGGCGGCATCATGCTCACGTTCCTGATGGAACTGAACATGGTGATTTCGCCGTCAAACATAAGTAAACTCAATACATTCTGCCAGATCAGTCTCGCCGCCATCGTGCTGGGCGACAAGGGCCTTGATTTCGGCATGACCAGCTTCAGCGTCCTTTGCGTCTATATTGTCGCCCTGACGACGGTTCTGTCAGGACTGAACTATATTCTGCAATGGTCGCGGCAAAACAGCTAAG
>JAIOYL010000171.1 GCA_021741195.1 Sneathiella sp. | reverse complement strand
ATCTCATGCCGGAATTGCCCGATGCAAATCGAACACCCGCAATTTCGGGAATATCCGGGAAAGCCTCGGGCGCGAGCGGGGATTTTTTTAACGGCATGACATATCTCTAGTTTAGGGCAAAAAATACCAAATACGGCATTCCCGTCTTACCGGTCAATCCGGTTTAACGGCGCAGAGCAGGTAATTAACGCTGAGATCCTTACTCAAGCGCCACCGATCCTCGAAGGGATTATAGCTGGCCCCGGCAATGTCGCGGACAATCAGTCCTTCGTTGCGCACGCATTTCGCGACCTCCGAGGGTTTGAGGAATTTTTTCCAGTTGTGGGTGCCTTTGGGCAACCAGCGCAAGACATATTCAGCGCCCACGATGGCAAGCGCAAAACTTTTGGCGGTTCTGTTCAATGTTGCAATGAACATGATGCCGCCCGGTTTGAGAAGGGAGACGCAGGCGCTGACGAAGCCATCAATGTCGGCAACATGCTCGATCACTTCCATATTCAGGATAACATCGAATTTTTCGCCGACTGTTGCCAGGTCTTCCGCCGTCGTATGGCGGTAGTCAATGGTCAATCCGCTTTTCTCTGCGTGCAGGCTCGCGATTTTGATGTTTTTCTCAGAGGCATCCGCTGCGACGACCTCGGCGCCGAGCCGCGCCATAGGTTCCGAGAGCAATCCTCCGCCGCAGCCGATGTCGAGAAACCGCAAGCCGCTGAAAGGCTTAAGCTTGACGATCGCATTATCGGCCTGCAGTCCGAAATGCCGGATAACCTGATCCCGAATATAGCCAATTCGAATCGGATTGAATTTATGCAACGGCTTGAACTTGCCTGTTTCATCCCACCACTCATCGGCCATTGCCGTAAAATTGGCAATTTCATCCGGGTCAACTGATTTTGCGGTTACGGCGTCACTCATACTTGCCTCATTTGCGAACAGAATAAAAAAAGCCAACAAATCGGGATTAAATTCGCGGCAGTGCTTGCCCCACAAGCGTTGTTAAGTATATGTATACGCTCCTTTGGGACCAAAGGGTAATTGTTACTTTTTATGCATTTTTTGGACCTCTGCGGTTCGGCGGGGGGAGAGGTTGATACGGCCATGGCGCGGCTGGTGATGAAATTCGGGGGAACTTCTGTCGGCACCGTTGAACGGATAAAAAATGTTGCCCGGAAAGTGAAAAAAGAGGTTGATGCCGGCAATGAAGTTGCTGTCGTCGTTTCCGCCATGGCGGGGGAAACAAACCGGCTGGTCGACCTGGTGTCAGACATTTCAAACATGCATGACGCGCGGGAATATGACGTTGTCGTCTCCAGCGGTGAACAGGTCACCATCGGTCTTTTGTCGCTGGCGCTACAGGATCTCGGAATTTCGGCGCGCTCCTGGCTGGGCTGGCAGGTTCCTGTCAAGACCAGCGCGGTGCATGGTGCCGCCCGTATTGAAGAAATTCAATGTGCAGAGATTATCAAAAGATTTGGTGAAGGGCAGGTCGCTGTCTGCGCCGGTTTCCAAGGTGTCGGCTCGGACAACCGGATAACGACGCTTGGCCGGGGAGGGTCCGATACCTCGGCCGTTGCCATTGCAGCGGCCTTGCAGGCAGACCGCTGTGATATTTATACGGATGTCGATGGAATTTACACGGCCGACCCTCGGATAGCGACAAAGGCAGCAAAACTCGATAAAATTACCTATGAAGAGATGCTCGAACTGGCGTCATTGGGAGCCAAGGTCCTGCAAACGCGTTCCGTCGAGATGGCGATGAAGCATCGGGTGAAGCTGCAGGTCCTGTCCAGCTTTGAAGATATACCTGGAACATTGGTTGTAGATGAGGAAGATATTGTGGAACATCAGGTCGTAAGCGGTGTAACCTATACTCGCGATGAAGCAAAGATTACGCTGCAGCAGGTTGCAGACAAACCGGGCGTTGCGGCGCTGGTTTTCGGCACTCTCGCGGATGCCCATGTCAATGTCGACATGATCGTCCAGAACGTTTCTGAAGATGGCAGGGCAACAGATTTGACCTTCACGGTTGGCCGCAAGGAGATGGATCAGGCGCTTGCCGTTTTGGATAAGCTGAAGGGCAAAGTAGATTGCAAGGCGATCGTTCCCGATCCGAATGTGGTCAAGGTCTCGATTGTTGGAATGGGAATGCGTAGCCATGCCGGGGTGGCCAAGACGATGTTTTCGGCGCTTGCGGATAAAGGAATTAATATTCAGGTGATTTCCACCTCCGAGATCAAGGTCAGTGTTTTGGTTGCCGAAGAATATACGGAACTTGCGGTGCGAACCCTTCATACCGCCTTTGGACTGGATGCGGCGTAATATGGACAAAATGGTAAATAACGGGTCTGAATGTCTTCAGGCGGCCTGGAAACGTGGCTGTGACTTTCTTGGAACAGAATATGCTATCATGGGCGGCGCGATGTCTTGGGTTTCGGAGAGAAATCTGGTGGCGGCAATATCAAATGCCGGTGGGTTTGGCGTGATTGCCTGCGGGGCGATGACAACGGATTTGCTGGAGGCGGAAATCAAGGCGACACAGAAACTGGCAGTAAAGCCTTTCGGTGTGAATTTGATTACAATGCATCCGGATCTGGATAAGCTTGTCGATATCTGCCTTGCCAACAATGTAGGCCATATCGTTCTGGCCGGAGGCGTGCCGTCGAAGGAAACCATTCTCAAGATAAAGTCGGGCGGCGCGAAGTCGATTTGTTTTGCGCCCATATTGGCGCTGGCCAAAAAGCTCATTCGTACGGGTGCCGATGCCTTGGTTATTGAAGGTATGGAGGCAGGTGGGCATATTGGCCCCGTCGCCACCAGCGTGCTGGCGCAGGAAATCCTGCCGCATGTGACGGAAGTTCCTGTATTTGTCGCAGGCGGTATTGGCCGCGGCGAGGCGATCAGTAACTATCTACGGATGGGTGCTTCCGGCTGCCAGCTTGGAACCGTGTTCGTTTGCGCGCATGAATCCATCGCCCATCCTGATTTCAAGAAAGCTTTTATTCGGGCGAATGCACGCGATGCTGTGACGACGGTACAGGTTGATCCATTATTTCCAGTGATCCCCGTTCGCGCCCTCAACAACGAAGGTGGTAAAAAGTTTATCGAAACACAGCATGAGGTCATCGCAAAATACAAGGCGGGAAAACTTGATCTGGAAGCCGCGCAACTCGAAATAGAGCATTTTTGGGCTGGCGCCCTTCGGCGTGCGGTTATCGAGGGCGACGTCGAATTTGGGTCAGTGATGGCCGGTCAGAGCGTTGGCATGGTCAAAAAGGAGCAATCAACGGCTGAGATTATTGACGAACTTGTGGCACAGGCGCGGAACGCCTTTGTTGATCATGGAACGGAGAGGAACACCTCGTAAATGAGTGGCCTCGGCATCAGCGCGCCAAGATTGCTTCTTCGCAAGCTCCACCAGGTTATGGCGGCGCACGGTGATGCAGAACAGCGCCTGAACGAGATTGTCCGGTTGATCGCTAATAACATGATAGCGGAGGTTTGCTCCTGTTATCTGAGGCGGGCTGGCGATGTTCTGGAACTCTATGCAACTGAGGGCCTGAAAAAAAGTTCAATACATCAGACAAGATTGCGCCTCGGCGAAGGATTGGTTGGTGATATCGCAGCCCGCGCAAGGCCTCTTAATCTTTCCGACGCACAGTCTCATCCGCAGTTCGCCTATCGCCCGGAAACAGGGGAAGAAGAATACCACTCTCTTTTGGGTACACCGATTTTGCGCGGAGGTCGCGTCATTGGCGTTCTCGTTGTTCAAAACCGGACAAGGCGTACCTATACGGAGGAGGAAGTTGAAGCCCTGCAGACGGTCGCCATGGTGGTTGCGGAACTCGTCAGTTCCGAGCAGATGGTCGCGGCGACAGAGTTTTCCGACACAGCAGGTAATGCTACCTTACCCCATCACGTTACGGGGCGGGTGCTGGCCGAGGGCCTGGCCGCAGGCTATGCATTGCTGCATGAGCCACGTATCGAGGTTCTACATACGATTTCCGAGGACAGGGCTCAGGAGCTTGAGCGCCTGAATTCGGCGGTGAGTGCGTTGCAAAGTTCCGTCGATAAGCTGCTGACAGCCACGAACACTCTGTTCAGCGACGAATCAAAGGACATTTTTGAAGCCTATAAGATGTTCGCCCATGACAAAGGCTGGCTGAAAAAACTTCAGGATGCCGTAAAGACCGGGCTCACAACCGAGGCGGCGATCAAGCGCGTTCAGGATGACACGCGCGCGCGCATGAAGGAAATTACTGATCCCTATTTGCGGGAGCGGCTGTCAGAGCTTGATGATCTCGCTAATCGGTTATACCTACATCTGGATGGCCGCAAGCAGATTGACCGGCGCAATCTTGACAAGGACACCGTCGTCGTCGCCCGCAACATGGGTGCGGCCGAATTGCTGGACTATGATCGGCGGCATCTGAAGGCGGTCATTCTGGCGGAAGGCACCCGCTCCAGCCATGTCGCCATTGTCGCTCGTGCCCTTGGCGTGCCGGTCGTTGGCCAGTGCAAAGACATTGGAGAATCCGTTGAGCAGGGGGATTTTATCCTCGTTGACGGCGAGCATGGCCAGGTATTCCTGCGGCCGGGCGACGATGTGCAGGAAGCTTTTGCCCGCAGCCAGGGCCAGCGGGAATTGAGGCAGGCGAAATATGCGGCGCTCCGAGACAAGCCCAATATTTCAAAGGACGGGATAAAATTGAGTCTGAATATCAATGCAGGACTATTGATTGATGTTGATCATTTTCCTGAATTGGGTGCAGACGGGATAGGCCTGTTTCGAACTGAACTCCAGTTCATGGTCCGCTCGCAAATGCCAAAGATAGACGAACAAACCGAGCTATATTCAAAGGTATTGGACAATCTCAATGGCAAGCCCGTGATCTTCAGGACGCTTGATGTCGGGGGGGATAAATTACTTCCCTATCTGAAAACAAAGGCGGAGGAAAATCCGGCGATGGGCTGGCGTGCCATTCGGATCGGGTTGGACAGGCCGGCATTATTGAGAAGTCAGCTCCGGGCGATGGTCCGGGCGGCCGCAGGGCGTGAACTTTCGTTGATGTTTCCGATGATTGCCGAAGTGTCGGAATTTCTGGAAGCCAAGGCGATCCTCAATAAGGAAATCGAAAGAGCGTCAAAGAAAGATAGCGGAGCGCCGACGAAGGTGCGCGTCGGCACCATGATCGAGGTGCCGTCTATCATCTGGCAACTGGACCATTTGCTGCGCGAAGTTGACTTTATTTCCGTCGGGTCAAACGACCTGATGCAGTTCTTTTTTGCCGTCGACCGCGGCAACCCGAAAATCAGTGACCGCTATGACACCTTGAGCCCAACGCTTCTTACCCTATTGCGAGAAATTGCTAACAAATGTGCGAAAGCGGATATTCCCCTCTCGATTTGCGGCGATATCGCCGGACGCCCGCTGGAAGCGATGGCGCTGCTGGGGCTGGGGTACCGTAATTTTTCAATGTCCGCCGAAACGCTGGGGCGGGTAAAGGAAATGGTATTGAGTGCGGATATTGGAAAACTTGAAAGTTTTGTCAATAAACTCTGCGGTGCCCGCGATCATTCCGTTCGCGATCAATTGCGCGCATTTGCGCGGGATCATTCTATCATTGTATAGGGTATCGAAGTTTAATACTCTTTGCCGAGTAATGGCGGGCAGAAATAATATGGCGTTTTGAAATGGCAAAAAACGATAAACAGCCGGGTGCGAATAAACAGCCCAACCTGTTCAGCAGGAATGCCTCTCTGGGCAACAGGCTGTCGTTTCGAAATCCCGAGATGAATGAAGGTTATGAGGAAGACGTTCCTTTGACGGTTGGCGCGCGACTCCGTGCTACCCGCGAAGCAAAAGGCCTGTCATTGCATCAGGTCGCGGATATCCTGCGGCTTCGCGCAATCCAGGTCCAGGCATTGGAGGAAGGAAATTATAACCAGCTTCCAGGTCAGACTTTCGTTACCGGTTTTTTGCGATCTTACGCCAACCTCCTCGATCTTGACGCGGTCGCGCTGGTCGAGTTGTACAAACACGAGCATGGCGACGGCGTCCGTGTTCCATCTCTTGCATTTCCGGAACCGACGACCGGAGGCAGGATGCCCGGAACCGGCATTTTGCTTGGGACATTGGTTGTTGCGCTTGTCATGCTTGCAGGCTGGTTTCTGTATCAGGAGAGCGAAAGCCTTGATTTTGAGAGAGTGGCTGAACTGCCTGAGCATCTGGCAAATAAAATTCGGGATGTGACTGGCGACGAGTCTGCTGCCGTGAAATCCGTGGATTCTCTCAATGACCAGGATACCGGTTCGGAAAAGAGTATTGCGGTTGCAGAAGCGCCAATAGCTGAAAAGCCTGAGGTGCTTGAAGAAAAACCGTCCGTTGCGGGGATCGCGCCGGACGAAACCGGTCAAAAACAGGAAGCCGCTGTAGAACCGGTAATCAGTGACGATCAGGCGCCGCAGAAAGCTGCACCGGGACTGACTGAAGTTGCGCCAAAACCAGCATCTGCATCAGTAGAGCAAACCGCCAATGTGGAAACGGCTCCTGCGCCGCCCGCGCCAGTTGACACCAACGTTGCGGAAAACCCTTCTCCTTCTGTCGATACTTCGGCAAAGGAAAAGATTGAGGAAGTCACTTCTCTGTATCCGCAGGCAACACTGGAAAAGGAAGTGCCGGCGCAAGGAAATACCGCCCAGGAGGAAGAGCCGGAAAATCCTTTGCCGCGGACCTTCGGTGTTGAAAATACGAACGCACGTGTCGTTTTGCGGGCAAGGGAAGAAAGCTGGGTGGAAGTAAAATCGGCGGACGACAAGCCGGTCCTCTCGCGGGTACTAAAGCCCGGGGATGTCTATATGGCGCCGAATGAACCTGATTTGATGCTGACGACCGGAAATGCGGGCGGTCTCGAAATTCGCGTGGATGGTAAGGAAATCAACGCCCTTGGCGGCGCGGGCGCTATTTTAAGGGACGTCCCGCTTGTTGCTGACAGCCTGTTGGAGAATAACAGCGTTCATCAATAGGAAATATGGCCTTGGCCGTCGTTCGGGCAATGGTATCGCTTGTAATTTTTACTGTTAGCAGCCATTTTAGGCGAAAGTTATGACGGCCGCGTTGATCGCGCCTTTTTATTATAAAGTTGCAAATCCATGAGTATTAGACCCTATAGAGAAATTATCCGTCGAAAATCCCGCCAGATTTACGTGGGCGATGTGCCTGTCGGCGGCGATGCGCCGATTGCCGTGCAATCGATGACCAATACTCTGACGTCGGATGCGAAGGCGACGATTGCGCAGGTGCAGGCCCTCGAAGAGGCGGGCGCGGATATTGTCCGCGTGTCCTGCCCGGATGAAGCGAGCACGCGCGCACTCAAGGAGATCGTCCGCGAGACCCGTGTGCCCATTATCGCTGATATTCACTTTCACTATAAACGCGGGATCGAGGCCGCGGAGGCCGGTGCTGCCTGTCTGCGCATCAATCCGGGTAATATCGGATCAGCAGCGCGCGTCCGTGATGTTGTTAAGGCGGCAGTTGATCACAACTGTTCTATGCGCATCGGTGTCAACGCCGGAAGTCTGGAACGTGATCTGCTGGAAAAATACCGGGAGCCCTGCCCGGAG
>JAIOYL010000170.1 GCA_021741195.1 Sneathiella sp. | reverse complement strand
AACCCTGAAGGCGTCGACGGCAAGCCCGATCCGCTCAAGACGGCCGAGGCCGTCCGCGTTACCTTCGCCCGCATGGCCATGAACGACGAGGAAACTGCGGCCTTGACGGCCGGCGGCCACACTGTCGGCAAGTGCCACGGCAATGGTGATGCGAGCAAGCTCGGCCCAGATCCTGAAGCGGCCGACATCGAGGAACAGGGCCTTGGCTGGAAGAACCCAGGCGGCAAGGGCAAGGGCCGCGACACAATAACCAGCGGTATCGAAGGTGCCTGGACGACCTATCCGACCAAGTTCGACATGGGCTATTTCGACATGCTGCTCGATCACCAATGGGAAATCCGGTCGAGCCCGGCGGGAGCCCGGCAGTGGCAACCGGTCGATATTGCCGAAGAGGATATGCCAGTCGATGTCGAGGATCCCTCGATCCGTTGCATGCCAATTATGACCGACGCCGACATGGCGATGAAAATGGACCCGATCTATCGTGAGATCATGGAGAAATTCCGTGCGGATCCCGACTATTTCAAGGACACTTTCGCCCGGGCTTGGTTTAAGCTGATCCACCGCGACATGGGCCCCAAGGCCCGTTACGTCGGCCCCGAAGTTCCGGCTGAGGACCTGATCTGGCAGGATCCAGTACCCGCAGGGCCCACCGACTATAACGTGGATGCCGTCAAGGCAAAGATCGCCGCCAGCGGCCTGACGATCAGCGAGATGGTTGCCACCGCTTGGGACAGCGCGCGGACCTTCCGAGGGTCGGATATGCGCGGCGGAGCCAACGGGGCGCGCATCCGCCTGGCGCCACAGAAGGACTGGGATGGGAACGAGCCAGCGCGTCTTGCCAAGGTTCTCGCCATTCTGGAGGGTGTCGCGACCGATATGAATACAAGCATTGCAGACGTTATCGTTCTTGCAGGTAATCTCGGCGTCGAACAGGGGGCCAAGGCCGCAGGCTTTGACATTACCGTACCCTTTGCGCCGGGCCGCGGGGATGCGACCGATGAGATGACTGATACCGAGTCTTTCGACGTGCTGGAACCCTTGGCCGATGGGTATCGCAACTGGCTCAAGAAAGACTATATCGTAAGTGCCGAAGAGTTCATGCTCGATCGTTCACAGCTAATGGGGCTGACTGCTCCTGAGATGACCGTACTTGTCGGTGGAATGCGTGTTCTCGGCACGAACCACGGTGGCACTAATCACGGCGTGTTCACGGATCGCGAAGGCGCATTAACGAACGACTTCTTTGTTAATTTAACGGATATGAACTATGCGTGGAAGCCGGTCGGCGATAACCTATATGAAGTCCGCGATCGCGACACGGACGAGATGAAGTGGACGGCTACACGCGTTGACCTCGTGTTTGGCTCCAACTCGATCCTTCGTGCCTATTCAGAATTTTATGCTCAGGACGACAATAAAGAAAAGTTCGTAAACGATTTCGTTACAGCATGGACCAAAGTCATGAACTCGGATCGTTTCGATCTGGCCTAAACTGAAACTGCATTTCCAAGCAGCTAATTTTGGTTGTCTGGAGATGTGAAACATCTATTTTGAAATCTGTTCCCCGTCAGCACCGCGTAACAGGCCGGATAGATGACAATGCCCCGCTAACATCTCACGCCATCTTACGTATCATGATCAAACATTTCAGCCAGCGAACTTTATATGACTGGCCTGTTGAGATAGGGCATGAAGTCGTTAATTACCGGTCACTAAACGTTCGATAAGCTGTCTTACTGTCGGAATGAACGGAGCGCCGTTTCTATCTCGGTAAAAAGGGTCGTCCCTTGATTTATGGGCGTTATGACCAGTAAAAATAAGGTTTTTATCCAGATCCTGTCCCTGAATAGCTCCAAGCAGTCGTTTGCGAATACAAAAGACCCGAGGGTCCGGCAGTTTCCCCGTTGAGTATCTTTTTTGCGGATCCTGGCTCCAGCCACTAAGCTTGCAGCTAACCAGACAGCCGACGCAGTCTTTCTTGTCCTGTTTGATTTCCTGAGCTTCTTCGGCCGTTACAAAAATCAGCGTGTTATCTGGCGTACGCAGGGCCATGTCAAATCCCTCGGCAATCCAAGTATTCACCACCACTATATTTTTATCTGCGACATAATATTGCGGCTTGCCAACCGTATTTTCAACAGGAGCCGTCATGCTTTCATCTTGTTGTTTGGCGAATGGCACCTGTCTTTGGCTACGTTGGAACAGTTTCTGAAGCAGGCCGTTATTATATGCCGACGAATAGAAGCCCGTCGGGCTGAATTTATTAAGGACCACATCGCCTTCTTTCATCGACAATATAAGACGCTTCCATTCATCCGTCGCTGGATTTTCTTGTGTCAACATTTCTCGTGTCCCGATCTGGAACGCAATCGGGCCGATGTCGGCGTTCTCCAGCCAGTACTCCCAGTCCCGCAGGTACCAAACACCCCCGGCCATAACAATGGTGACATTCTCCATACCGTTGTCATTCATGATCCGGCGCAAGCCTTTAACTCGTTCATAAGGGTCTTCAGCGATATTGGGGTTTTCCCTGCTGGTAATGCCATTGTGTCCTCCGGCCAGCCAAGGGTCCTCATAGATCACGGAACCGATCACGTCCTCGTACCTGCCCTGCCATTTTCGAAAAGCGCGGCTCAAAAGCACTTTCAGGGCCATGCCGCTGGAAATGATGGGGTCCAGATAGACAGCCTCGTCCGCGCAGATCTGCGCATCCATTTCGGTCGGTAAACCAGCTCCCATCGTCACGGCATGTATCATGTTGCGGCCATTAGACAGGCGTGTACCCGCCAATATGTCCTTCATAATATGCTGGGCGCCGCCGGCCATCTTAAGGAAATTTATGCGGATGCGGCCTTTACCACCAGCGTTCTTGTGGGCCATATTAGCCTGTAGGATTCCGCCTTCAATGGACCATGCAATAAGTTCCTGATGTCGATTACGACGGGATCTACTAGTGAATGGATAGGAAATCTCCCGGCCATCTTTGTCATAGCCAATGGCTGCACCGGTACCGGAAATGGTTCCGCCCGCATTTTCAGCGGCCCAGGCACCGGCGCTTTTTCCGTTTGTTACACCAATACCCTTGCCGCCTTGAATGAGGGGGAGGATCCACTCACCATCGATAAATACAGTCCTATTAAGTTTTTCCTGAATTCCAGAAATGCTACACAATACCTTTATCCGTCCGTTTTAATATCGGCTCCAAGATTGGCATATATCAAATGTGAACCGCTTCCAACAATCATTGCGGTACACTATCAGGCATAAAGTCTCCAAACGCATTGATCGACATCAAACTCAACCTGCGATCAAAGCAAAAAAACTCATGCAGTTCAGAAGGCGTCCTTAGATGACACTGCTGTCAACAGAGCCTAACTGAAGCCGCACCAGTCCAGCATATAGATAACCTCTGCATCGTTTACCAGACAAAGAATAACATGATCCAGGGAAGTACCCCCGCGACTATTCCCGCCAAGACAAAACCCGTCGCGACAGCGCGACGGACTCCGCTTCGATAGCGCCCAGCAATTCTCCATGTCAGATACAGGCTCCATGCGGACGAACAGGCAAGTGCCGCTATCCGCGCGTCATCCACCCAGTTCAGCGGAAACCCGTCGCCACGCAGGAGGGTGACCGACTGAGCGGAAAGCCCCAGGATGATGCCACATGCGGCTAGCGGCAGAAGACTGTGGACAAGATGGTGAAAACGTTGTCCGTGCCAAGACGGACCAAGTATGCGTGCTGCAACCGCAAACGGCATACCGACAGCCATGGTCATCACGGCAGTTATCATGCCAATATAACCAATCAGAACAGTGCCATCCAACAGGCTCATGACGTCCTTATTACCAGGATAGTTAGTTAGGAGCCACCAGGGCAAATCCTGCTCCAAGGGCCAAAATACGCCCAGCCCAACCAGTCGGCCCGCGGCCCATTGTTTTGCGGCGATAAACCATGGTGAAGATGCCCAGAGGAAGGCGCCGACAGTCACACCCATCAGTCCAACCACGATCAACAGGGAGTCCCAAACGGTCGCGGTTCGTGCGCTGACAGCGATAATTTCCGAACCCGGCGGCCGGGCGCTGAGTTCTATTGAATCGCGAAATCCGGCGCAGCGGCCGCACATGTGGCACGGCGACGCGCTTTCCATGGTTCTCAACGGCACCATGGGTGCGCAATTGATGCGCGTTACGCGTCCGATATGCGGCGGACGATGCTCCCATTGCTGTCGATCAACCTGGTAATGCAGTGGAGCGAGTTTGGCCAAAAGGCCGAAGACGCCATTCACCGGACATAGATAGCGGCACCAAACGCGGTGATTGCGGCCATAGAGGTAACCGACGAGAATGGCGGCCAATGTCGATCCGCCGAGAACGATCAGCACCGGCCCGGGATATTGATAAACACTCACCATTTGGCCATACACCGTGGTCAGGACAAAAGCGGTGAAAGGCCAGCCTGGCCAGCGAATCCAGCGTGGTATTGCCCGCCCGCGACCGTGTCGACTCGCCATTTCGCTGAGTGCGCCTTCGGGACACATGATTCCGCACCACAACCGCCCGAAAAGCAGCATGCTTATAAGGACGCCCGGCCACCAGATACCCCAGAAGACGAAGCGGGCGAACAGTGAGACATTGTTCCAGATGCGGGCGGAATCGACCGGTAGCGGGACCAACACCGGTACAATCAGCAACACCGCATAGATGACAACGACATGCCATTGCAGCCAGCGTATGGCACGCTGATGACGGCGAAGCCAATCACCGGCAGCGGCCACATGGTGCCGCTTGTTCACGCGGCGGGATTTTGGCTGCAAATCAGCAATAACGGGTGGAGGAACAATCTGGTTCATGATACCTCTTGCACCGCATTACCTGTCCGTCGTGTTTGTACGCGATAACCAATGGCGATTGCACACCAATATAGGATCCAGACCGCGACCGTAACTCCGTCCGGCATGGCGCGGTAACCGGTTAGATTTGCAATGATCCCGCCACCGCGCGACATGTCATCGAGTAAAAGAGAGGTGTCCCAAAGAGGATCCGAATAGGGAAGCAGACCGAAGGAGACGAGATAACCAGTGCCGGTGACAAACAGGGCGCATGCCAGAAGAAGAAGCGTCGTTTCGGTAAGGAAAAAGAACACCCGCCATGAAAGATAGTGCCCGCCTAACTGCAAAATCACGTAGATGAGCATCGCCGCAGCGACCGCGACCGCAATGCCGGCAGCGATATCACTGCCGGTGCCGTGCGAGGCAGAGAAGATGCCCTGCAGAAAAATCACTGTTTCTGCGCCCTCGCGCATGACCGCAATCTGGGCAAGAAAGAATATTCCCCAAAGCCTGCCATGGTGCAAATGGCCGGTGAGTTGTTCCTCCAGATGCCGTTTGATCGTTCTGCCGTGATGGCGCATCCAGAATACCATGTGAACGATCAATGATGCCGCCACCATGATCAGCACCGCTTGAAAATAATCCTGGTCTTCGGGTGGCAGCATCGCCCCGAATTGCACCAGCCCAAAAAACAGCGCCACGGCCCCGCCCAGCCCGGCAAGAACCCCGCCCCATAGATAACGCATCGCGCCTCGTCCGGCGGGATGGTGCACAAGCCATGCATGTAGGACACCGACGACCAGAAGCGCTTCGATGCTTTCACGCCATACAATAAAAAAGGTTTGTGTAAACATGGCCAAATTCAGCGCGCCACGACGACGCCCTGTCCAGTTTCAAGATGAAATTCGTCGAAGAACGGGTATTCCTCTGGTGAAGCCCTGCGGATGACGATGAAAGATTCCACGCCCGGACCAAGCACTTTTTTTTCCTTACGCAGCCGTAGACTTTCGAATTCGGCTGGCGTCGAGCCGGTATTGCGCAGGATGATTTTGACCTGGGTATTGGCAGGAATTTCGATCCGTTCAGGGGTGAGAACGCCGTCGTTCATTTCCAGAACGAAAGTTGCCATTTCCTCGGCGTGCACCAGCCCGAATGTCGCTAGAGTCGAGACGACGATCTGAGCGAGGACCGCAGCTGCCGCAAGATTACCTGCTGTCACCGCAGCCTCCATCTTGGCACTGGATGCGCCGTTATCCGCATCCGTTTCGCTTGCCACATTTAATAAGCTCCCTTTTTTCCGGTGCCTGCATAGGTAAATTTGTAGTCAGTTGTAAAAGGCTTGAACCAAGCGGCAACGCCAGTCTCTTTGTCCGTGTGGCGGCCAAAATGCGCCATTGGATCGGCCTCCGGCGATGAGATGATAAATTTCAGCATGTAATTGCCTACGCCGAAAAGCTTGAGATTGTCGCCATAATGCGGACCATCGCTAGCCACCATGGGCATCAATCGGCCTGAAATTACCTCATTGCTGTCAATCTTGGTTAGTTTAAAACCGACCACGAGATAGGGCATCCATTCACCCTTGGCGAAACCATTCGGATTGTTGGCCAACGCATGGATATCGGCCTCCAGATGTATGTCGGAGTCGGCTACAGCGCGCATCATTCCGGTCGGGTCCATTTCGATGGGCTGAAGATAAACCGCCGCGACTTCAAGCCCGCCGCCATACTGAGGTTCGCCGATCGGATACTCTATCGCGAGAGCGCCGCTGACTGAAAATATAAAAAAACCACCAGCCGTTACTAGCGCCTTTATTAAGTTCGCGTTATCCATGTCCATCTCCTTTTCGCTCATAAAATGCGAATGATTCGCATTCGCGATTTCATAAGATGCCTAAAAATTTTGAGGCTTCTTTGTTCTAACGCAAATTTTGTAATTAATTCAGCCTTGGCAGAGGAAGGCAGTGTTATGTGTGGAAGGCCAGTTTGCGCCAGGGCTTTTTTGCCTGATGTTGATTGTTGCGGGATGCGATCATGTGTCCGGCCTGTTGACGTGGCGCTTACATAACCACCAAAATGCCATGAAAAGCAGCTGGGAGGTCTACCCGAAACGCCGTTCAAAGTGCCGCGAGCTGCTTCTAAATGGTTGCCGGCACGCCGGGAGGCGCTAGGCAGACGATCCTTGGATCCTGAAATCACGGCTCACCTTACACAGGAGGCTTGAGCCGAATTCAAACATCGCTCATACTGCCGACAATGACATTTCATTTGGAGAATGTCGGTTAATTTAAAATTGCCGCAGCTAATGCTGGCTCGGCTCAGGGGAGGGCAAATCCGGTGAGGTTTGAATTCACGGAATCCGTTCGGACTGGAATCGGACATCTCGACGACGATCATCGTAATCTGATTTCGCGCATCAATTCGATTGCCGAGTTGGAGCGGTTCGCCGACACGACAGCAATTATAGATGCCCTGTCGGAATTCAAGGCGGATCTCGCCAAGCATTTCCAAAGCGAGGAGGCCTATTTAAAGGCAGTGGATTATCCCAAATTCAGCCATCACGCGACGCACCATGAAGAGACTATCAACGCCTTGGACCGGCTGATGCGTGAAGTTCAGGATGGCGAACCGATTGAAGGAGCGGTGGCCGATATTTGCTATCATGAGTTGATATCGGTGGTTCTGAGGAGAGATTTGGAGTTTATCAACTGGCTGGCCGATCGGCCAGAATTAAAAAAATTAGAGGAAGTGCCACTCTCTACACACGGCAATGCCTTAGTGACAGGTATGAAAGACCCGCTTCACAAGGCTGATG
>JAIOYL010000015.1 GCA_021741195.1 Sneathiella sp. | reverse complement strand
GTTTTCAAGGCCGAGCCGTTTATCCAGAACCTTATGGGTGTCATGGACCTTCTTCTGCAACACAAGGCTCACTTCATCGGCGACCGCGAGCGGCCCGACGGGCATGCCGACTTTCCATGCGGCGCGCTCGATCACTACCGGATCGACGCCATCAACGATCAAACTTGCACCTTCGTCGGTGAAGGTGCCGAAGACGCGGGAGGTGAAGAAGCCGCGGCTGTCGTTGACGATGATCGGGATCTTGCCGATCTGCATCACATAGTCATAGGCCTTGCGAACCGTTTCCTCGCTCGTCTTTTCGCCAACAATCAGCTCCACCAGCTGCATCTTGTCGACGGGAGAGAAGAAATGGATACCGATGAAGCGGCTCGGGTCCGGGCAGGACTGGGCGAGCAGCGAAATCGGCAGGGTCGAGGTGTTGGAGCCGTAAATACCATCCGGCCCAAGTTGCTTGAAGGTTTCCGGGATGACCTTCTCTTTAAGTTCGATATCCTCGAACACCGCCTCGATGATGATGTCCGTGCCCTTGAAGGCGGCATCATCGGAGGTGGGCGTGATCCGGTCGAGAAGTTCCTTGCCCGCGGCTTCATTCATCTGGCCACGTTTCACGCGCTTCTCGACGAGGCCCTCGGAATAGGCCTTGCCCTTTTCCGTCTTCGCCATGTCTGTATCTTTAAGGAAAACCGGGAGGGAGCGCGAGGCATGGGACCAGGCGATCCCGGCGCCCATCATGCCGGCGCCGAGAACGGCGGAGCTCTTGGCGGACCAGTGATCTCCGGCCGGACGGAGCTTGCCGTTCTTGATGCCGTTCAGACCGAAGAAAAAGGTCGCGATGGCGGCCTTTGCCTGCGGTGTTTTCACGAGCGTGCAAATGCCCCGGCTTTCATTGCGAAGCGCGCTCTCAAATCCCATGCGCATGGAATTAACGGCGATATCGACGATCTTTTCCGGCGCGGGGCTAAGCCCCCGGGTTTTCTTGACCAGCAGGGTCGGGGCGATTGTCGCCACCATCCGGACATTGGGCGCGTCGGCATTGCCGCCGGGATACTTAAATCCTTTGCGGTCCCAAGGCTGTATGGCCTTGTCCGGATTCGCCTTGATCCAGGCTTTAGCTGCCGGGACAAGCTCTTCACGTGTGCCGACGACGGCATCGACCATGCCCTCTTTGAGCGCCTCCGCCGGTTTGGCGGGCTTGCCTTCGAGCAGGCGCGGCAACGCCTTTTCGAGGCCGAGAAGCGCAGTCAGGCGGACAACGCCGCCCGCGCCCGGCAGCAGCCCGAGGGTGACTTCGGGGAGGCCGACGATGGCTTTCGGATTGTCGACGACGATCCGGTGATTGCAGGAAAGGCACAGCTCA
The DNA here is from genome assembly GCA_021741195.1 of Sneathiella sp. Taxonomy (GTDB): domain Bacteria; phylum Pseudomonadota; class Alphaproteobacteria; order Sneathiellales; family Sneathiellaceae; genus Sneathiella. The sequence goes on along the minus strand of JAIOYL010000015.1, from coordinate 32,286 downwards.
TAACCGCCGCCAAGCGCCGCGCCGTTTATCGCGGCAACGACGGGCACGGGCAGCTTTTCGATGCGCCGGAAATAGCCTTTGGAATGCTCGATATAGTCAAAGAACTCCTTGGGCGAATTCGCCGCCGTAAGAATGGAATTGAGATCGGCTCCTGCAAAAAACGTGTTCTTGGCGGAGGCGAAAACGACACCCGTCAGTTCCTTGTCGGCTTCGAGTTTTTCGAGCGTCCCGGACATAAAGCCGTCATAGGCGGCGCTCATGGTATTTGCGGACTGGCCCGGCATGTCCATGGTGATCGTGACAATGCCGTCGGTGTCTTTGTCAAAAATAAATCCTGTCATGAGTTCGCTCCCTTACACGCGTTCAATGATGGAAGCGATACCCATGCCGCCGCCGACGCACATGCACATCAGGGCGCGCTTGAGATTGCGGCGCTCGAGCTCATCCAGCATGGTAGACACTAGGCAGCCGCCCGTCGCGCCAAGCGGATGGCCCATGGCGATGGCGCCGCCGACGACATTGAGCTTTTCATCCGGTACATTGAGATCGCGCTGCAGGCGCAAGGCGACGGAGGCGAAGGCCTCGTTAATCTCGACAAGATCGATATCATCAATGGTCAGGCCCGCCTTTTCCAGCGCCTTCCTGGACGCGGGGCCGGGTCCGATCAGCATGATCGTCGGGTCCGTCGCCGTCAGCGCGATAGAAACGACCCGTCCACGCGGCGTGAGGCCAAGTTCCCTGCCGACCTTCTCGTTGCCGACCATTACCAGCGACGCGCCGTCGACGATGCCGGATGAATTGCCCGGTGTATGGACATGGTTGATCCGCTCGACATGTGGATAGCGGGCGAGCGCGATGGCGTCATACCCCATGGCGCCCGGACCTGAAAAACTCGCCTTCAGGCCACCAAGGGTCTGCATATCGGTGTCGGGTTTGATAAAGTCGTCACGTTCCAGAATGATGATGCCATTTTCGTCGCGCACCGGAACGACTGATCTGTCGAACCAGCCGTTGTCGCGGGCCTGTGCCGCCAGTTTCTGGCTGCGGACGGCAAACTCATCGACATCATCGCGGGACCAGCCCTCGATGGTGGCGATCAGATCGGCGCCAATCCCTTGCGGGACGAAGCCTGTCTGAATGACCGTTTCAGGGTCTTCCGCGAAGGGGCCGCCGTCGCTTCCCATGGGAACGCGGCTCATGCTCTCATATCCGCCGGCGCAGACAAGATCCTCCCAGCCGCTGGCGACCTTTGCCGCCGCCGTGTTGAAGGTATCAAGGCCGGAGGCGCAGAAGCGGTTGACCTGCGCGCCTGCAACGCTCTCGTCCCAGCCAGCGACCTGCAGCGCAACTTTCGGCAGCACCGCCCCCTGTTCCTTGACCGGCATCACGCAGCCGAGCAGGACGTCGTCAACGCGCGATGTGTCAAGGTCGTGGCGCTGCTGCATTTCTTTCAGCAGCGTCGTCACCAGCTGTATCGGTTTGACTTCGTTGAGCGTGCCATCCGCCTTGCCTTTTGAGCGGGGCGTGCGTATGGCGTCATAAATAAAGGCGGCTTCTGTCATTGCCATTTCTCCTGATCGGGAACTCTTGCGGGGTTCAAATTATTTAGGCGACATTAAAGACGCCACTGTACGCTTCCCGGCCGTTTAGCGTCAATGGCAATGAGTCGTTCCGGGGAGACGGTACAGGTCAATAGCAGCCGAGCAGCGTCGCCTTTTGCTTGAGGAGGGCGGCGACTGTATCGATGGTCGGCGTTTTATGACCGGTGATAATCCCGAGCTCCTGCACCGAGCTCACCAGCGCATCAATCTCCATGGGGCGGCCGCTTTCCAGATCGACCAGCATGGAGGTTTTATGGGCGCCCACGCCCGCCGCACCCTCAATCCTTTTATCGACATCGATCGGATAGACGATGCCAAGGGATTCGCCAATGGCCTGCGCTTCAAGCATCATGGTTTTCGCAAGTAACCGAGTCTCCGGGTTTTCGCATATTTTATTGAGGGTTGCGCCAGTTAGCGCAGATATTGGATTAAAGCTGAGATTGCCCCAGAGCTTGACCCAGATATCGGACCGGATATCCGTTCGCACCGGCGCTTTCAGGCCCGCCGCGATCAGCAGCCTGGAAAGTTCCTTGACGCGTGCCGTGCGCTCACCCGTCGGCTCGCCGACTGGAAAACGGTCGCCGGCCATATGGGCGATGACGCCGGGGCGAGCTACCTCCGCCGCCTGATAGACGACCGATCCGATGGCGCGTTCGGGTCCGATTGTGTCCCAGATTTTGCCAGTCGGATCGACGGCCTTGATCCGCTTGTTCCGGTCGCTGCCCTCGACGCCGTAGAAATACCACCAGGGGACACCATTCTGCGCCGTGACGACAGCAGTATCCGGGCCCAGCAAGGGCTGCATCTGATCGACGATGGCGGAAACGGAATGGGCCTTGAGGGCGATGATGACATAATCCTGCGGCCCAAGCTCGGCCGGATTGTCCGTCGCGCGGATATTGTCGATCACAAAAGTCTCGTCAGTTCCTTCAACTGTCAGGCCGTTTTCGCGAATGGCGGCGAGATGCGGCCCGCGCGCGATCAGGGAAATCTCGGCATCGCCTTTTCGCGCCAGCAAACCACCCACCAGGCCGCCGATGGCGCCCGCACCGTAAATACAAACCCGCATCATACCAACCCCAGTTTCTCGGCCATGCCGATGCGTTGCAGCTTTCCCGTCGCGCCCTTCGGGATTTCTTTCAACAGGGTGATACTGCGCGGCACCTTGAAGGCGGCGAGGCTTTTCGCGGCGAACTCCCGAAGCTCGGCTTCGGTCACGCTTTGGCCCTCTTTCAGGACGGCGGCTGCGGCGACATCCTCGCCAAGCTTGTCATGGGGGATGGCGAAGGTCACGACCTGTTCGACGGCGGGATGGTTGGGCAGAACCTCATCGACCTCGCGTGGGGATATCTTTTCGCCGCCGCGGTTGATAATCTCCTTCAGCCGGCCGGTAATTGAGATATAGCCATCCGATGTCATGACGCCTTGATCGCCAGTGCGGAACCATCCGTTGGTGAAGGCCTCGGCATTCGCACTGGGATTATTCTCATAGCCTTTCGTCACATTGTCGCCGCGAATAACGATTTCACCGGTGTCCCCGGCGCTGAGCAGGGTCCCGTCCTCTGACATGATGGCGACTTCCGGTCCCGAGGCGACGCCGACGCTGCCCGGAACGCGTTTGGCGGGTGGCAGCGGGTTGGCGGCCATCTGATGCGCGGCCTCGGTCATGCCATAGGCTTCGATCACCGGGCAGCGCCACATTTCCTCGAGCGATTTCATGACCTGCGGCGGCAGGGAGGCGGAGGAGGAGCGGGCGAGGCGCAGTTGCGTCCGCGCAAGGATGTCGGCATTGCGCGGACCACGGGCGAGAATGGCCTGATGCATGGTCGGCACCGCCGTGTACCAGGTCGGTTTCTCCTCGTCGAGCCAGCCGAAGAATTTAAGCGCATTGAACCCTGGCGTACAGGTGACGCTTGCGCCTGCCTGAAGCGAGGAAAGAACCGCCGCGATCAGGCCGTGGATGTGAAAGAGCGGCATGACGTTCAGGCATTTGTCACCGGCTTCGAGTTTCAGCGAGCGGGCGATATTGCGACCCGAGGCGCAGACATTGGTTTGGCTGAGCGGGACAATTTTCGGCCGCGAGGTCGTGCCAGAGGTATGCAGGATCAGCGCGACATCGTCGGTGGCCGCGATGCCCGGCGTTGCCGCCGTGCCAAGAGACGTGGCTACAAGCTCGAAATCGCCTGCGGCCGCGCCGTCGGCGACGTTAAGCTGGATGACAGCAACCCCGATCTTCTTCGCGACATCAACCGCCGGGCTTGTGCTGCCCGCCATGACGACAAGGGCTTTTGCCTTCAGGTCCGAGAGATAGAATTCGAATTCGTCGGCCTTGTAGTCGGGATTGAGCGGCGCGGTCGTCGCCCCGCATCCGATGGTCACAAAAGCGGTGGCCATTTCCGGCCCGTTCGGGAGCACGATGGCGACGCGGTCGTTCCTGCCGATCCCAAGCTCGTTCAACCGTGCCACCGTTTTCGCCGCCAGTGCGCGAAGGCCGGAATAGGTCAGGGGCTGGCGGTCAGGGGCGCCGATGGCTGGTGCGCCGTCCTTCCCGATTTGCAGCAATTCGTTCAGTGTCTTGGCGGCAGGCATAGGAGGTGTCTCTCTTCTTAGTTCCATACTATTTGCGGAATTTTGCGCCAGCTTGCCTCATTTGCCAAAGCCTTGTCACGTTAACTTTGGCGCTGTATGGCTCGTGGCTTGAGTTTTCCATATGCCGGAATAACAGGGTCAAAAAGGCAAGCGGCGGACAGCGTCTGCTGGTCGTTTACCTTCGAAAGTCGCCTTTACGCCTCGATCGCGGGCAGTCTCTCGCGCAGCTCCTTCTTGGCGATTTTCTCCAGTGTTGAGCGAGGGAATTCGTCGATAATAATCACATCGCGGACAACCTTGAAATCGGCGAGATTTGCCTTGCAGGCGGCGATGAGGCATTCCTTGAGGTCGTCCGGCGCCGCAGCATTTCGCGTCACGAAAACGACCGGTACTTCGTCGAGCATATAGTGCTTCTGGCCGACGACGGCGCATTCATTGACCCAGCCGGTCTCCAAAATAACCGACTCGATTTCCGATGCCGCGACATTTTCAGCGCCAACCTTCAGCATGTCTTTCTCGCGGTCGCCGAAATAGAGGTTTCCGGCTTCGTCCATGAGAATGACATCGCCGGTTTCGAACCAGCCGTCTTTGTCAAACGCCTTGGCATTGGCCTCGGGATTACGGAAATATTCCTTGAACATGCTCACCCCGCGCACACCGCGGATATAGAGCAGTCCTCGCTCGCCGGGCATGATATACCCGCCGTCGGGATTGCGGATCTCGATATCATAGCCCGGAGATACCCGGCCAATGCCGCGTGCGGGGCCGGGATGATCAATATCGCCGACGATCCCTTGCGTGATGGTCTCCGTCATGCCCCACCAGCCATAGGTCCTGATGCCATAGGCCTCCTCGACTTCCGTCATGCGGATGGCAGGCCCCCAGAAACGAAAGCTGTGATCCGGCGGCGGATCCTGCGCCAGCAGCGCCTTGACGCAGAAGGGGATCAAAGAGCACCAGGTGCAGTTATGCCGCCGGGCTACTTCCCAGAAGCGCGAGGCGGAGAATTTCGGCTGCACGACCATGGTGCCGCCAACCCACAGGCTTCCCAGCATCGAATAGGACTGGGCATTGGTATGAAAGAGCGGCAGGAAGGCGAGGGTGATGTCGTCGCCCGAGAGCCGCATATGCGCCGCATTCATTTGCGCCCCCCAGATCGCGTTGGCATGGGTCCAGAGGACCGCCTTGGGCCGTGACGTCGTTCCGGACGTGAATTGCACGCCGAGATTGGCGAAGGGATCGGCGGGACGAAGCGGGCAATCGCTTTTCTCATTCAGGAGGCTGGCGAACGGGATATGCGGGATATCGTCCGGGATCGGGGCCGGGCTGCCGGCATCGTTATCCGTCACCGCGAGGAATTTGATATTCGGCGCTGACTCATGGACCAGCCGCGCAAAAGACGGCTGGGTGATTGCCGCGGCAACGCCGGCGTGATCGGCGAAATAGATCATGTCACGGGCCACCGACCGGGTGTTGGTCGAAACGGCAACCGCGCCGATATGGGCGCAAGCGAACCAGGAGATGACGAATTCCGGGCTGTTATCGAGATGCAGCAGCACCCGATCACCCAGCGCAACGCCCCGTGTATGAAGGGCTGCCGCCACTCTCTTCACTTTCCCGCTGAATTCAGCGTAGGAAAATGTCCGGCTTTCGCCGTCAAAGGGCTCCCAGATCATGAATGGCTTGTCCGGGGTGCGCTCCGCCCACTGGTTGAGCAGCCACGGTACATCCCGGCCTTCGACCATGACTTTATGAGATTGTTCAATCGAGGAAATTAATGTCACGTCCCTGTCCTTTTCTTCATTGTTTTAATTTGAGCATATTAAGGACGGCGGAAGAATGCCAACAAATTTAGCACCAGTCGCGAACAACGGCGCAAATTGACGGCTTCCCATCCTCGCCAAATCGTTCCTTTATTGTCCGTTGATAAGAAGGTAAAACGATATCAGTATGTTAATACTGAAGGCCTGGCCCGGTTTGCATTGGAGGGACGTCCTGTGGATAAGACAACATCAGTTGCGCCTGAAGAATCTCCGCCAAAACCGGACCGGCGGAAACTTGGCTTGAGCCTAGCCGCGCTTGGAATAGTGTATGGGGACATCGGAACCAGCCCGCTCTATGCCTTTCGTCAGAGTTTTCGTGGCGATGTTCCCCTTGCCGTGACAGAAGCGCATATTCTCGGTGTTCTGTCGATGATTGTCTGGTCGCTTATCATCGTGATCAGCATCAAATACCTGCATGTGGTCATGCGGGTGAGCAACAAGGGGGAGGGCGGCATTGTGGCGCTCGCATCGCTGTTTAACCCGAAAACGGCGAAGGCGGGAACTGGCCGCTTTATCCTGATTTCACTTGGTCTGTTTGGCGCATCGCTCCTTTATGGCGACGGCACGATAACGCCCGCGATTTCAGTGCTGAGCGCGCTGGAAGGTCTGGAAATCGCCACGACGGCGTTCCAGCCGTTTATCGTCCCGGCCGCCGTTATTATTCTGATCTCGCTCTTTTCCATACAAAGTCGCGGCACCGCCAAGATCGGCGGTTTGTTCGGCCCGGTGATGCTGGTCTGGTTTTTTGTTCTCGGCCTTCTGGGGGCGGTCGGTATATTTAATGAACCGACTGTTTTAAAGGCTCTCGATCCCACCTGGGCGCTAGATTTTATGGCGCGGGAGCCGCATCTCGCCTTTCTGGTGCTGGGAGCGGTGTTCCTGGCGGTGACCGGCGGTGAAACGCTTTACGCCGATATGGGGCATTTTGGTCCGGGGCCGATCCGGCTTGCGTGGTTTGGTCTGGTGCTGCCATGTCTTGTGCTTAATTATTTCGGGCAGGGAGCTCTTGTTCTCTCGAATTTCGGGGAAATTACCCATCCCTTTTTTCATCTGGCACCGGACTGGGCCCTTTACCCGCTGGTTGCCCTGTCCACGCTGGCAACCATCATTGCCAGTCAGGCCGTGATTTCCGGCGTATTTTCCCTGACCCGGCAGGCAATCAACCTCGGCCAGCTGCCGCGCCTGCAGGTCATCCAGACCAGCAATGAAGAATTTGGCCAGATCTATGTTCCGGCAGTGAACTGGATTTTGATGATTGTCACGATTGCGCTAGTGATCGCGTTCCGCTCGTCGTCGAACCTTGCCTCGGCCTATGGTGTCGCCATTTCAACCGATATGATGATCACCACCGTTCTGATCATGGCGCTTGCCGTGCGCTGGAAGAGGAGTCTTTTTCTGGTTGCCGCGATGGCCATTGTCTTCCTGCCGGTCGATATCGCCTTCTGGCTTACCAGCATGACCAAAGTGCCGCAAGGGGGCTGGTATCCGATCGTCGCCGGCGCCCTGATTTTCTTCCTGATGACGACCTGGCGCAAGGGCCAGTCGATCCAGCTCGAACAGTTGCTTGCCAGGCAGCCGGATATCGAGGATGTTCCGACGCTGCTCGCGCATCTGGAAATCACAAGGCCTGAGGGGATTGCCGTTTTCTTTACTAGAGCCGGCGGTAACTATGCGCCCGCTGCGCTGCATCATATGATCGAACGCCTGCATTCCGTGCCGAAAACCATCATTTTGCTTCAGGTGGTTATTGAACAGGAGCCGCATGTCCCGGCGTCGGAACGATTGACCGTCGAGTTGATCGCTCCCGACGTTTATGCCATGAAAGTCAAATACGGGTTTGTCCAGCCGATCAACGTGCCGATTGCACTTTCTCTGGCGACCCGGCAGGGCCTGCCGATTGAGACCGGGGACATGACCTATGTGCTCATGAAAGAGACCATCGTTCCGAGTGGTCCCGATGCCGGTATGGCCAACTGGCGGAACAGCATCTACAGTTTCCTGCATCGCAACGCCGACCGGCCGTCGTCCTATTTCCACATACCACCGGAACGGACGATAGAAATTGGTATTCATGTAGCAGTTTAAAAAAATAATGAAATAATATGAATAACAACGGAATTCCACGATATGCCATTGTCCTGACTGGGGGCGGCGCGAGAGGCGCTTACCAGGTCGGCGTGTTAAAGGCCCTGTCGCAGCTTTCCAGCAAGAAGGAGGTCAGGTTTCCTGTCATCACGGGCGTCTCCGTCGGCGCTATCAATGCCGCGGCCCTTGCGTCGCATTTCGATGACTTCAAACAGGCGGCGGAGCAGATCGAGAATTTCTGGAGAAGGCTGCATACAAATGATGTCATCGATGCCCGCGTGACGACGATCATGTTCAATGGTCTCAGGATGTTTCTGTCGGAATTCATTCCCTATCTGCAGAAGAATACACCGAAATCGCTGCTCGAAAACGCGCCGTTGTGGCACTCTGTTGAACGCGGGATTGATTTCGGCAAGGTATCGCGGGCCATCGCCGCCGAAAAACTCTATTCCATCGGTGTGACCTGTTCGGGTTATTCCACCGGCAATGCTAAAACCTTTTTCGAAACGGCGTCCCATAAGCGGGAATGGCACAGGGAACGCCGGGACGGGATATACAGTAGGCTGACCCTTGATCATGTCATGGCGTCGACGGCGCTGCCGGTGCTGTTTCCGTCGGTCAAAATCGGCGATGAATATTTTGGCGACGGGTCATTGCGCCTGACCTCGCCACTCGCGCCAGCCATCCATCTTGGCGGAACTAAACTGCTCATCGTCGGCACTCGCGACAGGATCCAGGCGGCGGAGGTTGCCGCGCGAGGGGAACATCATTATCCGTCGATGGGTGATCTCGCCGGCTACGCGCTTGATACAATATTTCACGATAATCTGGATGCGGACATAGAACGCTTGCAGCGCATTAACCAGACGCTCGAGCTTATTCCGGCCGAGAAGCGGCAAGGCACTCCCTTGCAGCATATCGAGACGCTGGTGATTAACCCGTCGCGCAATCTCAAGGAAATGGCGCTCGCCTTTCGCCACGAGATGCCGCGGGCCCTGAAATGGATACTGGCGAGCCAGGGCACATCGGAGAAAGTCGGGCTGCTGGAAAGCTATTTGCTGTTCGAGCCGGGTTTCATCGGCAGTCTGATCGATCTCGGCTATCAGGACACTTTGGCAATGCGGCAGGAAATTCTCGCTTTTTTTTGCGACTGATATCCTGCGAAGGAGATCCTCACGGTCTCGGACCCTGAACAGTCATGTATTTTTTGGGAGGTAAAGTATGGATAGAAATGTCAAAGAATTGGCGAAACGGCTGCTTAACGAGGGATATGACGATTTGCCGCCGCGTGAGCAGAAGATCCTGAGCCGAATGGCGAAACGGATTGCGATCTCGGAGAATATCAATGATCGCTTTCACGAAAACCTCACATTCGGGCAGCGGACGGCGGATCAGGTGGCGGCGTTCGGCGGTTCCTGGGCTTTCATTATCCTGTTCGCGATCATTCTGGCGGTATGGGTTCTGTTGAACGTCTGGCTGCTCCCGCGCGTTGACGCGTTCGATCCCTATCCTTTCATTTTCCTCAACCTGATCCTGTCAATGCTGGCCGCGGTACAGGCGCCGGTCATCATGATGTCGCAGAACCGGCAGGCGGCAAAGGACCGCGTGGAAATCGCCCATGACTATGAAGTGAATTTAAAGGCGGAACTTGAGATCATGAGCCTGCATGACAAGCTCGACCAGCTCCGGGCCGAGCATCTGGAAATCATTATGAAAGTGCAGGGCGAGCAAATGGAGGAACTTCGCCGGTTGACGAAAAATTTGTGAACTGTTCCGGTCGTTATTCGCCGGGGACGGCGTCCGCGTTCGTCAATGCACCGGTTTCAGCCTGCGGCGCGCCGATCACCTTTGATCTGTCGCGGGCCAGCAGCGTATAGGCCGTCGGCACCACGAACAACGTCAGCAGCGTTCCGAAGGTCATCCCGCCGACGATAACCCATCCGATTTGCTGCCGGCTTTCCGCGCCCGCGCCCGCCGCGATGGCGAGCGGGATGGCGCCGGAAACCATGGCCCCGGTGGTCATCAGGATCGGGCGCAGCCGGAGTGACGCCGCCTCGACCACGGAATCGCGAAGCGACCGGCCCTCATCCTGGAGCTGGTTGGCGAACTGCACGATCAGGATGCCGTGCTTGCTGATCAGCCCGATCAGCGTGACCAGTCCGACCTGGCTGTAGATATTGAGGGTGCCGCCGGTGAGGTTGAGCGCGAGCAGCGCCCCGGTCATTGAGAGCGGCACCGTGAGCATGATGATCAGGGGATCGACGAAGCTTTCGAACTGCGCCGCAAGGACGAGGAAGATAAAGCAGAGCGCCAGGATGAAGACGAACAGTAGACTTGTTCCGGCCTCCTTGAATTCGCGGGACTCGCCGCTGAAATCATATCGCGCCGTCGCGGGCAACACCTGCCTTGCCGCAGTTTCGAGGGCATCAAGGCCTTCGCCGAGCGAGTAGCCGGGCGCGATATTGCCGGTGATGGTGGCGGAGCGGAACTGGTTGAACCGGTTGAGCTCCTTGGGCGCGACGGTTTCGCGCAACGTGACCAGATTGGACAGCTGGATTGGTGTTCCGTCACGACCGCGCACATAGATGTCATTGAGATCGCTGGCAGTCCGCCGGTCGTCCGGCGCCATCTGCACGATCACGTCATATTGTTCGCCGTTCTGGTTGAAGCGGGTCACCTGGCGGCCGCCAAGCAGCGTTTCCAGGGTGCGCCCGACATTCAGCACGCCCGCGCCGGTGTCGGCGACACGTTCGCGGTCCATCTCGACATCGATCTGCGGCGTGTTGAGGCGAAGATCGCTGTCCAGATTGATGAGCCCCGGGAATTTCTCGGCTTCACCCAGGAATTTCTCGACATATCCGTCCAGCGTCTCATAGCTCTCCGACGTCTGGATAACAAACTCGATCGGCTTGTTGCGGGCGCTCTGGCCGAAGGAGCCGGGATTGTTGGCGAAGGCGCGCACCCCGGTGATACGGGAGAGTTTGGGCTGCAATTCACGAACGATTTCCATCTGCGTGCGGTCGCGATCCTCCCAGGGGGTGAGCTGCGAGAATGATATCAGCTCCGTCACGGCGCGCGAGCCGACGATGACGAAATTATGCTGCACTTCCGGGATCTTGTTGAGAAGCGCCTCGAACTCCTCCGCATAGCGGCTGGTGAAATTGACGGTTGAGCCTTCCGGCGCGTTTCCCGCTGTAAACAGAACCCCGCGATCCTCGATCGGCGCGAGTTCAGATTTCAGGCTGGTCAGCAGGAAATAGCTCGATGCCGCGACAAGCACAGCGATCACGACGACGAGGGGACGGAGCCTCAGCGTCATCTCAAGCGCGCGGCGATATCCGCGGTTGACGGCCAGCAATCCGTTCTCGAACAGGTTATAGAACCACCCGTGCTTTTCATGCTCCTTGAGCAGGCGTGAGCACATCATCGGGCTCAAGGTCAGCGCGACGAAACCGGAGACAAGCACCGATCCTGCGAGTGTCAGGGCGAACTCGCTGAACAGTGATCCCGTCCGTCCCGGCGAGAAGGCGACGGGCACATAGACGGCCGCCAGCGTGAGCGTCATGGCGATTACCGCGCCCGAAATCTCGCCGATGCCAACGATAGCTGCGCGGACCGGCGTCATACCGTCTTCGACATGGCGGTGGATATTCTCCAGGACGACAATGGCGTCATCCACGACCAGCCCGATCGCCAGCACCATCGCCAGCAAAGTCAGGGTATTGATCGAGAAGCCCAGCATATGCATAAGGGCGAAGGCACCGATCAGGGAGACCGGTATGGTGACGAGCGGGATAATGGTCGCCCGGATCGTGCGCAGGAAAAAGAAGATGACGATGACCACGAGCGCGACGGCTTCGGCGATTGTGGTGTAGACCGCCTCGATCGATCGGTCGATAAAGATCGACTTGTCATAGGCGATCTTGACATTCATGCCCTGCGGCAGGTCGCTTGTCAAAGCCGGCAGAACCTTGCGCATCTCTATCGAGACATCCAGCGGATTGGCCGTCGCCTGCTTGACGATGCCGAGAATGACAGCGTTATCACCGTTGAAGCGGGTGACCCGGCGCTCATCTTGCGGCCCGATCTCTACCCGGGCGACATCCCGGATGCGCACCGGAATGCCATTGATGTCCTTCACGACAATCCGCCCAAACTGCTCCGGCGTCGTCAGTCCGGTTTTCGAGAGTACCGTGAACTCGCGATCGAAGCTCTCGATACGGCCCGCGGGAACTTCAACATTCTGCTGTCGAAGCGCGTCTTCAACATCCTGAGCCGTAAGCTGGTAGGCGGCGAGACGGGCCCGGTCGAGCCAGATCCGCATGGCGTAACGGCGCTCGCCGAAGATACGGACCTCGGCCACGCCAGGTATATTCTGCAGCCGGTCGCGCACATAGCGGTCCGCATAGTCGGAAATCTCGATCGGCGTATTGCGGTCGCTGGTGAAGGCAAGATAGATGATCGACTGGGCGTCCGCCTCGACCTTGGCGATCACCGGTTCCTCGACTTCGGCGGGAAGCCGTCCGCGCACCCGCGAGACGCGGTCGCGAACGTCGCTGGCCGAGACGTCGGGATCGACACCGAGGCGAAAGCGGACCGTGATCCGGCTTTCCTCGGGCTTGCTGCTCGAGCTCATGATCTCGATGCCCTCGATGCCGGCAATTGATCCTTCGAGGACCTGTGTCACCTGGGTTTCAATGATCTCGGCGCTGGCGCCGGGATAGCTGGTCCGGACCGAGACAATGGGCTCGTCGATGTTGGGGTATTCGCGGACCGTGAGTTGAAGATAGGAGATGAGCCCGACAAGAATGACGATCAGGCTCATCACTGTCGAAAATACGGGGCGCCTAATGAAGACCTCAAAAATATTCATCTCAGCTACCCGCCGCCGCTTTGGCGATCTCGACGCGTCCGCCATCGTGGACCTGCTGATGACCGGCCGTGATGATTACCGCCTCCGACCCAATACCCTTGATGATTTCCGCCTGTCCTGACCGGCGCTGCCCCAACTCGATTTCAGTGAGCATGGCGCGGTCATCCACCACGCGGTAGACGTAATGCTTGCGATCGCGCGCGAATACAGCGGATTCTGGTACCAGTAGCGAGTTATCACGCTTGTGAACGACGATTTGAACGCGCGCGAACAGGCCTGGAAACAACAAATGATCCGGATTGGCGATGCGCGCACGGAGCCGGACCGCCCGTCCGTTCGCGTCAACGATCGGATCGATGACATAGATCTTCCCCTCGAAGGTCCGGCCGGGAAAAGCGTCGACGGTCACGCGGATGGGCTGACCGGCGTGGAGGCTTGAAAGCACCAGTTCGGGAACCCGGAAATCGACCTTGATCGGATCGATATCGGCAAGCTCGACGAGACGGTCGCCCGGCGTGACATAGGCGCCGATACTGACGGCGCGAAGACCGACAACGCCCGAGAAGGGGGCGACAATGGTTGCTTTTTCAAGACGGGCGCGCGCGAGACTGAGGTTCGCTTCCGCCGCCTGGCTGGCGGCCACCGCCTCATCGCGGGCACGGAGTGTCCCGGTGCCCTGCTTGGCGAGCTTGAGCGCGCGTTCAAGATTGGCCTCGGCAAGGGTCAGGTCCGACTGCACTTTCACCAGTTCAGCCTTGAGGATATCTGCGTCGAGCTCGATAAGAACATCTCCCATGGCGACATTCCCGCTTTCCTTGAACCGGATGCGGTCGATCCGTCCGGCGATTTCCGAGGAAATGACGACGGATTCATTGGCCTGCAAAGTGCCGACGGCCCGGATATCCTCGATCACCGTGCCGACAGTGACAGGTTCCGCCTCGACCATGACAATTTTCTCGGCGCCAGGTTTCGCCGCATTGGCGAGCGGCGCGGCGGACATGCCTTTGCCGACGACATAATAATAGCCGCCGCCAAGCACCAGCGCCGCGATCACGAGGGTGGCCCAGAAAAATTTTCTGCTCATCAAGATATCCTGTGTTCGGATCCCCACAACCGGCACCGAAAAAGCCATTTTATGGCCTTCATGAAAATGCGTCAAATAACCATTTTCAAAACGAACCCTTATTCGCGGCCATTACTTAAGCAATCATTTCAGAAGAATGCTATCATAGTTTTCTGCACTTGACCTCGATCAAGGCGGCCGGATGCAGCAGTATGTAGTAATGGGTGTGATAACGGGAGCCGGGATGGGAAATGCTTGAATTAAAACGGGTTGCCATTGACACCTACCGCGACAATGTGGCGTTCCTGGCAAGGAATTGCAGCGCATACCGACCGGAGGAATATCAGGCCTTCAAGAAAATCCAGGTGATGAACGGCAGTCACCATCTGCTGGCGTCCCTGATGGTTGTCGATGATGAGACGATTGTCGGGCCGGGCGAACTCGGCCTGTCGGAGCAGGCGTTCCGCCGCATGGGGTTGAAAGAGAGGACAAGGGTGACCATCGCCCCGGCTGAACCGCCCCGCAGTCTTGATCACTTGCGGAGCAAGATCCATGGCCATACCCTCGATTCCGGCCAAATCGGGGAGATCATTACGGATATTGCCAACTACCGATATTCGGAAATGGAGATTGCAGCCTTTCTGGTTTCCTCGGCGGGCTTCATGACGACGAACGAGATGCTGTTTCTGACGAAGGCCATGGCGCAGGCGGGAACGCAGCTTCGCTGGAAATCGCCGGTCGTTGTCGACAAGCATTGCATTGGCGGCATTCCGGGCAACCGTACTTCCATGATCATCGTGCCGATCGTCGCCGCCCATGGCCTGACAATTCCGAAGACCTCATCGCGGGGAATTACCTCGCCTGCCGGGACGGCGGACACCATGGAAGTGCTGGCGAAGGTCGATTTGTCCATGCCGGAGATGCAGCGGGTTGTCGAGGTATGCAACGGCTGTATTATCTGGGGCGGGCATGTCAACCTGTCGCCAGCCGATGATATCCTGATCTCGGTGGAACGGCCGCTGTCCATCGACACCCGCGAGCAGATGGTTGCCTCCATCCTGTCGAAAAAACTCGCGGCGGGATCAACGCATCTGCTGATCGATCTTCCCCTCGGCCCTTCGGCGAAGGTCCGCAACCATACCGACGCCATGCGCCTGCGCAAATTTTTTGAATATGTCGGCGATCAGGTCGGTCTTGTCATCGATGTGATCGTGACGGATGGAACACAGCCGATCGGCAACGGCATCGGCCCGGTGCTGGAGGCGCGCGACGTGATGGCGGTCCTCCGCCGGGAGGAGGGCGCGCCAATGGACCTGCGCGAGAAATCCCTGCGGATTGCCGGGGCGCTGCTTGAGAACGATCCGGACCTGCGCGGCGGCGGCGGCTACGCCCGGGCGCAGGAATTGCTGGACAGCGGCGCGGCATTGAAATCCATGGAGCGGATCATCGAGGCGCAAGGGCGCGCGCGCGAGGTATCTTGCGTCGGGGAACTGACCCATGACGTTTTGGCGCCGGAAAGCGGCTCCGTCACCGCGATCGACTGCTTCCGTCTTGCCCGGATCGCCCGGCTGGCGGGGGCGCCGATGGACAAGGGGGCGGGCATCGATCTGTTCAAGAAAATCGGTGATAATATCGCCAAGGGAGAACCGCTCTACCGTATTCACGCCTGTTTTCAGTCCGATTACGGCTTCGCCATAAAATATGCCGGCGAGGGCAACGGCTATACCTTGGGAGAACAGGCATGAGCATTGCCTCGCTTCATTTCCTGCCTGAAAGCAGGGAGGCCGCAGGAAAGCTGGCGGCCAGCCTTGATATTCCTGCCCATGAAATCGCCGTTCACCGCTTTCCCGACGGCGAGAGCCGGGTGCGCATCCATCCAGTCAGGGGAACGGCGATCCTGTTCGCCAGCCTCAATGATCCCAACGAGAAACTTCTGCATCTCGCCTTCGCCGCAGCGACGCTGCGAAACGGCGGGGCAGCGCGGCTGGTCCTTGTCGCGCCGTATCTTTGCTACATGCGGCAGGACATGGCGTTCGAAACCGGTGATGCCGTCAGCCAGCGGATTATTGGTGATTATCTTTCCCGTTATTTTGACCGGGTTATAACGGTTGATCCGCATCTGCACCGCATCGACAACCTGCAGAGTATTTTTACTGATTGCCGCGCGGATGCGTTGAGTGCAACCGGATTGATCGCTGATGCTCTTGCCGGGGAATCGCAGATCGGCTTGCTCCTTGTCGGGCCAGACAGTGAATCCAAACAATGGGTGAGTGTGATCGCTGAAAAGCTCGATTCTCCGTTCATTGTCGGCGAGAAAGTCCGCACCGGCGACAGACAGGTGGCAGTTCGCTTTGCGGAGGACCAGGAGATTGCCGGCGCGCGAGCGATCATTCTGGATGACGTCATTTCAAGCGGAATGACTGTCTGCCGAGCGGCTAAAGCCCTGCGTGAGACGGGCGCTGGTACGATTGAGGTGATTGCGGTTCATGCCCTTTGCCGTGACGGCGACGTGGCGGCGATAAAAACCGCGGGCGTTTCGCGCATCCGCTCCACCGACAGTGTGCCGCATTCGACCAATGCAATCAGCCTCGCGCCGCTTCTCAGCCGCGCCCTGACGGAGGAGACGTGACATGACGACGCGGATCAAATTTTGTGGTGCGGCCGGGACGGTGACCGGATCCTGCTACCGCTTGCAGGTCGCGGGGCGGCAGTTTCTTGTCGATTGCGGTATGTTCCAGGGCACAAAGACCCTGAAGGAGCTGAATTACGGGCCGTTTCCCTTCGATCCGGCGGAGATTGATTTCGTTCTTCTGACCCATGCCCATATTGATCACAGCGGGGTTATCCCGAAACTGATCAAGGCGGGGTTCACGGGCCCGGTCTATACCACGGCGCAGACTCGCGATCTTTTGAGCTATATGCTGCCCGACAGCGGTTATATCCAGGAGGTCGAGGTCGAGCGGCTCAACCGGCGCAACCAGCAGCGCGGCAAGGCGGCGGTGCAGCCGATCTATGGCCGGAAAGATGCGGAAGACTCGATCGCGCAAATTCACCCGGTCGAGTTCGAAGAATGGTTGCAACCCTGTGCTGAAGTGAGGGCGCGGTTCTGGAACGCAGGCCATATTCTGGGCGCCGCCTCGATCGAGATTGAAATTACCGAGCGCGAGGAAACGCTCCGGCTGCTTTTCTCCGGCGATATCGGGCCGGACAACAAGCTTTTCCATGGAGACCCGGAAGCACCGAGCGGTTTCGATTACGTCTTTTGCGAATCAACCTATGGTGGACGCATTCGCGAGGACGTCACGCCCCGGCAACGGCGCGAAATTCTGGCAACTGAGATAAACGAGGCAATGGCGGCGCGCGGCGCGCTGATCATTCCATCCTTTGCCGTGGAGCGCACACAGGAGTTGTTGCTCGATATCGACTATCTCCTTGATAAGGCGACTATTTCCTGCACAGCGGTTTTCCTCGATTCGCCGCTCGCCATCCGCGTCACGTCGGTTTTCTCCAAGTATAAGAGTGAACTGGAAGGGGTCGAGAAAGGCGATCATCCGTTCTCGAATCCGAAGTTTCATTTCACGGAAACGGTGGACGAAAGCAAGGCCATCGCCCGCTTTGACGGCGGCGTCATCATTATGGCGGCAAGCGGCATGTGCGACGCCGGGCGCGTCCGCCATCACCTGAAGAATCATCTGTGGCGTCCGCAATCGACAGTGCTGCTGGTTGGCTATCAGGCGGAAGGTACGCTCGGCCGACTGCTCGAGCAGGGCCTGAAAAAGGTCAGGATCCAGGGCGAGGATATCCATGTGCGCGCCCGTATCCGCTCGATTGATACCTATTCGGGCCATGCCGACGGGAACGGCCTTGCCGCCTGGGCGAAAGCGCGCAAACCGGTCCGGCAGGCGCTCTTCCTCACGCACGGTTCCCGGGAATCGCTGCAGGCTTTCCAGGCGCAGCTCCTGGAGGAGGGGTTTGAAGAGGGTCATGTCATCATTCCCGCGCTCGATGACGAATTCGAGCTGCGCACATCCGGCAAAACGGGCAAATTGCGCGGCGTCAGCAAGCGGCTGGCCGCGGATAATGTCGACAGGCTTGACTGGCATAATGAACTGGCTCAGCTTACACTCGATATCCGCTCAGCGCTGGAACATGCCCCCGATGGCCGGCAGAGGTCGAAACTGCTGTCGAAGCTGCGCCAAACGCTGGACAAAAAGTAAATCCGGCTGAACTTGACCAGGATCAATGCAAATGTTTCGTATTTTTAAATAGTTACTGTTCCCCGAGCCATTTTTTTTAACTGAGGAGTGAGACATGACCAAGGTAAGCAAGGTCCATCCCTATATTGAATGGGCCAAAAGCCGTCTGGACGAGATGGACGCGACATTATCCGCATTTCAAGGCAAGGTTGAGGACCTCGGGGGTGACGCCCGTGTGAAGGCCAAGGAAGCGCTCTCCGACATGCAGGTTCAGCGCGATGCCTTCAAGAGCTTTTTCGACAAGAATCTGCAAAGCGCGGAAAGCGTCTGGGAAGCACAGTCGGCGAAGCTGAAAAAGGAATGGAAAGCGTTCGAGGACGAAGTCGAGACCTATGTGAAGAGCACCAAAAACAATGCAGAGCAGTATGAGGCGGCTTTCAAGGCGCGGGCGGATGCGCAGGTGAAGGCCTGGCAGGAAATGATGAACAATGCTTTTACTGTGGCGGCGAAATTTCCGGAGGAGCGCAAAGCGGATTTCGACGACGCCGTCGCGAAAATGAAAAGCGAAGCCGAAGTGGCCGAATCGCGCCTTGCCGCCATGAAAAAGGCGGGACAGGAATCCTGGTCGGCACTTGATGCGGCCCTGTCGGAGTCCCGGAAGGCTTTTGACAAGGCGACCGAGGACATGCAGAAGGCGTTCAAGCGGGCCATGAAATAGAACATTTCATGGGCGAGACAATGGAGGTTCCGGCGGAAGCAAACGACAGTGGCCGGATCGTCGCCATTCGCGGCGGCGTCGTCGATATCCAGTTTTCCGGCAAGATGCCGCGGATCCATGACCTGCTGAGGGCCGGAAAGGTTTCCATTGAAGTCGCGGATCTTGCGGGGAAAGGTGTGGTGCGCGGAATCGCCCTTACGCCAACACAGGGCCTTGGCCTTGGCATGGAAGTGGTGGCAACCGGCTCTGCGATCCTTGTCCCTGTCGGGGACGCGGTACGCGGCCGGATGCTGAATGTCTTCGGCGAACCGATGGATGGCAAGGCGCCGGTTGAGACGGCACAGAGGGTATCCATCCATAGTCCTCCGCCGCATTTGGCCGACAGGGTCGTTCACGCAGAGGTTTTGCAGACCGGTATCAAGGCCATTGATTTGCTCTGCCCGATCGAGCGCGGCGGCAAGACTGGCCTCTTCGGCGGGGCCGGAGTTGGAAAAACGGTCCTGATCACGGAGCTTATCCATAATACCGTCAGCCTGCACAAGGGCGTCAGCCTGTTCTGCGGCATTGGCGAAAGATCGCGCGAGGCGGAGGAGCTTTACCGCGAAATAGACAGGGCGGGCGTTCTCGATCAGACGGCGATGCTGTTCGGACAGATGAACGAGCCGCCGGGCGTTCGCTTCCTGATCGGCAAGACGGCGCTTACCATGGCGGAGTATTTCCGCGACGAGAAGCAACAGGACGTCCTGTTGCTGATCGACAATATCTTCCGCTTCGTTCAGGCGGGGTCCGAGGTGTCGGGGCTATTGGGGCGGATGCCGTCCCGCGTTGGCTACCAGCCGACCCTGGCGACGGAACTTGCCGAGCTCGAGGAACGGATCGCCTCCACCAAATCAGGCGCGATCACTTCCATCCAGGCAGTTTACGTTCCGGCTGATGATTTTACCGATCCCGCCGCCGCCCATATTTTCTCCCATCTTTCCGCCTCCGTGGTGCTGTCACGCAAAAGGGCGAGCGAGGGGCTTTACCCCGCGATTGATCCGCTCGCCTCGACATCAACGATGCTCTCCCCAGGCACAGTCGGTCAGCGCCATTATGACATCGCGCGGGCGGTGCGGCGGACTCTGGCCGATTACGAGGATTTGCGTGATATCATCGCCATGCTCGGGCTTGAGGAGCTCTCAAGCGCGGATCGCATGACAGTTGCCCGCGCCCGGAGGTTGGAACGGTTCCTTACCCAGCCGTTCTTTACGACCGAGGCTTTTTCCGACCAGAAGGGGCGGCGTGTCTCTCTCGAGGAAACCCTCGATGGATGTGAGGCGCTGCTTGGCGAGACGGAATTCTCGCATTCAGAGCAGGATTATTACATGATCGGTGCGTTAAGCGAGTTGAGGAGAGCCTCATGAGCAATCCGGCCAGCATGAGCGTCACGCTACGTCTGCCCGCGCGTCTGTTTTATGAAGGGGCCGCCGTAAAACTCGCTGCAAGGGCGGGAAACGGCGCATTCGGCATACTGCCCGATCATATCGATTTTGCGACGGCACTGGTTCCCTCCGTCCTTATGCTGACCGCTCCCGATGACGAGGAGCTGGTTTTCGGGATTGATGAAGGAATTATGGTCAAACGAGGTCGGCAGGTGGATATCTGTGTGCGCCGCGCGGCGCGCGGGACGACGCTTGCCAGCCTCGAGACGATTGTCCGCGACACCTTCATTGACCTTGACGACAAGGAACGGACGGCGCGATCGGCACTATCACGGCTGGAGGCGGACATGGTGCGCCGGTTCATGGAGCTCCGGGAGCGGCGTCAATGACGGAAGTACCGAAAAAGCCCGACAAGGTGGCGGAGGATATCGGGCGCCGGGCCCAGCGGATAAAGGACGCGCGGAGCACGCCGCCCACCAGCCCGTTGCGCGGTCTCGGGGTTTTTGGAATGATCGGCTGGTCCGTCGCGGTTCCGACGGTCGGCGGCGCTTTCCTTGGCGCCTGGCTCGACCGCGTCGCGCCGCAAAATTTTTCCTGGACAATCGCCCTCATCATCGCCGGCGCCATTATCGGGATGGTGATCGCCTGGCGCTGGGCCAGCCGGGAAGGGGGACCGGAATGAGCCCGGATACTTCAGACAACAGAATGGAAGGACTGCAATGGACGTGATCAATCTTGCTGTCGGGCTGGCCTTTGGCGTTATTGCCGGGGCTCTCTTTTTTGCCGGTCTCGGGCTGGGCGTCCGGCTGGCGCTCAAGGGCGCAAGTCCGGGGCCGATCCTGCTCATGAGTGCCGCGCTCCGGATTTCACTTTTGTTACTGAGTGGCTGGGCGGTTGCGCAACTGGGGCTCTGGAGCGCCGTTGGCTTCGGCGCGGCGTTTCTGGCTACGCGCTACGCTATCGTCACCTGGGCCCGCGCGCCGATCGGGCGGGAGGGGTAGAAGATGAACCTGACGCCCGACGCCCATATCATCTTCACCGCCTTCGGCATTCCCGTCAATGCCACCATCGTCAATACCTGGATCGTGATGGCGCTGCTGACGATCGTCTCGATGATCGTGACCTGGCGGCTTCGCCCCGATGCGCCGCCAACCCGCTGGCGCACCGCGCTTGAAGTGATCGTGCAGGGCATTGAAAAGCAGATCAACGAGATCACCCGCAGGCCGACCGGCCGCCTGATCTATTTCGTCGGCACGCTCTTCCTGTTTATCGCCATGTCCAACCTGCTTCTGGTCGTGCCGGGGTTCGAGCCGCCGACCGCGTCGCTCTCGACCACGGCCGCGCTCGCCTTTTCGGTCTTCATCGCCGTGCCCGCATTCGGCATTGCGCGCCAGGGCATCGGGACGTATCTCAAGCGCTATATCGAACCGTCGTTCGTCATGCTGCCGTTCAATATTATCGGCGAATTTTCGCGGGCGCTGGCGCTGGCCGTCCGTCTCTATGGCAATATCATGAGCGGCGCGGTCATCGCGGCCATCCTGCTCGGTGTCGCCCCGTTCTTTTTCCCGGTCGTGATGGATATGCTGGCGCTGCTGACCGGCTTGATACAGGCCTATATCTTTGCCGTGCTCGCCACGGTCTATATCGCCGCCACAACTGAAGGCGATGCGAAATTGACATCCAAAAAGGAGGAATGAATGACTGAACTTGGAATTATAGCAGCCGTGTCGATTTTTACCGCTGGCCTGACCGTTGCCTTCGGGGCCCTCGGACCGGCGCTCGGTGAAGCCCGCGCGGCGGCGCAGGCGCTGGCTGCCATTGCCCAGCAGCCGGATGCGGCGGGCACCCTGTCACGAACGCTTTTTGTCAGCCTCGCGATGATTGAATCGACGGCGATCTACTGTTTTGTCGTGGCGATGATCCTGATTTTTGCCAATCCCTTCTGGAACGCGGCGCTTGCGGCCGCCAAAGTCGCGGGTAGTTAATCCATGTCGATCGATTGGGTCACGATTGCGGCGCAGCTTGTCAATTTTCTCATTCTGGTCTGGCTGCTCAAGCGCTTCCTCTACCGGCCGATCCTCGATGGGATTGATGCGCGCGAGACGGAAATCTCGCAGCGCGTCGCCGAGGCGAAAGCCGCAACGGAAAAGGCGAGACTGGAGGAAAGGGCATACCGCAGCGAGCTTGAAAAACTGAACGCTCAAAAGACCCAGTTCCTTGAAGCCGCCCGTACGCAAGCGACGGATGAACGGGAGAAGCTCAAGGCCGAAACGCAAAAACTCATCAACGCGGAACGGGCGAACGGGCAGGCGGAAATGACGAAGATGAAGGAAGACTATGCCGCCGATCTCAAGGCGGCGGGCGCGGGCGCGATCCTGTCGCTGACCCGCAAGGTCCTCAAAGATCTGTCTGACGCCGAACTGGAGGAACGCATCGTCGCCCAGCTTGAAGGCCGGCTGCCCGGGCTTGGGCAGGAACTGCAGGCGTCTTCGGGCGCGAGCGAGAAGGCCGTTGTCCTGACCAGTTTTGCCCTGCCCGAAAAAACCCGCGCCCGGTTTACGAAAAGTTTTCACAAGCTCGTCGCCGACGTGCCGCTCAACTTCGAGACGGACAAGACGCAATCCCCCGGCGTTGTCCTGCAACTCGGGGGTGCGCGCATCGGCTGGACGATCGAGAGTTATCTCGACGGCCTTGAGGGGATGCTGGAGAAACGCCTGGGGATGCAGGCGCCGCATCGCAACGGTGGTTCATGAAACAGTCCGGAGTCAAAGGTCCGGCCGGTCCGGATGCGCTAACCCTTATAGATGAGCTGATATCCGGCCCGGCGCCACAGCCTGCCGTTGTCGAGGTCGGCAAGGTGCTCGAGGTGAGCGCCGGAATTGTCGCGGTATCGGGCCTTGGCCGGGCGCTCGCGGATGAAATGGTGGTTTTTGCATCCGGCGTGAAAGGCATTGTTTTCGATCTTGAACCGGCGCGGCTTGGCGTCATTCTGCTGGGGCCTTCCGATAATGTCGCCGTCGGCGACGATGTGCGCCGGACGGGCAAGGTGGTGAGCGTGCCTGTGGGCGAGGAGTTGCTGGGCCGGATTGTCGATGCGCTGGGAGAGCCGCTGGATGACCTTGGGCCGGTAACGGGCATGCAATCGCGGCCGGTGGAAGCGGACGCCCCCGCAATCCTCGCACGCGTCGAAATTACCCGTCCGCTGTCAACCGGTCTCAAGGCGATCGACGCCGCGGTGCCGATCGGCAGGGGACAGCGCGAGCTGATCATCGGCGACCGGCAGACCGGCAAGACCTCAATCGCCGTCGATGCCATCCTAAATCAGGCGACGACCGGCGTGATCTGCATCTATTGCGCCATCGGCCAGCGCGGCGATGCCGTGGCCCGCGTAATCGGCGCACTGAAAGACAGCGCGATGATGGAAAATACCATTGTCATGGTGACGAGTGGCGAGGAAACGCCGGGCTTGAGCTATATTGCGCCTTACGCGGCGACGACAATGGCCGAGTATTTTTCCGATAAGGGGCGCGACGTTCTGATCATCTATGATGATCTTACGCGCCACGCCCAGTCCTATCGGGAGCTTTCCCTGCTGCTGCGCCGGCCACCGGGACGGGAGGCTTATCCCGGCGATATCTTCTATGTTCATGCCCGCCTGCTGGAGCGCGCCGGACAGTTTTCGGCGGCGCATGGCGGTGGATCGCTGACCGCGCTTCCCGTCATCGAGACCCAGGCCGGGAATCTCTCCGCCTATATCCCGACCAACCTGATCTCCATTACTGACGGCCAGGTCTATCTGTCGCCCCATCTCGTCCAGAAGAATCAGTTTCCCGCCGTTGATCTCGGCAAATCCGTCTCCCGTGTCGGCGGCAAGGCGCAGAGCCCGGCGTTTCGGGAGGTCGCCGGAAATATCCGCGTCACCCTGTCGCAATTCGAGGAGCTGGAAAGCTTCGCCCGCTTCGGCACCCGGCTTGACGACGAGACGAAGAAACGCCTGACGCGAGGGAGCGCGGTCCGCCGGTCCCTCCGCCAGCCCGAACGTGACCCGATCCCGGCGCCGGAGCAACTGACGATCCTGCTGGCGGCGATGAATGGCCTGTTCGATGGTATACCCGAAGAGGGAATGGCGGCGGCGATGACGGCGTTGCGCAGCGCGGCGCGGGATCAGCTCGGCCCTGTGGCAGAGCGGATCATGGCAGGCGCGAAGCTCGAAAAAGGTGATCGGGAAACGATCCTTTCGCTTGCCCGCGATGCGCTTGGCAAGGATGACAAGGAGGAGAATGATGGCGCAGACGCTTGAAACGCTCAACCATCGCATGGCGACCCTGCAGAGCATTCGCAGTATCGTGCGGACGATGAAGACGCTCTCCGCCGTGAACGCCGCCCCCTATGATCGCGCGGCGGCCTCGATCAAGGCCTATCATGAAACCATTTTACAGGGCCTGCAGATATTTGCGATGTCCGCGCCGCTGCCGGAGGTGATGGCGGAAGTGGATAGCCATGCCCCGAAAATTGCTCTGGTTTTCGGCTCGGACCATGGGCTTTGCGGCGGATATAACGAAACCATCGCCGCTGCGGCCAAGGCGCATGTCTCGGGCAAGGACTGGCATATCCTTGCCGTCGGCGCGCAAATGGAGGATGCGCTGAACGGCCTTGGCCTTGCCATTTCGAGCCGCTTCATGCCGCCGGCCTCACCCGATGGCATTGGTCGGCTCGCGGGGGAGATTTTGGTAGCGCTGGATGACTATCGCGTTGGTGTGCAGGAGAACGAGATTGCCCTGACATTGACCTTTATGCAGCGGAGCGGCCATGGACTGCAGGCGGCGGTCACCGAGGAGTTGCTGCCGCTCTCGCCGACGTTCCTCATGGATCTTGCGAAACGGCCCTGGGACTCGCGGTCCTTACCCATCCTGATGATGGATGACGTAGCGATCTTCACGGCGCTGATCCGCAATCATCTTTTTGCCAGCCTGTTCCGCGCCGCCGCCGAGGCCATCGCAACGGAGAACGCCGCGCGTCTCGCCCTCATGCAGCAGGCGGAACGAGCTATCGACGATCGCTATGAGGAGATGCTTCAGGCCGTCCGGTCCGCCCGCCAGTCAGAAATCACGAATGAACTTCTGGACGTAATTACGGGATTCGAGGCGCTGAAAAAGAAATATGCAAAGGATCCCCCGGAGGGCGCGCAATCGAAATGACGGGAACGAGCGGAACAGGGTGTATGGCAAATGGTTACGTTTGGCAGCATAGGCCATTACAGATTGATTTGTGTCAATGTCCCTCTATGCTTTCAATGTATGTTGCGAATGAATTGTGCGATGCAGCAATACCGGATGACCGGCGGGCGGGAAGAGTAACGTGAAAAGTTCGAGGAATTGGGCAGTACTTGTTCTGCTGATCGCTCTGCTGGGCGGCGGCGGGTTCTATTACTGGAAAACCCGGATCGCCGCGCGGCTTCCGGACGGGATTGTTGTGAGCAATGGCCGTATCGAGGCGACCCAGGTCAATGTCGCGACGAAACTGGCGGGCCGGGTAACCGAGATCACGGTCAACGAAGGCGATATGGTCGAAAAGGGCCAGACGCTCGCGCGTCTTGATGCCGATGACGTGACGGCGCAGTTTAAAAGCGCGGAAGCGAATGTGCGCCGACTGATGCGGAGCCGCGAGGAAGCGGAAGCCTCTGCGAGAAGCTATAAAAGCCAGTTACAACTCGCTGAGCAAATGCTGGATCGGGCGCGCAAGCTGAACAAGCAGAGCTTTACGAGTGAGGAAACGCTGCAGCAGCGGACAACCGAGTTCCATGCCGCCGAAGCCGCCTATGCATCCGCGCTGGTGCGCATCAAGGAAATCTCAGAGGCGATTAACGCGGCGGAGCAGGATAGCTTGCGGGTCCAGTCGCTGCTGGATGATACGGTTCTCAAAGCCCCTATTCGCGGCCGCGTTCAATACCGTCTGGCCGAGCCCGGGGAAGTGGTTCCTGCGGGCGGCAATCTGCTCACGCTCCTCAATCTCGCGGATGTCTATATGACGGTCTTCCTGCCCGCAGACGCTGCAGGTCCTCTGGCGATTGGCAGTGAAGCGCGGATCATCCTCGATCCCGTTCCGCAATATGTGATCCCGGCCAAAGTCTCCTTTGTTGCTGCCGAGGCGCAGTTCACGCCGAAGGCGGTCGAGACGAAGGAGGAGCGGGCCAAGCTGGTGTTCCGCGTCAAGATCAGCATCGACCCGAAGTTACTCCGTAAATATGAGGAGCGCGTGAAAGCCGGCGTGCGCGGCATCGCCTATGTCCGTATTCCGCCCGCCGAAAGCTGGCCCGACGACCTGCAGGTCGCCTTGCCGGAATGAGCTCCGGCCCCCTCAATGCCGTTGAAATCAAGGCGGTTACGCACCGTTACGGGGAGGTTGCTGCGCTTGACGACGTCACGCTGGACCTGCCTGCGGGATGCATGGTCGGCCTGATCGGCCCGGACGGGGTGGGGAAGTCAACCCTTCTCGCGCTGATCGCCGGAGTGCGCAAGATACAGAGAGGTGAGGTTTATGCGCTTGGCGGAGATATGGGCCGGTCAGAGCATCGCCGGAGGAGCGTGGGCAGGATTGCCTATATGCCGCAAGGGCTTGGTAAAAATCTCTATCAGACCCTCAGCGTATACGAAAACCTCAATTTTTTTGCCCGCCTGTTCAATCAGAAGAAATCGGAACGTGTCCGGCGCATAAGCCGGTTGCTGGCCGCAACAGGTCTCGCGCCTTTCGGCAAACGGCCGGCGGGCAAGCTCTCCGGCGGCATGAAGCAGAAGCTCGGACTTTGCTGCGCGCTGATCCATGATCCGGATCTCCTGATCCTTGATGAGCCGACGACCGGCGTCGATCCGCTCTCCCGCCGCCAGTTCTGGGAACTGATCGACCAGATCCGGGAGAGCAGGCCGGAAATGAGCGTCATTGTCGCCACCGCCTATATGGAAGAGGCCGAGCGGTTCGATTTTATCGCGGCGATGGACGACGGCAAGATCATCGCGACGGGCACGCCGGCGTCGATAAAATCGCAGACCGGTGGGCGAACACTGGAGGCGGCATTTATCCGGCTCCTGCCCGCGGAGAAGCAGGCGAGACACCGGAAAATAGAGGTTCCGCCCCGGATCGAAGAGGACGGCACCATCGCCATCGAGGCGACCGGGCTGACGAAGCGCTTTGGTGATTTCATCGCCGTCGACAATGTCTCCTTCGCCATCGAGCGGGGCGAGATTTTCGGCTTTCTCGGATCGAACGGCTGCGGCAAGACCACAACCATGAAGATGCTCACCGGCCTGATCCCGGCGAGCGAGGGGGAAGCAAAACTCTTCGGCAAGGCGCTGAACGCCGGCGATATGCAGACCCGCCGCCGCGTTGGATACATGTCCCAGTCCTTCTCACTCTACGGCGAACTGACAGTTTTTCAGAATATCGAGCTGCATGCCCATCTGTTTCACCTGCCAAAAGACCGGATCGACACCCGGATCAGGGAGCTTCTCGACCGGTTCGAACTCGGCCATGTCAGGGATAGCAAGCCGGACGGCTTGCCGCTCGGTGTGAAGCAGCGCCTGCAACTGGCGGTCGCCGTCCTGCACGAGCCAGAAATGCTTATTCTCGATGAACCGACATCTGGGGTCGATCCGATTGCCCGCGACGAGTTCTGGCAGCTGCTGATCGAGCTGTCCCGGAACGACGGCGTGACCATCTTCATTTCCACACATTTCATGAATGAAGCCGAGCGGTGCGACCGCATTTCCCTGATGCATGCGGGGAAGGTTCTTGCTGTCGGCGCCCCGGAGGAGCTTATCCGCTCCAGGAATGCGCGAACGCTGGACGAGGCTTTTATCAGCTACCTGGAGGAGGCCATTGGTCCGGAGGAGGAAGCGAAAGCGGCGGACGTGCCGCTGGAGTTGGAAGATATGGTACTGAAGAACCATCACGGTATTTTCAGCCTCCGACGGATGCTTGCCTACGCGCGCCGCGAAACCAAGGAACTGCTCCGCGATCCCATCCGGCTCGCTTTCGTCCTGCTCGGACCGATTATCCTGATGATCACCTTTGGCTATGGTATTTCTTTCGATGTGGAAGATCTTTCCTATGCGACCTTCGATCAGGACCAATCCTTTGAGAGCCGCCAGTTTCTCGAGAATTTTTCTGGTTCCCGTTATTTCGACGAACAAAAGCCGATTACGACGGCTGCAGAAACTGAAAGGCGGCTGCGGAGCGGGGAGCTGAAATTCGTCGTCGAGATACCATCCGGATTTGGCAAGGATCTCAAAATCGGGCGGCGGCCTGAGGTCGGTGTCTGGCTCGACGGCGCCATGCCTTTTCGCGCCGAGACGACCCGCGGCTATATCCAGGGCGTCACCCAGCAGTATATGCAGGACATGGCGCGGCAAAATGATGGAACGGCCGCGCGTCTTTCGCCCGTCGATATCGAAACGCGCTTTCTCTATAATCAGGCCTTCAAGAGCACCTACGCGATTACCCCCGGGATCATCATGCTGCTCTGTGTCCTGATCCCGGCGATGATGACTGCCGTCGGCATCGTGCGCGAGAAGGAACTGGGCTCGATCATCAATTTCTACGCAACGCCGGTCACAAGGGCGGAATTTCTGCTCGGCAAACAGCTCCCCTATATTGTTGTCGCCTATATCAGTTTCCTGACGTTATCGCTCGTCGTCATATGGGTGTTTGGCGTGCCCCTGAAGGGCTCCGTTCTCGCCATTGCTGCCGGCGCGCTGATCTATGTGGTCTCGACGACCGGGTTGGGCCTTCTGGTTTCCGCCTTCGTGAAAAGCCAGATCGCCGCAATCTTTGCGGCGGCTATCGTCACCATGGTGCTGACCATGAATTTTTCCGGCTTCCTCACGCCCGTATCGACGTTGAGCGGCGGCGCGAAATTCATGGGCCGCTTCTTTCCCGCGCCGTATTTTCAGCAAATCAGCGTCGGCAGTTTCACAAAATCGCTCGGCTTTGCCGACCTCTGGCCAAACCATCTCGCCCTGATCGGCTTCGCCGTCGCATTTTTCGCCATCTCGGCGTTTTTGTTACGCAAGCAGGAGCGCTGATCATGTTGGCGCGCCTTGGCAATATCTACCGTCTCGGGATCAAGGAACTCCGGAGCTTGAGGTCCGATCCGGTGATGGTCTTCCTGCTTGTCTGGGCTTTTACCTTCATGGTCTACCAGGTCGCGGAGAACGCGAAAATGGAGGTCGACAACGCCTCGATCGCCATTCTCGACGAGGATCATTCCGAATTGTCGCGGCGGATCAGCGCCGCCTTTCTGCCGCCCTATTTCAAGCCCGCCGTCGAAATATCCGGCGAGCAGATCGACCGCGTGCTGGATACGGGAGAGTTTATTTTTGTCGTGGACTTTCCGCCAAAATTCGAGGCCGATATTCTCTCGGGCACGCTTCCGGAGGTGCAGGTGAATGTGGATGCGACGGCCATGGCCATTGCAGGAAATGGCGCCACCTATATCCAGAGCATCATGACCCAGGAAGTCCTTAAATTCCTCGATGAGCGCAATGCAACCGTTACCCTGCCGCTCGATCTTGTCATCCGCGCCAAGTTCAATCCCAACCTGAACTCGACCTGGTTCATGGCGGTGATGCAGATCATCAACAACGTGACGCTTCTCGCCATGATCCTGACCGGCGCCGCGCTTATCCGCGAGCGTGAGCATGGCACCATCGAGCATCTTCTGGTGACGCCGGTCACCTCGGTGGAGATCATGATCTCGAAGGTTTGGGCCAACGGGCTGATTATTGTCATTGCGGCAACCATATCGCTTTTCTTTGTGGTGCAAGGTATGCTGCAGGTTCCCATCATGGGCTCGAAAACGCTTTTCCTTGCGGGCGCCGTGGTCTATCTCTTTTCGGTGACGTCATTCGGCATCCTGCTGGCGACGGTCGCTGGCTCCATGCCGCAGTTCGGCCTCCTCGTCATTCTCACCTATATCATCATGAACCTGCTCTCGGGGGGCACAACGCCGCTTGAAAGCATGCCTGAATGGCTGCAGTTCATCATGCAGGTTTCTCCCTCGACCCATTATGTCGGCTTCTCGCAATCGGTACTATTCCGCGGCGCAGGGCTCGGCATTGTCTGGCCGCAGTTGCTGGCGATGATCGCAATCGGCGGTGCTTTCTTTACGGTCGCGCTCTGGCGATTCCGCAAAGCGCTTGCAGAGAGCGGCAAGTAACCTCAACTCGGGGTTCTTTTTTCCTAGGCTAAGTAGCGACGGGAATTGGCGCGGAATTTCTGAGGTTTCGGCGTTTCGAAAGCTCCTTTCCGTGTATTTTTGGCTCATTAGCAATCTTTTAATAAATTTAACCTTAATACTGGTCCATCCCCTCAAGGGCCTAATAAAATTAAAAATCAGGAGTGTTAAGTATGTTTCGAGTTTTATCCCTATTCGTAGGTTTGGGTATGTTTCTCGTTGCCGGCGCAGCAAGTGCCGCTGACAAGAAAGATACCGTTGTTGAAATGATGAACGCTGCCGTTGGTCATTACGAAGAAGTTGGCCAGGCGCAGGCCTTCAAGGATTTCGCAGTAAAAGGCAGCGAATATAACAAAGGCGAATTTTATGTTTTCGTTACGGAATTTTCCGATGGCAAATTGATCTTTCATGGGGCCAACGAAAAACTGGTCGGCAAAAATCTTGAAAAGCTGAAAGATACCGACGGCAAGCCCTTTGTCGTTGAAATGCGCGAAGTTGCACAAGGCACTGGTGAGGGTTGGGTGGATTACAAATGGACGCACCCGGAAACTAAGAAGATTGCGCAGAAGCATACTTACGTCAAAAAAACCGGAGATGTCTATTTCGGCATCGGTTATTTCGACTAATCGGGTCTTGTCTTAACACGGCCGGGTAAGCGGCCGTGTTAAGGCTTCTTTTCGTATTTAGTGAAGGTAGAGGCTTATGGGCGTCCAGAATCTAAAAATTTCAACCAAGTTGTTCATCGCACCGATGATCTTTGTTGCATCCCTTATCGTGCTGGGCATCGTCGCCTATGTCGGACTGAAAGACACGCAGTCCATTATGGTTAGCCTTCACGAGCAGGATACACAAAAAATAGGGAATGCGCTTCGCTACCAGCGGGACTTGCAGGCTTTTAACGGAGGGCTGTTCCGGTTGATTTCGGAAACAAATGCCGGTGTCGAAGACGGAAAGCTGGCGAAAGCACGAGAAGCCAATCTGGCTCACCTCGGTGAATTGACCAAATCCTTTGATGCATTCGTCGACAACGGACATTTTGCCGAGAGCGAAGCTGAAATCCTGGCGAAAGCCAAAGCGGAACTGAAAGGCTATGGCGTGGCCGCGGGGGAAGTCATTGAAATGACGGAACTTGATACCTCTACCGCCGTTATCATGATGGTGGATACGGATCAGCAGTTTAACTCGATGTACAAGACACTCGACCAACTTACGCAGATGTGGACTGACGCCGGCATGAAATCCATCGATAACGCCGTCTCGACAGTCGATGAAACCGTCATTATTTTTATTTCGATTGGTGCTTTTACCCTGCTGATTTCCGGTGCAGTGGCTTTTGTAACGATGCGGATGATCACCAAACCGATTACCGGTATTACGGAGGTCATGGCCAAGCTGGCTGAAGGTGACAATACCGTTGAAATCGGCGCTCAGGACCAGAAGGACGAAATCGGCGAGATGGCGCGCGCGGTGCAGGTGTTCAAGGACAACGCCCTCGAACAGCAGCGCCTCGAGGCCGAGGCAAAACACGCAGCGGAAGAGCGGGTGGGGCATGAACGGGCCGAACGTGAACGTGAAGCCAAGCGTGAGGCGGACGAACGCGCCCGCGAACAGGCGGAGAATGCGGCCAAGCAGGAACGCGCTGAAAAGATTTCAAGCCTGATCGTCAATTTCGAAGGGCGGGTCCAGGAA